>JAISIL010000044.1 GCA_031262035.1 Spirochaetaceae bacterium | reverse complement strand
GGCAAATGACTATGATAAAGACACTTGTGATACTTTTGTCAAAAACATAGCAAAAGACCCTGATACTGTGATTTGTGAGGATATAAGAAAACTCGATTTTGGACGATTGGAAGAAATATCTAGTATAGATGCACTTGCTTTTGGTTTCCCCTGTAATGATTTTAGTGTTGTTGGCGAACAGAAAGGCATGAACGGTACTTTCGGGCCGTTATATTCTTTTGGTGTAAAAGCCCTTAAAATGTTTCAGCCTAGATGGTTTTTAGCTGAAAATGTTGGCGGTCTAAAGAATGCGAATGATGGTAAGGCTTTTGCAAAAATTATTGAGGATATGTTTAACGCTGGATATTCTGTATATCCACATCTATACAAATTTGAAGAATATGGAGTACCGCAAGCACGTCATCGTATAATTATAATAGGTATTCACAAAACTGAGAAGGTAGTATACAAAGTTCCATCTACTAAAATGTATGTTGATAAAAAAAGGACATGTAGAGATGCAATAGAGATTCCAAAGATACCAAAAACAGCCGCGAATAATGAACTTACGAAACAATCGGCTGATGTAATAAGACGTTTACAATATATAAAACCAGGCCAGAATGCTTTTACTGCAGATATTCCAGAAGAATTGCAGTTAAATGTTAGTGGTGCAAAAATTAGTCAAATTTATAGACGCCTTGATCCTGATAAGCCAGCTTATACAATTACAGGTAGTGGTGGTGGAGGTACCCACGTATACCACTGGAAAGAAGACAGAGCATTAACAAATAGAGAACGTGCTAGGCTACAAACTTTTGAAGACACTTTTGAGTTTGTTGGTTCTAAAGAAAGTGTTAGAAAGCAAATAGGCATGGCTGTTCCTTGTGATGGTGTTAGGATTATTTTTGAGGCAATCTTAAATTGTTTTGCTAACATTCAATATGAGTATGATGAGTATAATCTTGCTCCAAGAGTTCAAGTGGAACAAGAGGAAATATATAAAATTGAAAACCCAAAATGTATGTACCTTTTAGAAAAAGAGCCGGAGTATTGTGCGATATGATTTATAGTGATTTATACAATGAAGTATTAATAAAACCATGCATGGAAGGGGCAAATATCCTCAAAATTATTTCTGGGTATGCCACCTCTTCTATGGCTTTTGATCACTTAGAAGAATTACATAAACATAAATTAGATGTACAAATTAAATTGCATATAGGTATGTGTCCATCAGATGGACTTTCATTCAGTAATCATAATGGTTTTCAAAGTATTGTTAATTCTGATGAAGAGGCTTTTAGGAACCGTTTCTTATGCAGTTATATTTATAAAGTTCCACCAATTCATAGTAAATTGTATGTATGGTATCGTGGAGACGATTTTTACAAGGCTTTTATCGGGTCGGCAAATTATACTCAAAATGCTTTCTTTTATCAAAGGGAGGTACTTGCAGAAATACATGACACGAATATAGATGATTATTTAGATACTATTGAAACTGATTCAATATTTTGTAATTTACATGAAGCAGAATCGCTTATAACAATTCATAATGATTCTAATTATTACAAAAGGCATTTACATGAGGATTACCAAGCAGAAGCCTCTGATACATATACAGAAATAGAACATGTTTTAGTTCCATTGTATAGTACAAAAACTGGAGATATTCAGAATCGTGGTGGCTTAAATTGGGGACAACGTCCTGGGCGTGAAAAAAACCAAGCTTATATTCAACTTCCAAAAGCAGTATATACTAGCGATTTTTTTCCACCGGCACCACAGAGTTTTAATGTTGTAACAGATGATGATAAATCATTTCTATGTCGTCGTGCAGAGAAAACAGAAGAAGGTTCCACATTACATACACCGCAAAATAACAGTTTTCTTGGCGAGTATTTTAGAAATCGTTTAGGACTTGCAAATGGTGCTTTTGTAACAAAACAAGATTTGGAACGTTATGGAAGAACTGATGTAGAATTTTATAAAATCGGTGATGAGTATTATATGGACTTTCATGTCTAATTATCTTAATGTTGTAGTTATGTCATTAATTTTATTTTTTTTACAATTAATGAATCATAAAATAAGGTGAATGGGAAACCGCCAGACTTAGTTTTCTCAGCGGGAGAAAAAATAGCATATTATGGGTACTTGACCGAAGCATCCGCAGAGTATCATGAAGGTGGCTCTGTTCATAATGCGGTGCAAGCGGACCCATAATATGCTATTTTTTTCCCGGCTAATGATAAATCTTTGTCCTTAGCGGTTTCCCTTCTGCATATATGATTGTGTTATTATTTTGTATGGAGACTAACATTGATTTATTGACAAACTGCTGCAAATATAGTAAGGTGTAGAAATGAAATACATAGAAACAATGAGCTTGGCTGACAAGCTCGCGGTTGGCGTTAGGTGTATTGAACTGGAAAAACAGGGTAAATACGAGGAAGCGGAGAAGTTGCATCATACAGTTCCACTTCCGCCTTACTTAGCGCGGTTATATCGGGATTATATCGGCAAGGACGAACTCTTAAAGTCTGGCTGGAACTTATCTGAAGCGGAGGCGAACCTTGGACCTGGATGGCTTGATAAAAAGTTTAGTAGATAACTCTGCCTACATAAATAGAGGCCGCAAAGGTTTTGATACTGAAGGCCAGGAAGCCGAAGGGCGTATAAATTATACTCGCGGTATTGCTGGGGCATTGCAGAACTTCAAAGATGTCGGCGCATCGAGGGATTGTCTGGTCATAGCCTTTGCGGAGCTTACCTTTATGGAGCAGGATCTGGCGTATTCTGAAGAGGACGATAAAGATGTACGCGACAGCCTCAACAAAGGGATACAGGATTTCGTTGACGCCCTGCGCTGCCTGGATATAGTCAAGAAGCCTCCTGAATATCAGATTGGCGAGAAACTGTTTCCCACTTATTTCAAGTTTCGCCGTGAAGGATGTCCCTGGGATGCCTATCAGGTGGCTTGTGAAGCAAACAAAAGCCGTATAAAGAACATCCTGCGTACTCCCGGCCTCAACATGAAGGAGAAGGCTGTGCTAAAAGAGCGGTTTGCCAACATGGATATTGGCCGGGACGCCTATCTGGAACTGCAAAAGGCTGCATTAAGTACCTCGTAATGCCTCGATTTTAGTTGACACGAACTGCCACTTGCGCCAGAAGCTTTCCAGCTCCGCCTTTCCTGCATTGTTTAAGCGAAAAAACTTGCGCGGAGGACCCATGCTGGATTTTTTCTGTTCTGTGTCAACCAGTTTATTTTTTTCCAGCCGCACCAGTATTGTGTACACGGTGCCGTCTACCACATTTTCAAAACCTAGCGCATTGAGGGCACGGGTGATTTCATAGCCGTAGGTCTCCTGGCGTGAAATA
>JAISIL010000006.1 GCA_031262035.1 Spirochaetaceae bacterium | reverse complement strand
TGCTTAAGTCTATTGCGCTGGGTAAAAAGTATTCCAGTTCGCCGGCTATATCTTCATCTTCGTCAACATAGACCTGGTCGCCGGTTTTGTCAGGGTTGTTCGGCAGGGGGGTAATTATACTGTATGCATAGTCCCCAAAGGCAAGGGCTGCATCAAGGTTTGCAAAGAGGCAAACTACATGTATTTCTTCCGATGTAGTTGCTTCAATGCCATAAAAGGGAATAATGCCGTTTTTTTTACAGGCTGCAGAAAAAGCCGGGCAATTCAGGGCCGTATTGTGGTCGGTTAAGGCAAGGGCCTTTATGCCACGGGCTGCAGCAAGGGCAACCAGTTTGTTCGGCGATAGTTCCAGAGAACCACAAGGGGAAAGGCAGGAATGGTTATGCAGGTCTGCCAGCATACTTTTCGCTCACTTTTTGTGTTCCATCATTACTGTATACAATTTTCCACCAATAGTAAATTGATTTTCCCTTGTATGGAGCACGGCAATGTCTTCTTCTTTTGCCGCCTCGAGCATGTCCTCGGGGCATTCCCGGTTATTGCAGATGATTATTGCATTAAAATTTGCCAATGTTGCTACAGCAATAGTATTTTTGTGTGCCTGTATGGTAATAAAAATTCCGCCGCCTGCTGCCACTTCCCGGGCAGGATGGGCATTACCCATCACATCAGAGAGGAGGTCGCCGGTATAGGCCCAGGTGATGTCGGTGTCGGTAAAATCGGGCTGCATTATCTGCAAACCCAGTGTTTCTGCAATTTGTTTTATTGTCATTTTGCCTCCTAAATAATGGTTTGCAAATCATTATTCCAAATCATTTTTTACAGGGCACGGCAACGCCGTGCCCCTACGACCATGGACGGTCGTATCTACCTCGGTCACACCATTGGGTCGTCTTGTTTGGGCGAGACGATATACACGGTGCTGACTACTGTTGTGCCCTTGCCTAGTTCGCTGGCTATTTCGAATTCGTCTGAAACTCGTTTTGTGTTGGCAAGGCCCATTCCGGCGCCAAAACCAAGGGAACGAATCCACTCATTTGCAGTTGACCAGCCTTCCTGCAAGGCTAAATTTACATCTGCAATCCCCGGCCCCCTGTCTTTTGCCGTAATGATTATCCTGTCGGGCTGTATTGAGCAGTGAATAACACCCCCTTCGGAGTGAACAACTACATTTATTTCCAGTTCATAACTGGCAATAGACACACGGCGGATAATTTGAGGGTCAATATCACGCTTTTTCAGCGTCTTCTTTATTTCGGTGCTTGCCCGGCCGGCTGTTTCAAAATCATATTTGGTAATGGCAAATTCCATCTCTTTAAACATTCCGGCATTTTCATGTTTTCCCTGGGTATTTTCCAGACGAAGCACCTCGCGGTTCATCTCGACCAAGAGGGTGCGCACTACATCCTTGCTGGTAAGAATTCCTACCAGATTTTTATTCTTATTGACAACCGGAAAACGGCCATAACGATACTTGTTGATATAGGAAATAGCAAAAGAAAGGGGCATATCATCTTCCAGAACGATAAGATTCCTTGTCATGTACTTACCGCAGGATTCTTCTATATAATTACCGTCAAGGGCGCTGATAATGTCGCTGAGGGAAATCATGCCGGCAAGGAGGCCCGCGGAATCGACAATAGGCATGCCGGTAATATAATTCTCCCGCATTATTGCCTGCACTTTACGGATAGTATCATCAGGCGAACCTGAAATGACTGCGGTAGTCATCACATCTTTTACCTTTAATTGATAAATTAATTCGAGAACAACAAGGGGGGAATCATCAGCATTTATGGGGATGCTATCCATGCAATTCCTCTTTTTTCCCCGGCAGAGGTTCTCCGTTGAGAATATATTTTTCAATCAGTTCGGCAACGCCGTCATCATCATTTGTCCGTTCGCTGATAATCCGCGCCACCTGCTTGGCCGCATCGCTTCCGTTAATCATCGCGCAGCCTACGCCGGCCCAGCGAATCATCGCTTCATCGTTCATGCTGTCGCCGATAGCCATCACTTCTTCAGATTTGATGCCTTCCTGCTCGGCAATCCAGGCAAGAGCGCTGGCCTTGTCCACGCCGGGGGGCAGGACTTCAAGAAAATAGGGCTTACTGGTAAAAATCGTCGCTTCATCGCCCAGATAAGTCTCGAAAATCGATAAAAGAGGGGTAAGAAGCATCGGATCGCCGGGAACAAGAAGCTTATAACAGCCCGAAGTGGCCAATTCACGAAAATTCGGGGCCAAAACAACATTCATACCGGTTAATTTATGGTGCAAACAGGTAAATTCATTCTCTTTTGAGATATACATTGTGTCGCCTTCATAGATTTGCACCGGAAAACCTTCCGCATCGGCTAAATCGCAGACCCGAAGAGCCGTAATCGGGGGTAAAAACTCTTTTTTTAAGGCTTCCATACTGACAGAATCACGAATACAGGAACCATTGTGGCTTACATAGTAGCCATGCCGTCCATTCTGCGCCTTGTGAAGGCCCAAACTCTTCCCATATTTACCCAAAGTTGATGAAATACGTCCTGAGGCCAGCACCACCAGAACCCCCATCGAAATAGCCTTTTTGATATCCCGCCTTGTCCGAAGACTTATTGTCAGGTCCTGCCGCAAGAGAGTATCATCAAGGTCGATAGCAAGCATCTTAATCATATTTCTATTATAAACTATAATTCCCGTTTTGGCAAGTGCTAAACTTGAATTACATGATAATGCTCATCGGCTTATCACCGTGGCGGCCCACGACGGTTTCATGCAGCGGGTCGGGCATCAGGTCCATTTCTTCCAGGACAAGCGCCCCCATAAGCGGCACTTTTTGCTTTGGCAACACCAAAACTCGTTGCGAAGCGGTGCGGTCTTTCCAGTACATATTAACTGCCTCGGCAAGACTATTCTCAACAGTAGAGTCTCCTGCCACAGTTGAAGTGCCTTTTTCAATAATCCGAAGGCCCAATTTTTGCCTCAGTTCCTCGCTGATAACCATTCGCACAGCGCCGGTATCGACCAGCGCATTAACGGTAACCCGTCTGACTTCCTCCGGCTTAATAAAGCCAACTCTTGAAAGTGTCACATCCTCCGGATTTTCCAGAATCAGTTCGGTGTAAATAAACCCCATTTCTTTCCCCTCGGTCATGTTACTCCCCTTTACCCTACAATATACAACATCCCTTGAGAAAAGTCAATGATAGTCCAAAAAACATCCAGGACAAGACCTTTAACTTTGAAATCATAAAAAACAACCACGAATATACACGAATCGGCTTCGCCGACACGAATAATCTATGTTAAGTAAGCAAAAATTCGTGTGGCCGAAGGCCATTCGTGTTATTCGT
>JAISIL010000200.1 GCA_031262035.1 Spirochaetaceae bacterium | reverse complement strand
GGCTTGCTTTTTATAATCATTGTTCCAACGGTTGATACCTATGTGGTCAAAGACAACTGCCCCAACGTGCTGACAGAAAGCTTCCATCTGTTCAAGGCAGTTCAGAACACCCCGACCAGTCCCACCAGGGGAAGCAATGAGCAAGGTTTGTTTCCCTTCCATAATGGTCTTTTGGCCGTTGTTCCCAAAATGCTTGCTGGCTTCACAACGGCGTAGGCGGTCAAGGAAAGCCTTGAGAGGCTCGCTCATCTCGTGCCAGTAGGTAGGCGTGATGATGCAGTAAGCGCCAGCCTCGGCAACGGCTTGCTGCCCGTCATCGAACGAAGTTCCTGCTTCGTCGCCGTCTTTTCCAAAAGAGCAGGTATGCTTTTCAAGGCAGGTTCCCCAGCCCCCATTGCAAGTGTGGCAGCGGGGAATGTTGGTTGTGTCAAAAACAGATACATCAGCCCCGCCGTCTTTTGCTCCCCGAATCACTTCTTCCATAACCGAATGACAAAGCCCATCTTTTTTGGGATTGCCAGAGATAATCAAGAATTTCATCATTTGTCTCCATAGACTTCCTTTGCGACGCCAAAGGCCGCCCATGCTTTGGGCCAGCCGGCATAAAAGGCAAGATGGGTGATTATCTCCGCCATCTCATCTTTTGTGATACCGTTGGCTTTTGCCTTAGTAATATGGGCTTTCAGAGAACTGTCAAAGATACCAGCAGTAATGAGAGCCGTAACGGTAATCATACTGCGGTCTCTGGGGGAGAGTTCCCTTTCCCTTGACCATACTTCTCCGAACAGAACATCGTCATTGAGTTCCGCGAACTTTGGCGCAAACCTGCCCAACTGGTTTCTGCCAGCCGTTTGTTTTTCCATATTTATTCCTCCGAACCTTTAGTTTTCAAATGAAAATCCACAATAATAAGGCAACGGGCTTCCTACAAAACCTATGACCCTCATAAACTACTCCAAAATTTGTTAGCCTATTCTACCACAAACGCGGGTGAGATACAAGGGAGCGGTCCCTATATAGAAATTCCATCAAGGGTATTGCTATTTCATAGGCTTCTTCATAGAATACTAACTGGGTCTATTAGCTTATGCATATTCTTAAAATAATACATGGTTATCCGCCGCTTTACAACGCGGGCTCTGAGGTTTATAGCCAGTCCATTTGCACTGAATTTTCGAAGAATCATAAGGTTTCGGTTTTTACCCGGGAAGAAAATCCCTATATGTCAAGTTTTTCTATTCGTCAGGAAAATAGAAATCCAAACTTGAATTTATATATTATCAATAACCCAAATGGCAAAGATGGTTACAGGCACAAGGCTATGGACGAACAATTTGCCGCATTGCTGGATAAATTGAAGCCTGATATTGCCCATATTGGTCATCTGAATCATCTCTCAACCGGAATTGTTGATGAACTTTATAAACGGCATATTCCTATTATTTTTACATTGCACGACTTCTGGCTTATGTGTCCTCGCGGTCAATTTTTGACACGCAGTAATGACAACGATAATAATTTTCGTTTATGCACAGAGCAACATGACAAGAAGTGTGCCTGTGATTGTTACGGCGTTTACTTTGGCGGTGGAGAAAACGATCTGCCGATTGATATAAAAGCCTGGAGCGACTGGATTCATCGCAGAATGGTGGAGACAAAAGCAATCGTTGAAAAGACGAATTTGTTTATTGCGCCATCAAGATATTTACGTAACCGTTTTATTCAGGACTTTGGAATTTCTGAAAGTAAAATAATTTATATGGATTACGGTTTTCCCACCGAATATTTGAAGCCTATTTCAAAACATAAATCTCATAACAAGTTTACTTTTGGCTACATAGGTACACATATTCCCGCAAAAGGAGTGAATCAATTAATCAAAGCCTTTAAAAAAATTAAAGATTCTGCTGCACTAAAGATATTTGGAAGGGAAAATGGGCAAAGTACAGTCTGGTTGAAAAATGAAGCAGCGTTCCTCAAAGATAAAATTGAATTTTGTGGTGAATATGATAATCACAATGTTATGCATGATGTTTTTGAAAAAGTCGATTGCATTGTGGTTCCTAGCATTTGGGCGGAAAATTCACCCTTAGTAATTCACGAGGCACAGTCATGCAAAATTCCTGTAATTACGGCAGATTATGGTGGAATGAGTGAATATGTACGTCACAATATCAATGGATTGCTGTTTGAACACCGTAATGTTGACTCATTGGCAGGACAAATGAACTTTGCGGCAGAGCATCCTGACATAATGCGTCATCTTGGTGATCGGGGATATTTATATTCGGCAGATGGTAATGTTCCGGATATTCAATTTCATTGCCGTGAATTGGTAAAACTTTATGAACAATTCATCGGCTAAAAAATTATGGCGCGTCACGCTCGATACAAATCCTGAGGATTGCAACCTGCATTGTATTATGTGCGAAGAACACAGTCCCTACAGCGATTTCACGGAAAGACTATTTGCACGGACAGGAATGAAATATCGGCGAATGCCCATAGAACTCGTTGATCGTGTTTTTGAACAATCCTTTATTTTAGGAGTGAAAGAGATTATCCCATCCACAATGGGTGAGCCGTTTCTATATGAAGGAATTGATAGAATGTTTGAACTATCACAGAAATACAGCATCAAACTCAACATAACCACTAACGGTACTTTTCCGAAACATTCGATCGAAGAATGGTCACGCCTTATCATTCCAAATACCACGGATATCAAAATCAGTTGGAACGGCGCAAGGGCAGAGACAGCCGAGAGTGTTATGATTGGTCTGAACTTTCAGAAATCTCTGTATAATGTTAAACAACTTATCGCTTATCGTGATAAGTATTATCGAGAAACCGGGAACTATTGCCGTGTTACCTTTCAATTGACATTTATGCAAAACAATATGCATGAATTGGCGGATATTGTAAAACTGGCTGCTTCACTTGGGGTGGATAGAGTGAAAGGGCATCATCTGTGGACACATTTCAAGGCTATTGAGCCATTGTCCATGAAAGCATCCGATGAAAATGTTGCCAACTGGAATGTCTATGTTCGTCAGGCTGAGGAAGCGCGAAATAATTACCCTAAACCAAATGGTGAAAAGGTGCTGCTTGAAAATATCATACCGCTTACTTATAGCGAAAAATTTTATATTCCTGATGATTATGAATGCCCATTTCTTGGACGTGAACTATGGATTTCCGCTACCGGTAAAATATCGCC
>JAISIL010000123.1 GCA_031262035.1 Spirochaetaceae bacterium | reverse complement strand
ATGACAGCAACTTTCAAATGCCCTCACAAAAGATTGTCCTGCTCCCCCTGCCCCATACTGAACTATGTAATACTGAATTAAAAAACAGACATGGTTTTGCACACGCAGGTCTTGACGAAAATGTGCGGGTGTGGTAGACTGATAAATATGGAGACGACACATGCGCTTTGAGTGGGACGAAGATAAGAACCGCCAGAATATCGCAAAGCACGGTATTGACTTTGCCGACGCGCAGTATGTGTTTGCCGACTCGCACTATATAGACATATACGATGTTGATCACAGCGACGATGAAGACCGCTGGTGGGTTATCGGGAATATCGGCTATCTGGCAGTGGTTGTGGTCACTTACCGCGAAGGTGACATCGTGCGGATTATTTCGGCGCGCAGGGCCGAGCGAAAAGAACGGAGGTTATATTATGGGTAAGATGGTATATAGTGAGATTGACATAACAAAGGGTGTGCCGGAAGAGGTGAAGGAGCGCGTGCGGGCGAACCTGGAAGGCAGGGAGATTGATTTTAGCGACATACCGGAACTCACCGAGGAAGACTTTGCCCGCGCACGCCGCCCAAACATCGACCGCATCCTCAGGGAAGAGTTGCGGCGAATGCCAGTCATACTTGATGATGCCGCCGCCCGCTATGTCGAAGCACAGGCTTATGCCAAGCACGAGACGCCATCGGAACTAATAACCGAAATGGTGCACCGTGAGATGGCCTATGCCTAAAGGAGGCCCCCGTATGACCCACACAATCCGCACCACCCTTATCGCCGTCATTGTGCCGGCTCTGCTGCTCCCCGCTATATAGAGGGCTCATGTATATATATTACACATTTGCTATAGGAGGCAAAGTATGAAAAATAGAGCTAAAACTATTCACCAGACGGCTTTCTTTATTCTGGTTTTGTTTGCCGGGATTACAATCTCCTGTGCTACGAGGACTAGGACAATACCCTCTGATGCGGCACAGTACTATAATACCGGTAACCAGTATTTAAATACAGGCGATTATGATAAAGCCATTGAAAACTTTAGTCTGGCAATTAAAGAATATTCAAAATATACTGACGCCTACATTTTCCGTGGTGGGGCTTATCACCAAAAGGGTGACTATGATGCGGCCATTGAAAATTACACAAAGGCAATAAAGATAGATAAAGGAAATACCCTTGCCTACCTGAATCGGGCTAAATGTTACCTGATGAAAAAAGAATATGAGAAAGCTATAAAAGACACAGATGCAATTCTGTCGAGAAATTATTATTATACTGATTATCCGGGTACTTATACCACACGTGGAGCCACCTATTATGAAATGAAAGAGTATGATAAAGCGATTGCTGATACCACTAAAGCCCTGAAACTGGATCCTAAGTATAGTTGGGCTTATAACATACGCGGACTATCATACAAAAGTAAAGAAGAATACAAAAAAGCCCTTGACGATTTTAATAAAGCCCTGGAAATCTATCCTGCGTATGCTGATGCTATCAAGAATCGGGAAGATGCCTATATTGACTATGGGGCAAGTAGTCACTCTAGTCACATATATACAGAAGCAATAAAACTATATCCAGAAAATGCAGAATTATATTATCGAAGAGGTAGGCTTCGCGATTATTTGGGTGCTACAAGTGATCTTACGACGGCAATTAGTCTTGACCCAAACAATATTGATTATTATCTCACAAGAGCAACTTTCTACCAGTCCTACTATGGCAATGGCAGTAGTGCCGCTTTAGCAGACTACGCTACGGCAATCAGACTATACCTAAAAATTGCAAATCCTTATATAGATAGTTACATATCATCCAGCGAAAAAGCTCAAGCTATCAAAGATTTTAGCGAAGCAATCAAATTGGAACCTGATAATGTTTTATTCTATGAATGTAGAGCATACTTCTATGAAAATAGTGATATTGTTGATGCCCGCGAAAAAGCAATTGCGGATTATACAATGGCTATCAAGCTTGCCCCAAAAAAACCGAACTATTACTTAAGCAGAGCAAACTTGTATTTAGACAAAAAAGAATATGATAACGCTCTTACAGATTTAAGCGAAGTCATTATACTCCAACCTGATAATGCGAATGGATATTTAGCCAGGGGCCAATTTTACTTTGATATAAAGGATTATGCAAACGCCCTGAAAGATTTTGATAAGGCGTTTAGTCTAAGAAACATCTTGACGGATGAAGTAATAAGAAATAGGCAAATTGCATACGACCAACTGCATCCAGAAGAGGCTAAAGAACGGATTGCACGGGAAAAAGCCGAACAGAAAGCAGTGGCAAAAAGAAAAGCTGCCAGCGATAAGTATTTTGCAGATCATCCGTTTACTGGAGGAGAATATTGTATAACTGATTATGATACACGTAGTTTCACTTTTTATAAGAGAGTACCGATGACCACTTATAGAGATGAGCATGGAAACATTTCGTATTCTAGAGATAACATCCAAGTAGAAGATTTTGAAATAATTATAAAACAAACAATAAAAATTACTTATATTTTTTCCATCGCCGACAATACATATACAAAAGTTGAATCAAGCAGTTGTTTCCCATCTTCTGTTGAATTATCTCACGTAGATAGAAATTTATATATAAATGAGAAAACAATATCAGCATTGAAAGAGTCATTAAAAGTGCGTACCTATAACAGAACCTCATCAAGGACATTTAAGGTAGACAACAACATAATTTACCTCAGCGAAGGAATATCTTTAAGACGAATGATGAACTCTTCAACTCTTCAAGGGGGAGGTGATTATAATCCTATTTATTACACAAAAGTAGAGCCGCGCTAAAAAAATATCTGACATCATTGTCACTCCGTGGTGGTTTCGATAGGCTCAACCACCGGAACCCCGTTCGCGTGGTTGGCGTGGTTCGCGGTTAATTATAATGGGTATCACGCCGCGTTCGCCGCGTTCGCCGCGTGAGAATACTTTTCTGTCGGTTATACTTGACAAAAACTGGAAAACATGCCATACTGTCGATTATGATTGAAAGAAATGCTTATATAAAGCAATTGGCAGCCTATATTGATACACCTTTTATCAAGGTTTTAAGCGGTATCAGGCGTTCGGGCAAGTCCGGTATTCTGGAACTCTTGCGGGAACATCTTGTAAAGGCCGGAAAGCCGGAAGAATCTCTTATTTATATCAATTTTGAAGTTTGGGAGGAGGAACGGCTAAACAGCGCGGCAGCGCGGCGACATATCAAGGCGCTTATCGGCGATATGCAGCGGGTCTATCTTCTGCTTGATGAGGTTCAGTTGCTGCCCGGCTGGGAACGGGTGGTGAATGCATTCTTTGCAGAAGGGAAGTGTGATATTTATATTACCGGCTCAAACTCAAAGTTGCTTTCTTCGGAACTTTCGACCCTGCTTTCCGGGCGCACGGTGCAGTTTACTGTCCGCACCCTCTCTTTTTCTGAATTTATCGACTTTACTAATGGTTTTAGCACTGAAGATGAAAAACAAAAAAGCAGTCCCGGTATTTGGGATTACATAAGGCGCGGCGGGTTTCCCGGAATTCATTATCTAAAGAATGCTGATGACACCCTCGTCTACAAGACAGTGCAGGATATATTTGCAGCGGTTGTGCTAAAAGATGTGTTGGAACGAAACAATCTGCGAAACCCCGATTTGCTGGAACGGGTAACGCGTTTTCTGCTTGACAATACCGGTAGTCTGATTTCTGCACGGAGCATATCAAACTATTTTAAGTCGCAAAACCGTTCAATCAGTGTGGAAACAATTCTTGACTATATTGCAGCGCTTGAGGCGGCTTATGCGGTCGAAAAAGTCAGGCGTTACGATGTGCAGGGGAAAAGTATACTCAATGTGCGCGAAAAATATTATCCGGCAGATATTTCATTTATTCACGCCCTGCTTGGCTTTGACACCCGGCGTTTGCCCGGCGTTATGGAAACGCTTGTCTTTCATGAATTGCGCCGCCGTGGTTACGAAGTGTTCACCGGGCAACTCGGCGATAAAGAAATTGATTTTGTCGCAACAAAGGACAGCGAAAAAATCTATATTCAGACGACATATCTTATCAATAATGATGCAGAGATTATAAAGCGGGAGTTTGGCAATCTGCTCGCCATTCCCGACCAGTATCCCAAACTTGTCCTCAGCCTCGATGAACACTGGAAGGGCACCGTAGAAGGCGTCCGGCATCAGCATCTGGGAGAATGGCTGCATCGCGGGTAAATGTTTTCAGTAATTAAACATTCAAGCGTGGCGTACGGGGGACAGGACAATCTTTTGTTCGGGCTAGTTGAAAGTTCCGCCTTCGGCGGCGTCTTGATTTCTTGCCTACCGACAAAGCGATGACAGCAACTTTCAAATGCCCTCACAAAAGATTGTCCTGCTCCCCCTGCCTCATGCTGAATGTTTACTGTTTTACACACTATTGCATTTTTTAGAAAAATGTAATAAGATGCTGGTATGAAAGTTATACTGGTAAATGGCAGCCCGCATGAGCATGGTTGCACGGATGTGGCTTTAAGGGAAGTTGAAAAAACCATTAAGGCTGCGGGGATTGAGACGGAAATTTATTGGATTGGCAAGCAGGCTATTGTCGGTTGTCAGGATTGTCGTGCTTGTGCCAAGGACGGGCGTTGTGTTTTTAACGATAAGGTCAATGAGTTTGCAGACCTTGCCGAAAAGGCCGATGGGTTTGTCTTTGGCGCTCCGGTTCATTATGCCTCGATTAATGGGACGATGCGCTGTTTTCTGGACAGGCTTTTCTATTCTGCAGGCCGGATTTTTTATCTGAAACCTGGCGCTGTAGTAACGGTGGCACGGCGCGCGGGAACAACGGCAACGATTGACCAACTCAACAAATATATCACTATTTCCCAGATGCCGCTTATCTCCTCGTGCTACTGGACCATGGTGCATGGCGCAGTGCCGGAGGAGGTCGCCGAGGATAAAGAGGGCTTGCAGGTTATGCGCACACTGGGGCGAAATATGGCCTGGTTCCTTCAGTGTAAAGAGGCCGGGGCCAAGGCTGGGGTGCCGCTTCCTGAACAGGAAACGAGGGTTTGGACGAATTTTACACGGTAGCCGCTGATGAAAAACAACAATGTCTTGTGGGCAGGGCGTCTTGAGGATAAACCCGATACGGCCGCATTTGAATTTCAGTCTTCAATTCGGGTAGATAAGCGCCTTGCTCTGGACGACATCCTGGGCAGTAAGGTTCATGCTGCTATGCTTGCCAAAGGCGGGATTATCAGTGATGAAGATTTTAAGGCGCTGGATAAGGCTTTTGCCGAGATGATCGAGGAGCAGATTGATGATAGTATAGACGAGTATGAAGATGTTCATTCCTACATTGAAGCCAGGCTGAAGGAGCGCTTGGGGGATGTTGGAAGGAAAATTCATGCCGGACGAAGCAGAAATGACCAGGTTGTGACCGATTTACGGCTCTATATCCTGCGAATACTGCCTGATATGTGTAAAAATTTTCTGAAACAAGTTGATGCTACGCTGAATACTGCCTCGCTACACCTTGAAACGATAATGCCGGGCTACACACACCTGCAAAGAGCACAGCCGGTGACCCTTGCCCATTGGATTTGTGCCTGGGAAACGGCAATTATCCGCGATATTAGCCGCTTTGTAGATGCGCTTAAGCGCATGAATGAATGTCCGCTTGGCTCAGGGGCGCTTGCCGGTTCCGGTTTGCCTCTTGACCGTGCATTTACCGCAAAGGAGCTCGGGTTTGAGCGCCCGACGCTGAACAGCATGGACAGTGTTGCAGACCGTGATTTTGTTATCGAAATTGTGTCGGACTGTGCCATCATGATGACGCATCTTTCCCGTTTTTGTGAGGATATTGTTTTGTGGTCGAGCCAGGAATTTGGCTTTATAAACCTTGCCGATAAGTGGAGCACCGGTTCGTCGATTATGCCCCAGAAGAAGAATCCCGATTTTGCCGAGTTGATTCGCGGTAAGGCTGCTCGTGTTGAAGGGAATCTGGTAACGCTTATCACCCTGATGAAGGGGCTGCCCTATGCCTATGATAAGGATTTGCAGGAAGATAAAGAGGCGCTTTTCGACAGCCTTGATACCCTGGAAGCATGCTCAGAATATTTTTGGCAGATGTTTAATTCGGCAAGCTTCAACAAAGAAAAAATGAAGGCTGCCTGCATAGGCGGCTTTATGGAAGCAACAGACGCTGCCGATTATCTTGTGCGAAAGGGTATGCCTTTTAGGACTGCACACGAGGTGGTGGCAAAGATTGTCCGGCACTGCATTGACACAGAACGCAAGGCAATAACCGAGCTGCCTTTTGAAGAACTGCATACTTTTAGTGAATTTTTTGAAGAAGATGTGTATACATCGCTCGAGCCTGAAGCCTGTGTTGCAGCACGAAAAACCTCCGGTGGGCCTGCACCAGAGGAAGTGAAAAAGCAGATAGAGGCGCTTCGAGCTAGGAGTAAAGAGCTTGCGCAAGTTAGCCGCTAATAACGCGAATGGACGCGAATAAATTCTTATAAAAGGAGGAATACTGTAATGTCAAAACTCAATGTGGCTTTACTTTTTGGCGGAAAATCCTGTGAACATGAGGTTTCTTTACATTCTGCAAAGAATGTTTTTGATGCAATGGACAAGGATAAATATGCTATTCGCCGCATAAAGATTGAAAAAGAAGGTGAATGGATTGATTTTGATACCCTGCAGGTCCTCAGTTTTAATGAGGCGCTGAAGGATATTGATGTCGCCTTTCCCATTTTGCACGGGCCCTATGGCGAAGATGGTTCAGTGCAGGGCCTTTTACGCATGGCAGGCATTCCCTTTGTGGGGGCCGGGATTGCAGGTTCGGCAGTAGGCATGGACAAGGATATTATGAAAAGGCTGCTCAGGGAAGCGGGGGTGCCGATTGGGAAATTTATTGTTTTATCTGCCACGAATAACACGAATAACACGAATAATACAAACAATACAGATAAAGTTTCTTATGAGGAGGCCCTTGCGGCTTTGGGGTCGCCTCTTTTTGTGAAGCCGGCGAATATGGGCTCTTCGGTTGGGGTTTCGAAGGTGCACAATAAAGAAGAATATGCTGCTGCTGTGGCCCTTGCCTTTGAGTTTGATACAAAGATTATTCTGGAAGAATTTATTGAAGGCCGGGAAATTGAGTGTGCCGTGCTGGGAAACGATGTGCTTGAAGTATCCTGCCCCGGGGAAATAGCTGCAACCCATGAATTTTATGACTATGATGCAAAGTATATTGACGAGAATGGGGCAAAGCTGATAATTCCTGCGCAGTTAGCGGAGGAAACCGTGCAGCGTATACAGGAATTGGCCATAAAGACCTTTAAGGCGCTGAATTGCGAAGGGCTTGCACGGGTAGACTTTTTTGTTCGGCACACAGGCGAGGTGATTGTGAACGAGATAAATACCCTTCCCGGTTTTACCAATATCAGCATGTATCCAAGGCTGATGGCCGCTCAAGGCTATTCCTACAGTGCCCTTATCGACAGGCTTATTGAACTGGCTCTTGAAAGGAGCAAAAAAGAAGCAGGCCTTAAAGTGAGCTATGTATAGCAGGTTTTGGGTAATAGAGGGCTAATAGAGAGGCTAATAATGAAGATTGCTTTAATTATAACCGCCATTATTATCTTTTTGCTGCTTATTTTAGCTCTTACTGGGAATTATTTCTTTGATTTTGCTCTAAAACGCAAGAAAAAAGTCTTTTTGGCTGATAATCCTGATATTCCTTCGTATGAGAGCCCGCTTTATGATGGGGTAAACGAATGGGCCGAAAGTATTCCGCACGAGATTGTATCTATTACCTCCTTTGACGGCCTAAAACTTGTGGGAACAAAGTTTTTGCAGAGCGATACTGCTCAGGATAAAAGCCCCTGGATAATTGCCGTGCATGGCTATACGGGCAAACACACTGACATGCTCGACCGGACAAGGCTTTTTTACAATGCCGGTTACAATGTCCTTATTCCCGATTGCCGTGCGCATGGAGACAGCGAAGGTTCGGTTATTACTATGGGCTGGCTCGACCGCCTGGACCTAAAGGCCTGGTGTGAAAAGCTTGCAAAAGATTACCCTGCATGCAAAATAGCCCTCTACGGTGTTTCAATGGGAGCTGCTACGGTAATGATGGCTTCAGGCGAGGCACTTCCCGATAATGTCCGCTGTATAATAGAAGATTGCGGCTATACCAGCGTTTGGGACATAATGGAATATCAGTTTAAAAAGATGTTTCATCTGCCGGCCTTCCCTATTATGCAAGCCTCGAATGTTGTAGTTCGCCTGCGTGTCGGTTTTGATATGAAAGAAGCCAGTGCCATTGAACAATTGAAAAAGACAAGCCTTCCGATTCTTTTTATCCATGGGGATGCCGACAATTTTGTGCCCTTCCAAATGCTGGAGCCCCTTTATGAGGCTAAAACAAAGGGCTTTAAGGATAAACTGATTGTCCCGGGTGCAATGCACGGTAATGCTCTGCACACAGACCCTGAAGGCTACATGGAAAAGCTGCTGTCATTTCTTAACCACACCCTTTTGTAGTTCGTAGATAAAGAGCGCTACAACGCCTGCGGTAACTGAGAGGTCTGCTACATTGAGCACCCCGGTTCTTAATGAGCCGATGCCGAAATTAAGAAAGTCTACTACGGCAAAGTTATTTGCCAGGCGGTCGACAAGGTTCCCCATGCCGCCGCCTACAATTGTTGCAATGGTGATGATATAGAACCAGCTCTTTGTCCGGAGCATAAGAACCAGCAAAACTATGATGCAGATAGCGATAGGAGCAATCAATAAGACGATGTTTTTTATCAGAGGCGGCCAGTTCTGGCCCATGCTGAGGAAGGCCCCTGAGTTTTCGACATAGACAAGTATCAGTGCATTGTTGAAAAAACCGATAGGCTGCTGGTCTTTCAGGAAAAAGATTGCCAGCTCTTTGGTAATGCGGTCGGCCATATAGTTTCCAAAAAAAACGGCCAGGGTTGCAAGAATATATTTAAGCCTTTCCCGCAGTAGTCCCATGGCCTCCCTTGCCGCCTTATACTAAAGTATCGAGAATTATTTCTGCTGCCGCTACCGGCTTTGTTATGTTCCATTTGCTCAATATTTCCGGATGAATTTCCCCATAAACGCCAATGCAAGCCCCATCGACCATAATATTTGCCGCCCGGCCGGGGATAAAACGCTTGTCTTGCGATTCTTCTACCGTGTATTCCACAGAAAGATAATAACAAAGGGTCTGGATTTCGGCCGAAATAGTGTTAAAGTTCACCTCTTCTGCCGCAGAGATAAAGCCCAAGAGGTTCTGCGTTACCGTGCCGGTCGTATCTGCAGAATTTTTGTCCTGCCTTGCAGCCTTGCCTGTTTCGAAAATACGATGTGGGTAGGCGGCGCTGCCGGAAAGAGCCTCGCTTGCAAGAAGGTTCGGTAAGATAGAATTGCGAACATACTCGTAGTTTTCGCTCATCGGGTTTGCAATCCGGATGATGTCAGTATTAACAGTGTTCATCTTATCAATAAAATCAGCCTTACTCCCTAGATAGTTATAAATCATCTCCTGATAACCAAAGCCGGTCATTATCTGCTTAACCTTCCGGTTATAAAGAGTGATTTCTGATAAGCGCCCCACAGTAAAGTCGCGCGGCCGCTCCGGCGCAAAGCTGGATAGCCCGCAACCTATCATCACATCTTCCATTACATCGGCCGCATGAAGATAATCATTTCTATAAGGAGGCGGATACGCTTTCACACCCAAACTCTCCGCGCCTTTGCGGCTTTGCATGAGCTCTCTTTCGAAACCGGATACCGCTTCACTTTCAACCCCCATCTTTCGGAGCGCCTTAACGCAATCTTCCTGGGAAATAGCCTTACCAAGATACTTTTCAATACGCTCAAGCGAGCAGAATACCGGCTGTTGAAAATAGAAGGGGCTTATTTTGCTGCCTTCGCCCTCATATTCCACTTCGATTGGCTCTATTTCAAAGCCGTTATCGGAAAGGTCGCAGGCGACAATAGAGGCGGCAAGGGTGACGGAATTAAGGTCGGTGCCGGTAAGCTCTACAAAAAGGTCTGTATCGCCGACAAGGACAGCGCCAATATCATTGGAGTTGATGATAGGCGGATAGGAAAGTATGCCGCCTGTTGCGTCCACTAGAAGCGGATGAAGCGCTTCGTGCTCCTGAATAAAGGCATATTCACGGCCTTTTGGGTGTTCTTTAAGGATTTGCCTTAAGGTAAGTTCCTTATCGCTTTCATAGGCGGCCGAGTTTAGCGGCACAAAGGATACGCTATCCGGGTCGACGCCCTTGTAGTGAATAGGCCATTTGATGCGTTCAATGCGATAAAGGCCCATACTAATGGTCCGGCGTTTGCGGCCAAAGTTCCAGGCAAGTTTTTCCTGGGTTTGGATCATATCTTTCAGCATAGAATCGCTTATGCCGCCAATCTTTTTCCCCCTTGCGATAAAGCCTGAAAGAAAGGGGCGCACCTTCGAGACAGTCTTTTCGACAATCACCTTGTGCGCCGGCTGCATCGGCACCGTATCCCCCGTAGCAAAAAACTTATACTGAGGGATTTCGCCGCCCTGATATATCCGAATCTGCCTGGCACAACCCGCTGTTCCCCAGAGGTCGGGCCGGTTTGTATCGTTTAACTCAATTTTGAGAATACGCTCAGCGAGAGGAAGGCTCTTGTCGGAATCCTCATCAAGCTCCGCCTTGGCGCAGGAAAGGATTTCTTCAAAGGCCTCGCGTGATAATTTAGCCATATCGAGGTTTGCAAGCCTCGCAAAATGCTCTTCGTTTACTTCTATCTTTGGCATAACATCTCATTTTATAATAAATTGAGGAATATTACAAGGGGGGTTCCAGTAATCACAAATTCAAGCCTCGTGCACGGGGGACAGGACAATCTTTTGTTCGGGCTAGTTGAAAGTTCCGCCTTCGGCGGCGTCTTGATATGATGCCTACCGACAAAGCAATGACAGCAACTTTCAAATGCCCTCACAAAAGATTGTCCTGCTCCCCCTGCCCGACGCATTGCGTTTGTAATTCTGAATTCCAGCAGAGAGTGGCAGGGGCGGGAGAGAAAAAGGGCGAGGCAAAAATATTTTTCTCCGTGCCTCTGCGTGAGCTTCTAAACTGCGATTGCTGTGAGGTCGGGCGAATATCCGCCCGACCTCACAAGTCTTTGGGTGTCGGTCTGTCTCTCCTATTCCCAGCCTGCGTTTATATTTTCTGAGCTGATTTCATCAAAACCGCTGAGGGTAGTGTTACGTTTATAAGGTGTACTGTAATAATATTGCCCAGCCATATAGATAACACTTGCGGTGTTGCTACCAGTAGTATTTGCATTTGGTGAGCCAGCACCTTGGCCATAGATTACACCACAGGATTCTCCTGGTGATATTGGAGCTTTTACAAAGTGGCCTTGATATTCCACATAGATACCACCTCCGACACCATCATTCCCTGCATAACTACTATCTATAGCGTTGTTTCCGCTAATTACACCGCCACGCATATTTACTGTGCCACCTGTTCGAATGTAGATTGCTCCCCCCATACCCATAGATTCGCTATAAATAGTATTACCTGTTATTGTACCTCCATATATTGTAAGTAAACCACCATTATCTACGCATAGTCCTCCTCCTCCAGGACCGTCATACACAGATTTGTAGTTATCTTTTATAGTTACTCCGTCATACATCTCCATTCTTCCACCTGAAGTAATCTGTATCAGTGATGCATTGTTGGCTCTGCTTCCTTTTAGAGTGACATTTTCCATCTTTAGCGTAATATTAGAACTGACAATGAATAAGGAACCAGTTGACGAAGAAATTGATATTGTTTTAATGTCTTCTGCTGAAGCGCTGCGCAAATTTATTATCACATTCTGGCCCATTGTAGACAATGTAGTAGGCGCAAGAGAGGTATCGGTGTCAATGGTAATGTTATATACCGCTCCATTTGGCATTTGGCTTGCTATCCATGCAAACTTCTCCGCCAGCGTACTACCCTCCGGCTCTATTGGTGCGTTAAGCCACTGCGCGTAGAGAGTGATGTTCGCTGTTACTGTGATGCTTGCCCCGGCGGCGTAGGCCGTGCCGGTGCCGCCTGCGTTGGTGTTCCAGCCGTTAAAGGTTTTGCCGCTGTTGGTGATGCTTCCCTGGGCTGCTACCGTTATACTCTTTCCGCTTTCTACTGTTTGTTCGGAAGGTGCTGTGCCTGTTCCGCCGTTTGCATTATAGGTAACCGTGTAATATACTGCATCGGGGTCCAGCCACTGGGCATAAAGTGTTATGTTTGCCGTTACGGTGATGCTGTCTCCTTCAGAATATGCCGTGCCGCTCCCGTCTGACGCTGTATTCCAACCGTTAAAGGTTTTTGTTCCGTTTACCAGTGTGCCTGCTCCGGCAACCGTTGCGCTCATTCCTTGGTATACTTGCACAGCTGTAGGTGCAGTTCCGCCGCTTGCCCCGTTTGCGTTATATGTTACCGCATACTTTGGAGTTGTATTATCTATCCATTGGGCATAGAAATCTATATCTGTTGTTACTGTATAGTTTGCTCCGGCCGGGTAAGTAATGCCCCCTGAACCGTCAATGCTCACATTCCAACCGGTAAATGCATAACCTGCCCTGCTCAAACCACCGGCAGTCGGCATAGTAATTACCGTGCCTGAACCAACTGATTTAGCAGCAGGTGGAGTACCGGTTGCCCCATCTCCCGCATAGAATGTTACCGTAAAGTTATTCACCCATTGTGCATACAGTGTAACTGTTGCATTCACTATATAGGAAGATGCGGCGGCATAGGTTTCTGTAGCGCCGCTTGGGCTCTGACTCCAACCGGAAAAGCTCTTGCCCGTATAACTAAGCGTCCCCTCGGCAGGAAGCACTATTTCTGTGCCGGTATCTACTGTTTGCTCTTCTGGTGCTGTTCCGTTTGCTCCATTTCCATGGAATATCACTGTATACTGCACCGGCGGTTTTTCACCGTGGAACATTGTTGCTATACCCTGACAGGCGCTAAACAAGAGCCCTGCCAGAACGATTACCGTTATTATTGTGATAATTCTTTTCATAGTCTATTCCTCAATGTGTTAAAAATTAACTGTATATGATAAGCTAAAACTGGCTTTATCCTTGCCGCTAGCCGGAACAATCGCCAGGCTTACATTGTCTAGCGCTGCCGCCACAGTTGGCGCACGATAATAGAGAAAGGGCCTGACAAAACCCCAGGCGACACTCACTCCTGCAGTGATTATTCCTATGGTGCCCGGCACCCCCACCATCGGGCTATCCCAGTCCAGTGCTGTGGCTTCTGCTATAATAAGTCCTGCGGATACAGCCCATCCCGCACTTATTGTAGCCCCACCTATTGGGTCGCTATTCAACCAGGAACCCAGACCAAAGAGGATATTCATAGCGCCAATACCGATTTTTTCACCTATATCCTTGGGAATCATTGTTGTCAAAATTGAATCTTCCTTAACATTGTATGTTTGCATGCCCAGCACTTTTGCTGTCTCAACTTCCAGCGCTTTAATCCGCACCCGCCACCGGCTTCCAAGCGCAGTCATGCTACCGGAAATAATTGTTTGAGCACCTACTTTTTTACCAATCGCCTGCGCTGTTTCGTCACTTACTTCGCCGGAGAGCTGATAGTCCATCTCTCCCTCCAGCAATTCCAGTTCGCTACGGTCAACAATAGTAAGCGTTCCGTCATTTACAATGTATGCGGTTAACTCTTCAATTACATAATTGGAAAGTTCTGGAGCGGGCGAGGCAAAATTGAGCACTGCTACCTTGGTATCCGCTTCCAAGCGGTTACTCAGATACATCATCGATTCATTAATCGCTTGGTCAAGAGTAAGGTTTGATTGCGCATACAAAGTGCCTCCAAAAAAGAGCACTAAGGCTAAAATAAACAAGATAGGTAATTTTCTTATCATTTGCTTTCATCCTCTGTGCTGCTAGCTGTGGCGCTTTCCGCTTCAGCTTCAACTGCCGGTGGTATATCGCCAAGACCATTGAGTAAGATGTCCTGCGCCAACTTAATGGTAACATCGTAGAGCATGGAATCTTTTGATACACTTGTTTCAAGGGCGCTTGCCACTTGTCTGTTGAGTTCTGCCTTTGGAATAGTATAGAGCACATAGGCTATATACTCATCGTTATAGACATCTTTCTGGTCAGGATCATAACGGCGTTGTAAGACCCACCAGTTTGCTTCAAGCTGTGCGCCGGAGTAGGAAACATTTACAACAGAATTGATGCTGCTTTCAATTTCCTGCTGATAATCACCGGAGGCAGCATTCTGTCCCTGTCCCGATGTGCCTACACCTGTTGATTCAGCCTGAGCATTCACCGTAGCCTGATACTTTGTTTGGATGTTTGTCCGGAGCATAGCGCCAATCCTTTGCTGGGCACTGAAGTTATCTGCCCAGGCAAGAACAAACTGTTTGTTCACTCCGGTTTCTTCACCTATGATGCAATACTTGTCTTTAAATTGCGGCAGGGCCTGAACTGCTGAAATACCTTTTTCAATATAGATATTAATCCAGGCAGGGGCATTCGCTCCGGTTGCAGTGCCCTTGTTCTCCATCTGTACAACCCGGACTTTCGGACCGGAAGCACAGCTTCCCAGCATTGCCACTACACAAATCGTGAGGGCAAACAATCTTAGTTTCTCACTCATTTTCATATAAATCCTCCTTCGATTTATAATTCTGATTTATAATAATGAAGATAAATACTCTTCAAAATTTTTCGCAAAACCTTCTTCCTTTGAATCAGTGATTGAATCTTCCACAGCCCTTAGCACAAGCTGCCTTGCCTGCTGCACCGTTTTATGGCCTTTTCGGTCTTCATCTTGATACGAAAAGACCTCTTTGCCTTTCGTATCGCTTAAGATGGCATCCAGTGTATAATTTACATATGTATTTTTCTGCTTTTCCCCATAATCCGCTTCTTCGCTAAAAAAAGAAGCGCTTAAAAGATAATTTGCATTGGTTTTACTTCCTGTCTTAAAACCTTCACCAGAAAAAAATGTTTTAAAGGCTTTTTCAATTCGCCCGTTTGTATCACCGGCTACCTTTTCGACATAAATCGTAATGGACGACGAGGTTTCCAATAGCAGGGTCCGGACTGCATCGGCATTGCCATAAGAGAATTTTTTATCCAGAGAAGGAAGCAGTACATGGGCTATAGATGCAAAATTGTCGTTTGCCAGCGCAATATTCAGGGCAAATAATTGACGGGAATATGCATCAAGGCTATGAGGAAGAGTTTTTGCATCGGCTAAGAGCCTTATAATATTTTTTTCATTCTCTGCCATCAGGCTGTGATACTGCTTCGCGCATTCACTACGGTTCATTCGGGCAATAGCATACCAGGTTTGCTTATCATCTGACTGCCAGAAGTCTGTTTCTACACCGATAAGCCCACTGACAGTAGAAGTTTGAACAAGTTTTTGTGAAAATTCCTGTATCCGCCCGGTATCGACAGATTGTTTACCGGAAATATCTGCTATTGTATTAGTGAAAGATTGATTTGCACTGTTTATTGACGAAATATTTGTGTTAAAGGCCCGGGCAAGAGCATTCATTGCTGCAATTTCTGCATTCTTTCGGCTATTTTCCTCCGCCACAAGGGCCAGCCACTGATTGTCCGGATAGGCTGTATTCTTTTCTCTTACCCACAGAGGAACCGCATTCTCTGCAAAAAGAACTTGCACCGGGCAAAAAGAAAATAAAATAATTGATGTTACTATAAAGAGATACTTTTTTAAGGATTTATCGAGAGAGAGAGAGAGAGAGAGAGAGAGAGAGAGAGAGAGAGAGAGAGAGAGAGAACCAAGGGAATTAAATTACTTTTCTGACGGGCCATATAAACTAAAGGCCACTTTTTCTCCATCGGCACTTATTATATCACAGAATACAAATTCTGTCAAGTATTTTTTTCAGAAAAACGAAAAACCTGTGCCACTCCCCTTCAGCGTTTTAATGCCAGTGGTGGCAGTGGCTTCTTCAATATACAGCGTCCTATCAATAATGTTGCCAGTAAGAATAGTATAGTAACAACAGTCTCTACACAGAGCACCATATAGAAGAAGCGCACACCCCTGCTGTTTATCAGGATACCGGCTGCAATGTTGGCAACTATTGCAGCCAATGAACAGACTGATGCATAAATGGTTTGTGCCGTCGAGGTAAGTTCAGGCGGTGAAAGTGCATAGACATAGTTTGTTGCAGTTCCAATTAAAAGTCCCCCGCCCAAACCCTGAAGGATACTCCATATCATTATTTCGACAAAGCCGCCGGCGCCGGCAAAGAAGAAGTATTCTGCAACATAGAAAAAACAGGCAATAATAATGATAACCGGGAGGCTAAAAATTTTACGCAAGGGGCCAATCATCAGCAGGGCAGGCACTTCAATAAAGGCCTTAAAGCCCGACACCAGGCCGTAACGGGAAGAATCGCTGCCAACTTCGCTTATCAGAAAGGGCAGAAAGCCTAAAGACACAGAGGTAGAAAGGTTTAGGAAAAAGGCAAAACCGATAAAGCTCAGAAAATAGTAGTCTTTAAAGAGAAGGGCAAAATGTTCTTTTAATTGACCTTTTTGTATTTTTGGCATTGGCGAATTGGGTAACTGCACATCACTTTCCCTTGCCATCAAGAGCACACAGGGAATACTTAAGACGGCAAATATATAAAAAGATGAGGGGACCCCGATATAGGGCAAGGCTAAACTGAGAACAATAGCAAAGGAGGCAAAACTAAAAGACCCAACCGAACGGACGCCCGAATAGTTGACCCCTTCAAACACACACTTTTGCACCATAAAGGTATCCTGCAATGAGTTTGCCGGCGTTCGAAAAAAGACACTCGCTGCAGCCAGTATAAAAGGGGCTCCCATTGCAAAGAAGGGCAGCCTTATATGCATGCTTAAGGGAAGAAGCATCCACAAAAAGGCCCCTGCGCTCATCGTAATGACAAATGCCTTACGGGGGGAACGCCAATAGTCTGCCAGCATTCCCCAGAGTGGCCCGGAAAAAATAACTACAAGGGAGTTGACGGCATTAAGGCTGCCAATTTGCACACTGCTGAAGCCATTCTGTTGAAACAGCACGACCATATAGTCCGCCGCCGCAACAGCAAACCAATAAGAAAATTCCAGAGTAGCAAACGCTCTGAACCGCCTGGTGATGCGCATACAACCTTACAATGCCTTCACCCAGAGTATAGTAAATTCTCTGTTAATAATCAAGCATGTTAATACAAAATTCAAGCCTCGCGTACGGGGGACAGGACAATCTTTTGTTCGGGCTAGTTGAAAGTTCCGCCTTCGGCGGCGTCTTGATGTGTTGCCTGCCGACAAAGCGATGACAGCAACTTTCAAATGCCCTCTCAAAAGATTGTCCTGCTCCCCCTGCCTTATGCTGTTCTTTGTAATACTGTATTAAAAAATAGAGAGAGGCAGGGGAGGGAGAGAAAAAGGGTGGGTGTCAGGATTTTCTCCTCATAAAACATTCGTGAGCGTACAAAGGTTGCATAGTGAAGCGAAG
>JAISIL010000085.1 GCA_031262035.1 Spirochaetaceae bacterium | reverse complement strand
AATGAAGGGCTGAGCCATGATACGGGAAAATAACTGCCGTTGGCAGTTTCTTTCGGCTAGATTTGGGTTATGAGGCAGCCACCCCTTTTCGGCTAGATTAGTTATGAGGCAATTCGCCCCCTTGACCATTTCCCCCCCAACCTGCTACAATACCCACATGGAATATCATGTGAGTAAAAAGGGTGCGGATTCCAATCCCGGTTCTGTGGGCCAGCCGTTTTTGACGGTTTCAAAGGCCGCTTCTGTTGCCCAGGCGGGCGATTCGGTTATTGTTCATGAAGGCGTATATCGCGAGCGTGTTTCGCCGGTGCATTCCGGCACAGAGGCTCTTCGTATTCTCTATGCGGCAGCTCCTGGCGAAAAGGTAAGTATCAGCGGGGCCGATGCCATGAACGATTGGACTTCTCTGGGCAGCGGGCTGTGGAAGACAGTTATTGCGAACAGTGCTTTTGGAACAGGCGATAAGGCCTACAATCCTTACAAAGAACTTATCTTCGGCGATTGGCTCGATGTCCCAAAAGGCAAGCGCTTCCACACCGGCGAAGTCTTTAGCGAAGGGAAACCCCTCCAGGAAGCACAGACGCTGGACGAGTTGAAGGTGGTTTTGACAGGCCGGGCCACCGGGAGTGCAGCGGTGGTCGAGCCTGTCGAGACCACTTTCAAATGGTACTGTGAAGTAAACGATACCACAACCACCATTTGGGCAAACTTCGGAAAAACAGACCCGACTAAAGGGAATGTCGAAATTACTATGCGCCCCTTTGTATTTTTCCCCGAACAGACAATGCGGAACTACATTACCGTCCGTGGCTTTCATTTGACAAAGGCCGCTACCAATTGGGCGCCTCCTACAGCCTTCCAAGGGGGCCTTGCCGGGCCGCATTGGGCAAAAGGCTGGGTCTTTGAGGACCTCGAAGTCTCTTATTCAAAGTGCTCCGGCATCAGCCTGGGGAAGGAAATCAGCACAGGCGAAAATGAATGGACCCGCCTGCGCTTTAAACAGGGCACCGAGCGCGAAAGGGAAGTAATCTTCCGTGCGGCAGGCGGCTATGGTAAACAAGGCGATTGGAACAAGGCCACTATTGGCAGCCACATAGTCCGTAACTGCGTAATACATGATTGTGGCCAGACCGGCATTGTCGGGCATCTTGGTGGTGTTTTCAGCCTTATCGAGAATAACCACATCTACGACATACATACCGATCGCTCCTGGATGGGTGCTGAAATCGGGGGCATCAAAATGCATGCCGCCATCGATACCATCATTCGCAATAACACCATCCATAACTGTTACCGCGGCCTCTGGCTCGACTGGCAGGCGCAGGGAACAAGGGTCAGCCGGAATGTCTTCTGGGATAACGATGCCGAAGACTTTTTTGTTGAAGTAAGCCATGGGCCCTATCTTGCAGACCATAATATCTTCCTTTCGCCCATCAATTACCGTGAACTTTCGCAAGGCGGAGCCCTCTGCCACAACCTCTTTACCGGGCGGATTGTGCAAAAGGCCGAACTGAACCGTTATACCCCCTACCATTTTCCCCATGATACCGAAGTTGCAGGCGTAATGACCATTTCCGGTGGCGATGTCCGCTATTACAACAATATTTTCACAAAGTCCTATGAAACAGAGCATCTGGGTGAAAAACGGACCTTCTGGATGGATGAAATTCCCCCCAACCTGGCTCCCGACGCCTCTCTTGAAGACAAGGTGAACCACGAACGCAACCTTTATGTGATAACTGCCGCAGGCGCTTCCTGCTATGACGACTACCCCGGTCCCGACGACAAAATGCCCTGGGAAAATGACAGGGAAGGGGGTTCGGGCACACCGCACACCGATGCAGCCAAACTCCGCGTCTATTTCGGCGGCAACATCTACAGTGGCGGCGCCCTCCCCTGCGCCAAAGAAAAAGATGCCCTCATAACCAACGAAAAGATTGTCGAATGGAAGACATTTGGAGACGGACGTGTCGAGATAACCATCCAGGCATTCCCCGATGACGGTAGGGACACGGCTCGCCGTGTCCTCGCTGATACCGATGTCCCCGCTGATACCAATGCCCCCGATGGTGCCAAACACCCAATCTCCTCCCCCCTTGCGGGGGAGGCCGGGTGGGGGGGCGT
Organism: Spirochaetaceae bacterium; assembly: GCA_031262035.1. GTDB lineage: Bacteria > Spirochaetota > Spirochaetia > Treponematales > Breznakiellaceae > JAISIL01. The sequence goes on along the minus strand of JAISIL010000085.1, from coordinate 9,579 downwards.
CATCACCACCGACACCCTCGGCGAGGCCTTCCACCCGGAGCAGCCATTCACCAACCCGGACGGCAGTCCCATTGTGCTGGACACCGACTTCTTCGGCAAGCCTCATGGTGAGTATCCTTTAGCCGGCCCTTTTGCAAGCAAGGGAAATTTTTTGCTTGACAAACCCGGGAAGCTATGATACACTGATGGTGATGAAAAAGATTAATACGCTGGAACTTGCCCGAAGGCGCAATACGAGGGTTGCGGCAGCCTGCTTTCTTGCACCTGCGCTCCTTATCATGGTAGTTTTCATTCTCTACCCGATTATCGATTCCTTTATCATGAGCTTTTTGCGCTGGAAGGGAAGCACACCGCGTAACCGCGCCACCTTTACCGGCTTGGCCAACTGGTTCAAGCTGGGAACCGACCCTATTTTCTGGAAGGCATTTGGTAATAACATCGTCATCATGTTTCTTTCACTGCTTTTTCAGGTGCCTTTTGCCATGGCCCTTGCGACTTTTTTGGACCAGGGCGGCAAAAAAACGGTGGTTTTCAAGGTTGTCTGGTTCCTTCCATACCTCATCTCCTCGGTGGCAATCGGCGTTCTTTTCCGTTTTGGCCTCGACGCCAACATGGGAATGTTCGCCGCCATCTCAAAAGCCTTTGGCGGCGGGTCGGTCGACCTTTTGGGCAACCCCAAATCGGCCCTCTACACCGTCATTGGCGTTGTCTGTTGGCAGTATATCCCCTTCTACATGGTGCTCTATCTTGCCGCCTATGGCACTATTCCCGTAGAACTTTTCGAGGCGGCCACCATCGACGGGGCAACACACAATCAATATTTCTGGCGGGTGGCCCTTCCCTTGCTAAAACCTACTATTATATCGGGGGCAACTATCAGCATCATCGGAAGCCTGAAATACTTCGACCTGATTTTCGTTATGACAGGCGGCGGGCCGGGGACGGCCACAGAAATCATGGCAACCTACATGTTCCGCACCTCCTTCCGCATGAACGACATGGGCTATGGCGCTACAATAGCCTGTGGAATGTTTATACTGATTACCATTATAGCAAGCACCGTTGTTTCAACACTAAACAAAAGGGCGGAGGTATAGTATGGCAGATACATTTAACAAACAAACTGAATCAATCCACCGCCAAAAATTCACTCCCGGCTGGGTGCTGGCAGTCATTTTTGCTATCTTTTGGCTCTTCGTAGCGGGGCTTCCCCTCTATTACATGCTACTTTCTTCCTTTAAAACACAGGGGGAATTCATTCAGGAAGGGCTTTTCTCGCTGCCGAAACATTTTGGTTTTGCAAACTATGCAACCGTTTTATCGGGCAACATCTGGAATTATTTCAAAAACTCGGTGCTGGTGCTGGTCATTTCGCTTTCCCTGCTGCTTTTCATCTCGGCCTGCGCCGCCTATCCGCTTTCCCGCATGCGTTTCAGGCTGAATCGCCCGATTTATGGGGCGATTGTTGCCGCAATGTCCATTCCGATACACATTACTCTGATTCCGGTCTTCCAGATGTCCATTCAAACAGGGATTTACGACAGCATCTGGGCGCTTATCGGCCCGAATATTGCCTTCAACCTGCCTATATCGGTGTTTATTCTTACCAGTTTTATGCAGGGAATACCCACAGAAATTGAAGAGGCTGCCGAACTGGACGGCTGCGGCAAAGGACGAATCTTCTTTAGCCACATGCTGCCCCTTTCGGTGCCCGGCATCTCGACTATCGGCATTTACAATAGCGTCATCATCTGGAATGAATTCAGTTTTGCCATGGTGCTGACGCAGACACAAAAAGCACGCACCCTGCCCCTTGCCGTGTGGGAATATCAGGGGCAGTATACGATAAATATTCCGCTGATAATGACCTTGCTCATTATCGCGAGCTTACCGGTAATTCTCCTTTACTGTTTCGGCCAGGACAAACTCGTCAAGGGTATGATGGCCGGCGCTGTTAAAGGATAATTAAATACTTTAATAGGAGGAAGTATGAAAAAATTACTTACCGTTCTCGTTGCCCTCACATTGGTGTGCGGCATTGTGTTGCTCGGTTGCAGCAAAAAGGAAGCAGCAGCACCGGCAGCAGCTACATCTTCGGCAGGCGGAGAAAAGGTTATCGAACTCTGGCATATCCAGACAACAGAGCCCTTCCCCACCATCATTCAGGGAAGCGTTGATCGCTGGTTGGCAAAAAACCCCGGTTACAAGGTGAATATCAGCCCTATAGCCAACGATTCTTTTAAGGATAAGATTGCGGTAGCGATTCGTTCGAATCAGGCGCCCGATATTTTCCACTCATGGTCAGGCGGCACGATGGAAGAATATGCCGATAATGGCATCATCGTCGACCTTACCCCTTACATGAATGATGGCAATGCCAAAGGTAAATACCTTGATGCTGCTATCTCCCAGGTTACCTACAAGGATAAAATCTGGGGCGTTCCCATCGAGAACGTGGCCATTGCGCTTATCTATTACAACAAGGATTTGTTTGCAAAATACGGCATTGCAGTTCCCAAGACACTGCCCGAACTTGAAGCGGCCTGCGACAAACTCAAGGCAAACGGTATTATCCCCTTTAGCTGTGCAAATAAAACCCAGTGGACAGGCGATATGTATTATCAGTATCTGGCAACCCGCTACGGCGGAACAGCGCCCTTCCAGGCGGCAATGCGCGGCACAGACCCCGCAGGCTTCTCGGCAAAGAACTTTGTCGACGCCGGCGCCAAAATCCAGGATTGGGTAAAGAAAGGCTATTTCAATGACGGTATCAACAGCATGGACGAAGATTCCGGCCAGAGCCGCCAGCTTCTCTACAATGAACAGGCAGCCATGTATGTAATGGGCTCCTGGGCAACAGCAAACATCCAGGGCGAAAACCCCGATTTCTATCCGAAACTCGGCGTCTTCTCCTTCCCAGGCGTCCCCGGTGCAGCAGGCAACCCCAACACAGTGGTCGGAACCATGGGCGACAACTTCTACCATGTGGCATCTGCAAGCAAGTATCCGAAAGAATGCTTCGAAATTATTCAGGGCATGCTTGACGACACCGCAGTCCCCGAACGCATCAAAGCAGGGCGTATTCCCCCGCTCAAGGGTATCAAACTTGATGGCGAGCTTCCCCAGCAGACCATTGCTATCCTCGATGCAGCTCCGGACCTTCAGTTCTGGTATGACCAGAGCCTGAACCCCCAGGTTACCTCGGCCCACCTTATCGGTAGTCAGGAACTTTTCGGCCTCTCGACTACTCCTGAAGCAGCAGCCAAACAATGGGCTGACGCACAGAAAGAGTATCTTTCAGGCCAGTAAGAGCTAGGATAAGACCTATAAACCCTGCCGAAAGGCAGGTTTTTTTTTATTATAGAAAATTTTTTTTCAAAAAAAATTTTTTTTTCCAATTATCGCTTGACATTTTTTCTCGTTTTCGCTAAATTATATATATCGGCTGGGGCATTCTAGCCTCTGCAATCTTAGTAGGAGAGTGAAGTATCGTATGCCAACGATTAACCAATTGGTTCGTTTTGGAAGAAAAAAGGTCAGTTCAAAGACAAAAGCTCCGGCTTTACAGGCTTGTCCTCAAAAGCGTGGGGTTTGCACCCGTGTTATGACGCAGACGCCTAAAAAACCTAATTCAGCTATGCGTAAAATAGCCCGTGTTCGTCTTTCTCATGGAACAGAAGTTACAGCATATATTCCCGGTATCGGGCATAATTTACAGGAACACTCAGTGGTTCTTGTCCGCGGTGGTCGTGTTAAGGACCTCCCCGGTGTGCGTTATCACATTATTCGCGGCACCAAGGATACCCTGGGTGTTGAAGACCGCAAACGAAGCCGTTCAAAATACGGCGCCAAAAAACCAAAGGCGTAGGGGGATAAATCCGTAGGGGTTTGGCGTGCCAAACCCAATATGTAGGGGCTGGGTCAGCCAGCCTGGTAGGATAAAACAAATATGGGAAGAAAGAAAAAGACAATAGATAGAGGAATTTTACCCGATCCAAAATATAATAATGTTCTGGTTTCGCGGTTTGTAAATAGGATGATGTGGCAGGGCAAGCGTTCAGTTGCTCTTCGTATTATACACGATGCCCTTGCACAGTTAGGTGAAAAAACCGGTAAAGAGCCCTTGGAAGTTTTCTTGAAGGCTCTGGACAATGTAAAACCTGTCGTCGAGGTTAAATCCCGGCGTGTAGGTGGCGCTACCTATCAGGTTCCTGTAGAAATTCGGGAATCACGGCGCGAAGCTTTGGGTATGCGTTGGATAATCAATGCGGCACGCAGCCGTTCCGGCAAAGGCATGGATGAACGCCTGTCTGCGGAACTGATGGATGCCTATAATAATACGGGAACTGCCTTTAAAAAGAAGGAAGATACCCACAAAATGGCCGAAGCCAATAAGGCTTTTGCTCACTACCGCTGGTAGTAACTAAGGAACGGTTCCAAACCGCCCGTAGGGAAAAAGACGGAGCAGGTGGAACAGAAAGCAAAATTTTCTTTTCTGTTTCAACAATCCGAATAATAGTATATTAAGCGCCTGTAATGGGTGTTTTAGGAGGAGAAGAATGGCAAAGGATAAGTTTAACCGTACAAAAATTCACATGAATGTCGGTACTATCGGCCACGTAGACCATGGAAAGACCACACTGTCTGCGGCAATTACAATGTATTGTGGAAAGCACTATGGCGACAAGGTGATGAAGTTTGATGATATCGATAATGCGCCTGAAGAAAAGGCTCGTGGTATCACCATTAACACAAGGCACCTTGAGTATCAGTCGGAAAAAAGGCACTATGCCCATATCGACTGCCCCGGACACGCTGACTATATCAAGAACATGATTACCGGCGCTGCCCAGATGGACGGAGCAATTCTGGTTGTATCTGCTCCCGATTCGGTTATGCCCCAGACACGCGAGCACATCATTCTCGCCCGTCAGGTAGGCGTTCCCAGCATCATCGTCTTCCTTAACAAGGTAGACCTTGTCGACGATCCTGAGCTTCTTGAACTTGTTGAAGAAGAAATCAAGGACGTTCTTTCGGCAAACGGTTTCCCCGGCGATGAAATCCCCATTATTAAAGGTTCTGCCTTTAAGGCAATGGAAGCATTGAATGCCGGTTCTGAAAACGACGATACAAAATGCATTCAGGATCTTCTTGATGCAATGGATAGCTATTTCCCCGACCCGGTTCGTGATAGCGATAAGCCCTTTATTATGCCTATCGAAGATGTATTCACCATTCAAGGTCGTGGCACTGTTGTTACCGGTAAGGTTGAACGCGGTATCCTCAAGCTCAATGAAGAAGTTGAAATTGTTGGTATTCGCCCCACAGTCAAGACTGTTGTTACCGGCATGGAAATGTTTAACAAAACACTTGATGATGTTGAAGCAGGCGATAACGTTGGTTGTCTGCTCCGTGGTATCGATAAAAAGGCTGTTGAACGCGGTCAGGTTCTTGCAAAACCCGGTTCAATTACCCCGCACAACAAGTTCAAGGGTCAGATTTATTGTTTGTCCAAGGAAGAAGGCGGACGCCACAGCCCCTTTATGGCAGGTTATCGTCCCCAGTTCTATTTCCGCACCACGGATATTACCGGAACGGTTACTCTTCCCGAGGGCAAGGAAATGGTTCTCCCTGGCGACAATACAGAGATTATCGGTGAATTGATTCACCCCATCGCCATGGAAAAAGGGCTTCGTTTTGCTATCCGCGAAGGCGGCAAAACTGTAGCATCCGGACAGGTTACAGAGGTTTTATCATAATCGTGTAGGGGCGGATAATTATCCGCCCCTTGCATGTGTTTGGAGGAATCATGACACAGGAACGAATTCGCGTTAGGTTACGCGGTTTTGATATTGAATTGATTGACCAGAGCGCGAAATCTATCGTTCAAACGGTGCAGAAGGCGGGCGCCAAAGTTACCGGCCCCATACCCCTTCCCACCAGGATTAACAAGATTACGGTGCTTCGTTCTCCGCATGTGAACAAAAAGAGCCGTGAACAGTTTGAAATGCGAACGCATAAGCGTTTAATAGATATTTTGGAACCGTCGCCAGAGGTGATGGATAGTTTAATGAAACTTGAACTTCCCGCCGGTGTGGATGTGGAAATTAAACAATAGAGGTTGATTATGTTAGCCCTTATGGCAAAGAAAATTGGAATGACTCAAATTTTCGACGAATCGGGTAATTTAGTTCCCGTGTCTGTGATTAAGATCGTTCCCAATACCGTTATTGCCCAAAAGAGTGTAGAAAAAGATGGTTATAATGCCGTTTTGTTTGGAATCGAAGATAAACGGGAAGCTCTGGTAAATAAGCCGGAAAAAGGCATTTATCCCGAGAATATAACGCCAAAAAGAGAATTGCATGAAATTCGTGATTTCGAGAAAGAATGTGCAGTTGGTGATACCATTGGTATAGAAGCATTTGAAGGCGTTCGTTACATAGATGTTACCGGGGTTTCCAAGGGTAAGGGCTTTCAGGGTGTTGTTAAACGCTATCATTTTGGTGGTGGTCGCAGGACACATGGTTCAAAGTTCCATCGGGAACCCGGTTCAACAGGACAGTCAACATACCCGCACAAGACATTTAAGAATGTCAAATTGCCGGGCCGTATGGGTCGTGAAAAAACCACTGTGCTGAATCTTCGTGTTATCGAGATTGACACTGAAAAGCAACTTTTGTTGGTAAAGGGTGCTGTTCCCGGTGTTCACGGAAGAACAGTCATTGTTCGTAATGCGGTAAAGAAGGGATAGAAGATGAAAGCGAAAGTTTATTCAATAGACGGAAAAGAAGTTAAAACCCTTGAATTAAGTGACGCAGTTTTTGGTCTTCCTATAAACGATGATGTTATTTGGTATGCCATTAACAACGAGCTTGCCAACAAAAGGCAGGGGAATGCAAGCACAAAAGACAGGGGCGAAGTTCACGGGTCTAATGCAAAGCCTTATAAACAAAAGGGTACTGGTCGTGCCCGCCGTGGTGATAAAAAATCACCCTTGTTGGTTGGTGGCGGTGTAATTTTTGGGCCTAAACCCCGGGATTATTCTTACAGCATTCCCAAAAAGGCAAAACGGCTTGCAATGAAAACCATTTTAAGCTTAAAGGCTCAATCAGAAACAATCAAAATTATCGAAGATTTTACTGTAGATTCAGGCAAAACAAAAGAAATGGTTTCTATTTTAACGAAGCTTAATCCGGTCGAGAAAAAGGCCAAACCTGCACGGACAGTTCTTTTATACAAGGGCGAAACAGTCGACACAGTAACAGGGCTTGATGACCGTGATGCATTACTTCCCGGCATTCGCTCGAACAAAAGAGCAGGGGCAAACATTCCCTGGCTTTCATTCTTGGCACACAACAGACTGCGGGCACACGATCTTTTCTATGCACGCTCTGTTGTCATAACAGAAAGCGCAGCAAATGCATTAAATGAATTTTATGCAGAGGAGGCAGCCGAATGACCTACGAACAAGTGCTTATTGAACCGGTCTTATCCGAAAAAGCCAACTCAATGAGAGAAGAAGGTAAATATGTATTCAAGGTAGATCCTCGATGTGATAAAACAGCAATTAAAGAAGCAGTTCGCCGGCTTTTCAATGTTCATCCTATTTCCTGCACGGTGATGCGTGTCGGTGGAAAGCCTAAACGGCAACGGTATAAAGAGGGCCTGACTCCCAGTTGGAAAAAGGCTATTGTGCGCCTCCAAAAGGGCGAGAAAATTTCGATTTTTGAAGGTGTCTAAAGGGTAAGAATATGGGAATTAAATCATATAAACCTAATACAGCAGGGATGCGGCAATTAATCAGCCTCGATTTTTCTGAATTGACCAAGGGTGTAAAACCGGAAAAGTCATTAACAAGGGGCCTTTCTCAAAGAGCCGGTCGCGACTGGAACGGAAGAATCAGTGTTCGTCATCAAGGTGGTGGTCATAAAAGAAAGTATCGTATCATTGACTTCAGACGCGATAAAATTGGTGTGCCGGGAAAGGTTGCTACCATTGAATACGACCCCAATCGTAGTGCCAATATTGCTTTAGTTAATTATGTTGATGGTGAAAAACGCTATATTTTAGCGCCAAAGGGCCTTGTAGTAGGAACAACAGTAGTCAGTGGCCCTAATGCACCTATCGAAGTAGGCAATGCATTACCACTTGAAAACATTCCACTTGGTTTTACTGTTCATAATGTTGAAATGACATTGGGTAAGGGCGGCCAAATGGTTCGTTCTGCCGGTGCAGGTGCCCTGGTGGCAGCAAAAGAAGGGGAATATGTTACTTTAAAGCTCCCTTCTGGTGAAATGCGAATGGTTTTCAAGAAATGCAGTGCAACTATTGGTATTGTTGGTAACGAAGACCATATGAATACAAATTTAGGCAAGGCAGGCCGGAAACGCTGGTTAGGTGTTCGTCCGACAGTTCGTGGTATGTCCATGAACCCGGTAGACCATCCCCATGGTGGTGGTGAAGGCCGCAGTAAAGGTATTCATCCGGTTACTCCCTGGGGGCAGCCAACTAAAGGTTATAAGACAAGGAAGAAGCACAAGCCTTCAGGACGGTTCATTGTTAGCCGTCGCAAGAAGTAAAAGGTAGAATAGGAGAATAGAGAGTGTCGAGGAGTGTTAAGAAAGGGCCTTTTATCGAAAAGAGCCTTTACAAAAGAGTGCTCGATATGAGCAAAAGCGGGGACAGGCGTATGGTAAAAACCTATTCCCGTTGTTCAACAATTATTCCCGAAATGGTAGGAACTACTATTTCTGTTTATAATGGCAAGGCATGGATTCCCGTGTATGTTACCGAGAATCTTGTCGGTCATAAACTTGGTGAATTTGCCCCTACAAGAATTTTTAGAGGGCATGCCGGTTCCGATAAAAAGGCCGGAAAATAAGGACGAATTATGGCTAGTGAAAAGACAAAAGGCTATACGGCACAGACAAAATTTTTAATTGTATCTCCCTATAAGATTAGGCCGGTTGCTAATTTAATTAGAAGAAAGCCTTATAACGAGGCAATGTCTCTCCTTGAAAACATGCCGCAAAAAGGTGCAAGGCTTATTAAAAAGACAGTAAAATCTGCGGCCTATAATGCATTAAGTGTGAATAAACAACTTGCTGAGGATATGCTCTATATTAAAGATATTAGGATAGATGATGGCCCTAGAATGAAAAGAATTTGGTGCCGTGGAAGGGGGAGGGCAGATATGCTCTTAAAAAGAATGAGCCACATTACGGTTATTGTTGATGAGACAGGGGGGACAAAATAATGGGACAGAAAGTTAACCCCATCGGGCTCAGAGTAGGTATCAATAAAACTTGGTACTCCAAGTGGTATGTAGACCCCCGTGAATATGCAAATACCTTGCATGAGGATATAAAATTACGAAAATTGCTGATGGCTATGCCTGATGCAAGAAATGCTGATATTGCTGAACTTGAAATTATTAGGCATCCCCAGCGGATAACTATTGTCATCCATACGGCAAGGCCTGGCGTAATAATCGGCATCAAGGGTGCAAATATCGAAAAAATCAGTGCTGAGTTGCAGAAGCATGTTGCACCTGCAAAGAAAGTGCAGATTAAGATAAAA
>JAISIL010000081.1 GCA_031262035.1 Spirochaetaceae bacterium | reverse complement strand
TCTCGCCCTTCCTCAGGAAGAAAGACACATCGTCCACCACCTTGATTTTATGATAATCGGGGTGATAGACTGTCCAGTTTTTCACTTCCATCGCCTTCTCTTCTGTAGGCTTCGACTTGCGTTCCGGAAAACGATGGGTCAGGTCGCGGCCGACCATATCCTTGATAATCATCTCTTCGTTTAACTTATCTTTTTTAACATCGTAAGAGGAGATTGATTTACCATCGCGAAGCACAGTTACGGTATCTGCAATCTTTAAGACCTCGTTGAGTTTGTGCGAAATCATGATACAGGTAATTCCCTGCTTTTTGAAGTCGAGAATCAGATTGAGGAGTGCGTCGCTTTCATCATCATTTAAAGACGAGGTGGGCTCGTCGAGAATAATAGTCCTGGCATGTTTGGAAAGTGCCCGGGCAATTTCGACCAACTGCTGCTTCCCCACACCCATTTTGCCGACTATTGTAGAAGGGGCTTCTTTTAGGCCGACCTGGTTTAAATATTTTTGTGATTCTTTTATATAAAAATCCCAGTCAATAATGCCAAACCTTGCATGGTTCATCTCTTTTGAAAGAAATTTATTGTTCATGTGACCGAGAAAGATATTTTCGTAGATTGGAAGATAGGGCGAAAGGGCCAATTCCTGGTGGATAATGGCAAGCCCCTCATTTTCACTGTCTTTTACGCTGTGATAATTTGTTTCGTGGCCATCGTAAATGACCTTTCCCTCGTATTCATGCCGGGGATACACGCCCGAGATGCAGCTCATCAGAGTAGATTTACCGGCGCCGTTTTCACCGCAGAGACAGTGAATTTCGCCGCGCTTAACATGAAAATTGACATCGTCCAGGGCACGCACCCCGGGAAAATCCTTTGTTAAACCGTCAATAGAAAGAATGTAATCGTCCATGAATGCCTCGTTTAGCAATTATAAAGGCCGGATGGTGTGTAGGGACGGGCATTGTAGGGGCGAATAATTATTCGCCCCTACAATGCCCATATACGCCCAAACAATACCGGTTTTTTAGAAACCGTAAGTTTTTGTTTCTTCTTCGTTGAAGAAGCCGGCATCGATAGGCACCTTGTAGTTTGCCTTGGTGATTTTTACCGGGTCGAGAAGGTATGTGGTAACATAACCTGTACCGGTGTTGCCGATTTCTTTAAGGTCGCCTGTTGCAATTTCTGCACCGGGAATATTGATGGCCTGGCCCTTGAGTTCCTGGTCAACAAGCATTGCAGCCGCTTCGGCTAACTTCTGGGTGTTCTTGAAAACCGTGCTATACTGGCCGGTGCCGTCACGGATAGCGGCAACAGAGGCAGCTTCGCAGTCCTGGCCGGAAACGGCGGGGAGCTTGCTGGTGTATTTTGCATCGGCCTTGCAGGCTTCAACAATGGCCCTTGCCAGTGTGTCGTTGGGGGAAAGAACTGCGTCGAGCACCACTTCGCGTGCATCATTGGCAAGGAGGTTTTCCATGCGGGTCTTTGCGATGCTGGCTGTCCAGTTTTCTGTTGCAATCTGCTGGAAGGCATTGGTGTCTTTGCTGGTCTTGGGATAAGGCCCGATAACCTTAACGCCGCCCTTTTCGATAAGCGGATTGAGAACACTCATTGCGCCGTCGAAGAAGAAGAAGCTGTTACCATCTGTCGGGGAACCGGCAAAGAGGGTGATATACTTCGGATTTGCTGCGGTGCCTTCATTGAGCTTGGCGCCTTCGACGATGCCTTCAGCTTCGAGCACGCCTACCTTGAAGTTGTTGAAGGTAAGGAAGTATTTGTAATCCGTTGTGTTGGGGATAATGCGGTCGTAGGCAACGACAACAACATTGTCACGGGCAGCGTCTGCTACTACAGAGGTAACACCATCTGAAACACAACCGATAACAAGGCCCTTTGCACCCTGGGTCAGGAAGGCATTGATTTGGCCATTCTGAATTGACTGGTCTGCATTGGCCCACTGGGCTTCTGCGGTGTAACCAAGTTTTTCGAAGTCGGCCTTGAGTTCATTGCCGTCTTTAATCCAGCGAAGAACGTGGGTTTCGGGCATTGCAATACCAATAAAGGCAGCTGCAGAACTACTTGAAGCAGCCGGCGCTGCAGCAGCAGGGGCCGCCTCCTTCTTCTGGCAGCCTGTCAGGACAAGCGCTGTAACCATTAAGGCTACCACAACGATTGAGAAAATCTTTTTCATACTTTTTCCTCCTAATGAAAAGATGTTTTAGTATAGAATATGTATGCATTTTTGTCAAGGGTGCCATCAGTAATTCATAATTCAAGCATTGTCGCACGGGGGAGCAGGACAATCTTTTGTTCGGGCTGTTGAAAGTTCCGCCTTTGGCGGCGTCTTGATTTTTGGCCTACCGAGCAAGTAATGACAGCAACTTTCAAATGCCCTCACAAAAGATTGTCCTGCTCCCCCTGCCCCACGCTGAATGATGTAATACTGAATTTAAGCAGAGCTGGTGGCAGGGGCGAGAGACTTGAATTTTTAATTACTTGTTTTTTTTCTTATTTTGCATAAACTAAAAGTATGGAATTGTCCATCATAAGTTATAATTCGGAAAGTTCGGATACTAATATAGCAGATTCTGTTGAAAAGTTGATGGCTTACCGGAAGCCTGACCGGGTAAACTGGCTTAATGTGGTTGGGCTGGAAGATACTGAGGCGATCAATAAGATTGCGGAGGAGTATCATATTCATCCTCTTTCTGTTGAAGATATCATGAATACCGGGCAGCGGCCCAAGGTTGAGGAGTTTGAGGATTATACCCTGATTATCGTGAGGTCGATTCGGGAGGTTTCGACAGGCTCAACCTCCGCTGATGTAAGTTCAAGTTCCGATGGGGGGAAGGTTGTTTTTGAACAGATGAGCCTTGTGCTCGCTGGTAATACGCTTATCAGCTTTCAGGAGTTCCCCGGCGATTCCTTTAATCATATCAGGACGAGGATTGTCGATAATAGCGGGCGGGTGCGGCATAGCGGCGCCGACTATCTCTGCTATCTTTTGTGGGACGCTATTGTTGATGAATACTTTACCGTGCTGGACGAAGAGGGTAATGCTATCGAAACGCTGGAAGACCGGGCAATGCAGGAAAATGATCGGAACTTTCTGGAGGATATTCAGAATGCCAAGCGCCGCCTGCTGAAACTTCGCCGGGCTATCTGGCCGCTCCGTGAGAGTATCAGTATTATATTGAAAGATGATGGGACGCGCCTGAGCGCCGGGCTGAACCCCTTCTTTAAGGATTTGCAGGAAAATATTGTTCAGGCAATTGAAACAGTAGAAACTTACCGGGAACTTTTGAACAGTACAGTAGAACTGAACAATACGGTTATTTCCAACCGGACAAACCAGGTGATGAAGGTGCTGACCATTATATCGACACTGTTTATTCCCCTGACCTTTATTGTCGGCGTCTATGGTATGAATTTTGTGTATATGCCGGAATTACACCTGCGCTGGGCCTATCCGCTTTGCTGGGCAGTAATGCTGATGGTTGCCGGGGGGATGCTGTTGTTTTTCAGGCGGCGAAAATGGTTTTAACCACGAATGACACAAATCGGCTTTGCCGACACGAATAGGCTATGATTTGTGAGTAATAATTCGTGTTTCATTCGTGTTATTCGTGGTTTTTAGGGTAGATTATGATTAAATTACAAGATGCTGATGATGACATAAAGATTGCAGCAAAGGCGATACGGCAGGGGGAGCTGGTGGCCTTTCCTACGGAGACGGTTTACGGGTTGGGGGCGGATGCTTTTAATGAAAAGGCTCTGGCGAGGGTCTTTGAGGCGAAGGCACGGCCGCGGTTTGACCCTTTGATTATTCACATTGCAGATGCCCACTATATAGAAGAAATTGCAGACCTTTCGAAGTTGACCGGGGATAAGAGGCGGTGGCTTGATGCCTTGATTGCCGCTTTTTGGCCGGGGCCCCTTACCCTGATACTGCCGAAGAAGCCGAGGGATTCCGCATCTTTTGTGCCGGACCTTGCCACTGCAGGTTTGCCCACTGCGGCCATTCGTTTTCCTTCGCACCCTGTGGCACGAAAATTGATAGAATTTTCCGGTTGCCTCATTGCTGCACCAAGCGCCAACAGTTTTGGGCACCTGTCACCAACACTGGCAGAGCATGTCATAGAAGATATAGGCAGCAGAATAGATTATGTGATAGACGGCGGGCCGACAATGGTGGGGCTTGAATCTACCGTGCTCGATATGACAGGGGAGACGCCCTGCATTTTGCGTGCGGGGGGCGTGACACGGGAACAGATTGAAAAAATAATCAATAAAGAGCTCACGCAAAGACGCAAAGACGCAAAGAATCTTGGCGCCTTGGCGTCTTTGCGTGAGCTTAAATCTCCAGGACAACTGCCAAGCCACTATGCGCCGCATACGAAGTTGTTTACTCATGAGCATGATGAAATGATGGCTCTGCCTAAAAAATCTGATGAAGGATATTTATACTGTTCGGGTAATCTTATTGAAGATGCAGCCAAGCTCTTTCGTTCTCTGCATGAATTGGATAGTGCCGGTTATACCTGCATACATGCCGAGTTGCCGCCGGAAGCGGGGATTGGGGCGGCTATACGGGACAGGCTGATACGGGCGGGAGCTCGATAATGGCTAAAATATCAACTGATTTCACGACGGGGCCGGTTCTAAAAAAGCTTGTGGTCTTTGCCCTGCCTTTTTTGGCCTCGAATTTGGTGCAATCCCTTTATAGCGTTGCCGATATGCTGATTGTCGGGAACTTTACTGGAGCGGCTGCAATGTCGGGAGTTAATATCGGCGGGCAAATCACCTTTCTTTTTACCAATGGGATTATCGGCCTCAGCATGGGCGGAACGGTGCTGATTGGACAGTATCTGGGGTCAAAAGAAACAAACCGGCTGGAAAGGGTCATGGCTACAACCATCACCCTGTTAATTGTGCTGGCCGTTTTTATTACTGTGGTAATGCTCTTTTTACGCGAGCCCGTGCTGCATGTAATGCAGACACCCGGAGAGGCTTTTCCCGAGGCAAATTCTTACCTTACGGTAACACTTACCGGCATCATATTTATTTTTGGTTATAATGCCTTTAGTGCCATTTTGCGGGGAATGGGCAATTCCAAGCAGCCTTTCTATTTTGTGTCGGCTGCCTGCATTACCAACATTGCCCTCGATATGCTTTTTGTAGCAGTTTTTAAGATGGGAGCATTTGGTGCGGCCATTGCAACGGTTATTTCCCAGGGAATGAGCATGTTTCTGTGCATTATCTACCTGCTGCGTAATAATTTTCAGTTTGATTTTAAACTGAAGTCCTTTAAGATATACGGGCCGGAACTAAAGCTTATTCTGAAAATAGGCTTTCCTACCTGCATTCAGAACAGCATTACCTCGCTTAGTTTTACCTTTATACAGAGTGTCACAAACATTGTCGGCGGGGTGGCCGGGTCTGCTGCGGTGGGGGCTGTGGGGAAAATAAACAGCTTCGCCTTTATGCCGGTGAATGCAATCAGTGCATCAATTTCTTCGGTTGCAGCACAGAACTTTGGAGCAAGGAAAGTAGACCGTGCGGTTAAGTCCCTTGTCTACGGCATTATCTCCAGTGTAATTATTACCTATACCTTCTTTGCCCTGGTTCGTATCTTCCCGGCAGAGTTTGTCCGCATCTTTGGTGATGACCCTGAGGTAATTGCACAGGGCGTCAGTTATATCACTACCCAGGCCTATGACTTTTTAGTTATACCCTTTGTCTTCTGCCTAAACGGCTTCCTCATCGGCGGCGGTCACACGCTCTTTACCCTGATAAATAGTCTGCTCTCCAGCGTCATCTTCCGTGCCCCGCTCTGTTACATCTTCGGTGTAACCCTCGGTTGGGGCGTCCGCGGCGTCGGCGTCGCAGCCCCCGCCGCAAGCCTCGCCACGCTGCTTATTATTGCAGGCTTTATGCTTACCGGAAGATGGAAGCAGAATGCGGTGATGAGGTAGGTTGTGTGTGGTTCAGCGTAAAATCAATTGTTCGCATTGTAAGTAAGGTGATATTTGCTTTCCATATCTTTCATTACGGTATCAAGCGGAATGGTATTCCCCACTGCAATATCCTTTTGGGCTTCCCGGTCTATTGTAGCGAGAAAACGAGCAAAGGTTTGAGGCGTTTCTATTGCCTTAAGTTCGGCAACCCGCCGTTGTTCATAGGAAATATTCATACATAAACAATAGCAAAAAATGAAGAAGAAGTCAATACCCCGAATTGCCTCATAACTAATCTAGCCGAAAAGGGGTGGCTGCCTCATAACCCAAATCTAGCCGAAAGAAACTGCCAACGGCAGTTATTTTCCCGTATCATGGCTCAGCCCTTCATT
>JAISIL010000036.1 GCA_031262035.1 Spirochaetaceae bacterium | reverse complement strand
GCGTATTGCGGAAATAAGTGTCGTATTTTTACCATGATTTATGGGTGCGGCGTCACAGCACCGCTCTTTTCCTATTGCTCGTCCGTATCGTCTTGTCATACAAGTATTTGCTCCGCTTTCATCAAGAAATACCAGATGTTTAACCGGCAATTTCTTCATCTTGTGAATATAATTATCTCTCTTAACCAGATTCTCCGGTTTGTCCCGTTCTAGGGCATGAAGCGCTTTTTTTTAAGGTTAAAGCCCAGTTTGAACCGTACAATCCGGCTCATGGCGGAAATATCTATCGATATTCCCATCTTCTTCTCCATTTCCTCCAAGGTCATATCAGGATTATCCTTAATCAATTGCTTCAGTTTTTCCAGTTCCTTATCGTTAAGTGCCGGTAATCGTCCTTTATGCGGCATCGCAGCCATGCTTCCTGTTTCCCGCTCATGCTCCAAAAGTCCATTTACCGTCCTCACTGGCAGATTAAGTGCCTTTGCTATCTCCAGCCCCGTCATCCCTTTCTTGCTGTCCGTGCTGATTATGTCGCGTATTTCCATACTAACCATAATTCCCTCTCTTGGCTAGTATACATCATTAGCCATATCTATGTCAAGTTGCTGTAGTTGAAGCAGATACAAGTTATTTCAGTGAAGAAAACTTACAGCAAGCGGCTGACCATGGCGTTGAGGTCGTTATCCCCGACCAGCAGTTCAGGAAAAGAGATGAGCAGTTTGCGGAACAAAAGGGACATAAGCATGACGAGCATTATGCAATAGAAGACTTCAGCTATAATAAGGAGAGCGACACTTATACCTGTCCCGCAGGTAAAACCCTTTCCAAAAAGCCCAATACCACCCTCCGCGGTAAGCCTATGCTCAAATGGTCAGCTTCCGTTACGGACTGCAAAGCTTGTCCTCTTGTTGGTAAGTGCATGAAGGTAAGGGGAAACAAAAGAGGTTCAAAAAAGACCATCCTTCTGGTTGACAGGCAGGGGAAAGAAAACCTCTCGGAAAAGATGCGGGACAAGATAGACAACCCCGTTTACCGGACTTTATACGGACAGAGAATGAGAATCATCGAACCCTACTTCGCGAATATGGTTTACTGTAAAGGCATGAACCGCTTCACCCTGCGCACCCGGGCTAAGGTCAACAGCCAGTGGCTATTATTCTGCATTGTGCACAATATCGGCAAGTGTATCATGCCCTTAGCGAGGAAATATGCCTTTTAGGGCGGGCTAGGGGCCGGAAACGGCTCCCGGAAGGCGGGCGGGCCCTGTAACCAAGCCCTATTATTATTCAATTCTATAAGCTTTTGTCCCATTTACTTATCATGAGAATACAAAATTATTAATATATTTTTACCATCGCTCTTGATTGTGTGGTAATAGGTAGATTTTAAAGTTGGGAGATTCATTTTTGTGAAATCTTGATATGCAGGCTTATCGTCTCTATTAGCGTTATGGTTTGTATTCCAATTATAGTATTCAAGCAGATAAAAGAGCGTCCACCCGTCGCCTGCTTCACCTATATCAATTGGCACGAGGCGTTTTATAATGGGATGGATGCTTGCATCATGCTGAACAACAGGAGAAAATCCTATGTTCCCCTGTAATTGCAGCTTCATGTCAGTTTTATTTTTTGACGGGAAAAGTTCGCTTAAATCCTGAATAAGAATATTACCCCGAAAATCCGTATAGCGCTTTTGATCTGTCAATGCGTTTCCATATTCGGACGCAAAAGAAACAAAACACCAGTCAAGAATGATAATGCAGCACACACCAATTTTCCATGAGTTGTTTCGCTGATTATTTAAAATATCAAGCGATAATATCGCAAGAAAAACGCCAAAACCATACACCGCCCTGCATGAAAAAAGCGGTTTTTGTAATACAATATATGCGCCAAAAGAAAAAATAAATAGCGTTGTAAGCATCAATAAAGACACTACAAGCGAAGCTATATGTTTATGGCATAAGGAATAACTATTACCTATGATGAATAACAATGCCACCAATACTATTGCTATCTTCCATATTAAATTGCAATCTGCATAAATCGTTTTTCCATAAGTAAAAACATTATGGACAATTCCCGGAAGTATTGCGGAAACAGGCAAGGCTTGAGTAGACATATATGAACCGCCCTTATCAACCAGAAATATTTTGTAAATTCCTAGAGTGATGGCAAAAAGTATGGCAGACCGCAAAGCAAACAAGGCTATTGTTTTATAAGAAGCGTTTCCTTTTTTCCACATCTGAAAACAAATGGTTGTCGTCATCATAATATATATACCTGATGAGGCCTGATACGTAGTACACATAATAAGCAAGCCTACAACAGAGAAAAACGAGAAAGGAATACTTTTGAATTTGAAAAGAAAGGGTGTAATGGATGCAAATATGGAAATTGCCATATATGGGGCGTCAAATTTATAAGAAAGGTTTTCAAGGAACCATGGAGATAATGTTAAGGGAATGACGCATAAAAAATAAACAGGTTTAATCTCTTCGGGTTTAATTTGACCACAAAGACTGTTAATAAAAACAACTGTACTGACAGAAAGTATAAAAAGCGCTAAAATTTGCGGTAAAGGTGATATGTCAGACAAAATCGGTGAAGCATTCATTAGCTGGCTCAAAAATCCTGCCACATAGCGCCCCCAGGAATCCACAATACCACCCTCAACAGCACGGTGAAGGTCATCTGCATACGAAAAATTGGCTCGCAACAGAGAAAAACTAATAATACTTAGAAGTCCCCAGAGAATAAGAACGGGCTTTAGAAAATTTTTAAAATCGATTGTATGAATACTTTCAGCCACTTCATGACGAATTCGTAACGCAAATGCATGATTACAGCAGAGGAAACCCGCACCCGCAAATATGATAGCAATGAAAATGCTATGCTTCGACCAATCGCAGAATCGTTCAATCCACACTGGTACATTGAGCGGACGGCCTGCCAAAGAAACACCAAACTTGATAATTAGACTTTGAATATACGGTATCAGTAACGCGGCAGATACGATTAAAGTAATTACTGCACACAAGTATAAAAAGTAATGTAACCAATTTCTAAAATAATTTTTCATTTATTGCTTCTCCTGAACACTACCAGACGCTGTCCAATATAATTTATGCCGGTAAAAAGGCACATACCAGCAAGCATTGCTACATTATCTCTAATTTTTTGCGCACTACCTTGTAGAATATGCGTTACAAGCGGTTTTGCTATGCCATACGCCAAAAGGTAGGCAATAACAATATTTGCGATAAACGCCATAACCATAAATACAGACCATTCTTTGACACTGAATGTAAAATACTTGTTGAGGAAAAAACTCAATATGCTGGTAAAAACATAATTACAAGCTGATGAAAACCAGTAGCCTAAATGCGCCAAATTATAGAGGCTAAACATTATGGCAGAACCCACAAGTGTATTTATAGCGCCAACAATAATGAATTTAATAAGCTTCCTGTCAAAAAGCATATTCTACCGCGCCTCTTTTATGATGTAATAGGGACGCTGTTTTACCTCTGTATAGGTTTTTGCCAAATACTGCCCTAAAATGCCTGATGTAAATAATTGCAGGCCGGAACAGAGCAATATAATACAAACCATAGAAGCCCAGCCGAAAGCGGAGTTGTTCCAAACAATTTTACGAATAACTACTACAATAATTCCCAAAAGTGATGCCAGAAACAGTATGATGCCCATAAGGGACGAAATAGCGAGCGGTTTTGTGGAAAATGCCGCAATGCCGTCAAGTGAATACCAAAACAGTTTCCAGAATGACCATTTTGTTTCACCGGCCTTGCGTTCTATATTTTCATATTCAAACCATTTTACTCGAAACCCTATCCAGGGAAAAATGCCTTTTGAAAAGCGGTTCCGTTCAGGTAACGACAAAACCGCTTCAAGATACTTGCGGTTCATAAGCCGAAAGTCCCTTGCCCCGTCCACGATGTCAATGTCGGTGATGTGTTTCATTATGGCATAAAAACGCCTCGCAAAGAATGAACGCACAGGCGGTTCGCCTTTGCGGGTCACACGGCGGGTTCCCGCACAATCATATTCACCAGAAGAAACAACTTTGAGCATTTCCGGTATGAGCGAAGGCGGGTCTTGACCGTCTACATCAAGCGTTGCAATATATTCCCCTTTTGCTGTTGTCATTCCCGCAAGTAAAGCCGCTTCTTTCCCAAAATTTCTCGAGAATGAGACAAAATGTACTCTGTTGTCTTTTTCTGATAAATTTTTTATGATTTTTAGTGTATTGTCTTTTGAACCGTCGTCTACAAATATGATTTCAAGGTTGCCCAATACGGGGGGGGGGGGGGGGAAAAGGTGAGTTATTACTTTTTTATAAAACAATGGTACGGATTCTTCCTCGTTGTAACAGGGAACAACCAATGATAAATATATTTGTGAATTCATTATTCCTATATACTATCCTTGTTTTGCGCCGCCACGGATGGCGGCACCCCCTATCAGTTGCGGTTTCTTGCGTCCCTCGAAGCACGCGCCGCTTTCGTATCAAAGCGGAGGGGGGAATGGCGCTTAACCTGGTATATGCGAATTCTATCCCGTCTAATCCCTTCATTCCGGCGGCCTAGGCGAAATAAATTCCGTATGTATCTATTATAGCCAGTATAAGGAAAAAAGTCAAGTTTTTTGAAGAATTTTCCTTAAAAAATAAACTTTTACAGTAATTTTTTAGGCTTAATAATCAGCATGATTATCATGGATACCTGCCGCAGTCCTGATGAAAAACGAGTGATAGGACACCCAAAAAAGACACTTAGGACACCAACTCACACCGTTTAGCACAACTGAATTCTTAAACTTCTTCCCGCCGCTTGCCCAATGCATACCAAATTTGTTATACTTCTGCCCCTTCCCTACCAGGATCCCAAGTCAGATAAATTCACCCGGAAGTACGGGGACTATAACCTTACTTTCTCGTCTCCCTACGGAGTTCCTGGGGCATCCGGCTTTATAGTGGGGCTACTGCCATGTCCAAGTTGCCAAAATGAAAGAGTACATCAGTCATAAATCGGTGTTTATTCAAGTAGCCGCACGCCATTTTCTTAATGCGCTGTATGGAACTGTTTGTTGATTCCTGAATGGCATTATTGACCTTCATGCGTATTGCGTTAAGAATTCCCCAAAGATGATTTTTAATGGTTTTACCGGCCTTAATCATTTCAGGTATGCGGCAATGGGCTATCCACCATAGCAGTGATTTCCAGTTTCTTTGAGCGGCACCCATGTATTCATAATTCCAAAGGACAGAGGCATTTTCTTTGATTCTCCAGGCACGGCAAGTTTGAAGGTTCATACGTGTAAGGGCAAGAAACTCCCGGCGCTTGCCACTGCGGTTATCCAGGCGGCCTGAGTTCTTTAAAAATCCAAAGCGTTTTTTCTTAAGAGGGTTATTCCCCGCATCTTCCTTGTCCAGTACTGCCCATTCACGCCTCCTGACTTTGTCCAAGGCCTTGTTAAAAAGCTGTGATACATGAAAACGATCAAAACAGATAAGCTTTTTCCAGTTGGAAAAAGTATCCTCAACCGCTTTCTGAAAGGAATTGGACATATCCATCGAAATGCTGTTTATTTTGCTGAAATCAGCCGCTTCCTGCACCTTAAACCAGCTTCTGACCGTTCCCGCATCCCTGTCCGGCAGCACATCAAGCACCGTGCCGTCCTTTTGGTTGATAACCGTCGCAATATAATCATGCCCCTTTTGAAACGATGTTTCATCAATCGCAGCATCCAGGACTTCCACCTTGCGCCGCCTTTGTTTCCCACGCTCCACAGCCCGCTGTTTGATGTTGTCTATCGCATCCCAGCCAAGCTTCAATTGCTCCGCAACCGCCTTCGTCGTCATCGTTTTTAGCATCCCTATCGCTTTGTTCTCAAACATCTCCGTGTAGACGCTGTGCTTCTCCGCAAAACTTACCGACAATTGCTGAACCCCATGTTCCTTACACTTAACCCTCGGCACTTCAACTTCCAGTATCGTCTGATAGTCGCAGGTGTCCAGATGCCGCAGCCTTCTCTCCCGTGTGTCGTATTTGACCGCCCGCTTCCCACATACAGGACATTGATAAAACTTCAGGCTTGATACCACTTTTATGTGCACCTCTTTCTTTGCCTCGTCCTTCCATACCTTCACTGCTTCCCACTCCGGATGCAGACCTAGCACCTCCGTGTAGAACTGCCTAAGTGTTTCTTCGTTGTTCATGCTTTACAGTATACCACTTCATGCCCCTTTCCACCATATAGCCGGATGCCCCGAGTTCCTTCCGGCAAGGCGGCGCGGTCCCTCTTGTGCATGATTACGACCCAGTATACCCTTCAAAAGAATGATATTCCCGACACGGAACGGCGGCGGGTTGTCCATATACACGTAATATTAGTAATTTTCAGCGTTGTATGTCGGACTTTTCAGCGTAAACCTTGTGGAAAGCTTTGGCTACTGCTAATTTCTACTAGCGGAACTCAACAGGCTTCAAGGGCCAAACATTCAAGGCGGCGTTTAGCTCGTCCCGTTTGAAAGGAGAGAGGTCGCCACGCTTCATTGCTCTGCATCCTGCCAGATGTCGGCCTGATAGGTCAAAACGTCCATTGCTTCAGCATTAATCCGGTCGGCATTGGCGTTGATGAGTTCAATATCCCGCTTGTCCCGTGCTTCCCTTTCGGCAGCGCTTAGGGGGCGGCGCTTTGTGCTTGGGCTGGCTTCGGTAGTTTGCACGGCATAGGGGAATCCGTGATGTTCGTTAAAGGCTGAAACAAACATACGCAGGGCGTCCGCAGGGGTGGTTCCCAGGCGGCTGGTGGTTTCACGGAAAATGCGGTTTTGCGTTTCGTCTATACGGGTGGCTACTTGAACTGTAGACATATTTTTTTGCTCCTTTAATGATATCATTTACTAGCATTATAATATATTTTGTTATAAAATGCAAGATCGGTTAAGAAAATGGACATTTTGGCAGAGGAGGCTACTTTGTCGCGGCTCCATAATCTGTCTCTTGCAGTATATTGTAGGTATAAGTCATAACGCCGTAAAAAAGCCGCCGTCATCTGACGGCGGCTTGCAGCAGCCTTCCCTCACAGGCTGCCCGTGGCTCTACGCGAGAGGCGCGGTATTAATCCCAGCCCCAAGTGGCAGAAGGGTCGATAGTCCCTACCGAGACGCTTGCCGTTCCCCCGGACATCGTTGCGTTGCCGCTTATCAGCAACTTGTTCCAACCCTTCGCCAGCGTAAGGTTGTTAAACGCACCAATGGTTAGCGGTAGCCCACTCACCGTCAACGTCTTCGATTTGCCGGTAAGATTTGCGTTGGCTGTGTCAGAGTAGACATATATAGCCATCGTGAATGAACCGAGACCCGATGGCATTATTGCCTGCGTAATCGCGTAGCCGGTAGGGCTTGTCAGCGTCACGCCTGTGAATACATCGAACTTGGCGCCATTGGTGGTGGAGCTAAGGTCTCCGGTAGTATAGTACGAGAGCACTGTAAGATTTCCAGCCGTATCCAAACTGGTGGGGTCGGTCAGTTTGATAGTCACCTTGTTGCTGCTGTCTATGCTGAATGTGTGCACAGAGTCGCCCCCGGCGCTTATGTCATTTTTTCCCTTGGGCCCGCCGCTGTAAGTGCCAGAACCGCCTGAAATTGCAGCCCCATTCGCGATGGTGGTAAGCGTGTGCACAGTAATCTTTGCCATACTACTCATTTTTTGGGCTGTTGGGTTGTCCTTGTCGCTCTTTGTGTTTGTTACAAGCACAGCATAGTAGAGAGTGCCGACATCTGTGATAACGGGCGTATAGGTACTGCTGTTTGTTCCCACTTTCGAGGCAGTTGCCGTTGTACCGTCGGTGCTCTTATACCACTGGTAACTGAGCGTGCCGCCATCGGAAGCTGATGCCGAAACGGAGAGGTCGGACGCAGTATCGCCCTGGTAATAAGTGACCTCGTTGGTGCTGAGGTCTTTGTCAATGGTGGGCGTTGCAGCGCTGGTTGGCTCTCCGTCCTGCACCTTAATCTTTGCTGTTTTGCTGGTCGCCGTGGCGGTTTTATTGCCGTTCACGCTGTTGTTGGTGTTGGTGACCACGCAGAAGTAGTAAGAAGTGCCGTTTGTAGTCGTAAGCGGTGTGAAACTGTTGGTAGTCGCTCCGCTGCCGCTTGCGTTGCTTCCTCCGCTGTTGCTGTCTGTGGAATTGACTTTCCACTGATAGCTCAACGTACCGCTATCGCTTGTTGCAGCTGCAATCGTAAGAGCGTTCGCGGTAGCGCCATTCTTATAGATGTGGTTACTGGCCGGCGTCAGGTCAATGGTTATTGTGGGCGTAGCGGCATCGGTTGTGCCGCCGCCGCCTCCGGGATTCGGACAGCCCGTGAAAACCAACCCGAATACCAGCGCCGATGCCAGCATTCCCGCGAACAACTTCTTGTTCTTCATAAAAAACTCCCTACGGCCTTTCCTTGTTTAGCCGTTTGCGGTCTTTTCCCGCAAGTCAGTATATATGTTTTCACCGCTGATGCGGGAAAAACCGTTGTTGCAAGCGGATTATTTCCACTTATGTTGTTACATATATGCTTTCACAACGCATCTCTTATAGCCAGAATAAAAAAAGAAGTCAAGTTTTTACAGTAAATTTTGGAGGCCTGATGAAAAACGAGTACCAGAACACTGAAAAAAAGACGTTTAGGACAATGGCTCCCACCGTCTAGGATAACTGAATTCACAGGCAATTGTGAATAACTTTTAAAAAAATATAAAAATATTGATTGTTGATAAAATTATAATTTGATACTATGATAAACTTATGGCTAAGACACGAGAAATGAGCTCAAGCACAAGAGAATGGCTCAATAATGAGTTGACTCCCAGGCAGAAGGCGGCAAAGACCTTGAAAGGACACCAGGAATTGGTACGGGAGGCCGGCTACAAAATGGCGGCTATGGGATATAAATTGACGCTTTACGCGTTTTCTCTTCTGCCGCCCATAACGCCGCAGTCAGATCCGAAAAATCGTAGGATAAAATTCCACTATACCGATTATTGCCAGGCAAGTGGGAGTAACGAAACTCAAAAATGGCAACCGGCTTATGGGCGTAAGCCTTAACGTAAGCAGAAAAAACCGATAAGGTATTGTTTGCAGGTCGTATCCTTAATCACTATATTCAGGTAATCTAAATATCCGGCTTTTCGCTGTTGCTCTATTTTTAATCGTAACTGGTCCGGCTGCTTCCAATTGTTCATTAATCAACTGACTATTCTTGTTTACCAGTTGTAATACTTCTTTCATTAGTCCGGAATATACCACCTGTGCTTTAGATGAAGAATCATGTCCATAATATAATCCTGTTAAGAGATTAAAGCTTCCACTCCTTGTATATGTACCTATCAAGCCTCCCTGAGAATCAAATATTCTTAATGTTACCGAAGATGTATAAGTTTGTCCCTGAAAAGGGGCTCCAATTATATTGGGCAAAAAACTCGTAAAAGAACTCAAATATAACCAAAAATAGCCAGCACCTGATATCCTTGAACTATAGTTAAAATCTAGTGAATAATATCCCATCGTATCGCCAGTTTGACTCAAGTATTCTGCCATGATATTATCAGATGATTCTGTTATGCCATTATCACTGCTTGTATTTATATTTTCAAGTTTTGGTAAAGGACCTTTTATACTTGGTGATGATAAAACCATCTCATTTGCTATTGGGTCTGTAGCACAACCAACCAGCAAAAAAAGTATAGGTACAAAACATAATACCAGTTTTCTCATAAAATCTCACTTTGCCCCGCCAATAATGTAAAGGCTCTTATTCATATTGCCATTATATCACAATAACTAAAACGCTCATCCTTAAATGCTTCACCCTTTTGTATGCTCAATTTATTTTTAAATATCGGCCCGTCATACACAAATGTATGAAATTCTCCATTTTCCCCACATGCGTCAACATTCTCTGGCAAACCATTCAAAAATTGGTAATCAAATTCCCGACCTGCCAGGCTGCCATCCAATACTCTTGTGTCAATACAGGTTATTATTGCTCTGAATCCCAAATCTATAAACTTTTTTGCCAGCTCTTTCGTGTCCTTTTTCCATAAGGGGAAATAACCTGTCATCCCAACTTTCGCTAAATTTTCCTTTCTGTAATCCATTAAGTCCTCAAGAAATATGTCCCCATAAGCAACATTTGTAATCCTTTCAGCCACACATTCTTTTAGCACATCGTTGAATCTTTTATTATACTCATCATTGCTTGGCCTTTCTGGAAGCCTTACATAACGTACTGGAAGACCTATCGCTTCAGCCTGCCGTTTCAAGACATCAAGCCGTACGGCATGGATATTTATTCTGTCATGCCCTTCTGTGGTCGTCGTAATCAATGAATCAATTTCATACTTTCCACCATGTTCAATAGCGTACAGAGATAATGAACTATCCTTGCCTCCGCTCCACGATAATACTATTTTATCCATAAATACCTCTTTTATTTCTTAAAAAACGGACGGCTCTTTTATTCCAGCGGCCTAGGCGAAATAAATTCCGTATGTATCTATTATATCCAGTATAAGAAAAATAGTCAAGTTTTTGAAGAATTTTTCTAAAAAATAAACTTTTACAGTAATTTTTTAGGCCTAATAATCAGCATGATTATCATGAATACCTGCCGCAGGCATGATGAAAAACGAGTGATAGGACACCCAAAAAAGACACTTAGGGCACCAACTCACACCGTTTAGCACAACTTGGAGTCACAAATTTCTTTCCGCCGCTTGCCCAAGCCATGCCAAATTCGCTATACTGGAAGCCGGAGGAAACAAAAAAGCTGCCCCCAATCGGCCAAGATTTGGACAGCTTCTTTGTCAAATACAATGACAAATACTACTTTAGCGCAAGACGCTTCCCGTGTCAATAGCCTTGTTTTGCACAATTCCGCTGAACCCGACCTGGCCTATTATCCCCAACTTTTTATACTTCTTCCCCTTCCCTATCAGGATCCCAAGTCGGCTAAATTCACCCGGAAGTACGGGGACTATAACCTTACTTTCTCGTCTCCCTACGGAATCCTCTATCGGGTTGGGGAAAGAACGAGGACAAACGGCTCCGTATAGCGGAAAATGGGGATTTGACAAGTTTGCCGATTTGTGCTATAGTAAAAGTGTCGGGTAGCTCAGCGGCAGAGCGCCGCGTCCATTGCATGACGGTGGACGTGTAGCGGCGGAGGGTTCGACTCCCCCCCGGATAGGCAACCTGGCTGCAGTGTCATGGCTGCAGCCAGAGTATTTTCTAACCCCAATCCGCTATATCCCATGAAAAAAATTCTTTTGTCCTGGAAAAGTAAACCCATATAAGGCCTTTCGTGTAGTGGGCTTTGTTGGCGTTTTCAAAGATTAGTGCTTGCATAGACTTAGCTTAATTGCTAACTTTTATCAATGCCACAATTACGCGTAAATAAATTCCTTAAGCTTATCCAGCCCCTCCCCCGTAAGGAGCGACACGGGAAAGCATGTATTTGCGCCCGCAAGCTCAAGCAGCGTTTTCGCCTCGGCTATCGCTTCAGGCCCCGGGGCAAGGTCAATCTTCGTGATAACCCCCACAACCGGGCAGGAGAACATGGCCGAGTGTCCCGGCGCAAAATGATTGGAAAGGTTCACGCAGTCCTGGACAAAAAGTACCATCTCCGCATCGGCAGCCGCCACTTTAAGCCGGTACCAGAGGCCCCGGTTTTCGATGTATTCCCCCGGGGTGTCGATTGAGCCGCCGATAAGTTCCACCGAATAGGTTTTTGAGTATTCCCGTTCCAGGCCCGCAAGCCACTGGCAAAGAGTCGTTTTGCCGGAACCAATCGGCCCCAGCATTAAAAGTTTTTTGTTCTCCATTTTGTATTCTTGATTTTAGAGGGCGCCGGAAAAATTCCCGATAACCGCCGCGCCCTTGAGGGGATTCCCCATAAAGGCTTCCGCCGTTTCCCGGATGATGGCGGTAATGTCCGCAGGACAGCGTACGGAACCCCGCCGCATCAGAAGCGCATAGCCTATTGCCAGAGCCAGCCCTCGCGCCATGTTGCGCCGCCTTGCGTCAGGGAGGACGTCAAAATCGAAAGTTTCCGTGTAGCCACCGGCACGGGAACCAACCTGGGAACCCATAAAGCCGGCTGTTTCCTGGAGGAAATCCAGAAGAAGGGAAGCCAGGTATTCAGGATAGCGTTTAAATATGGGACGCACGCTCTGCTTCCAACATTCGCTGAAAACCGCAATGTACTCGTCAAGCATTCCCTCAATATAGCCCAGCATTTCTTCCCGGTAGGCAGCCCGCTTGTCTTCGTTCCATTCAGGGTGGAAGAACCATGCGGCGTAAGGATACACGATGTTTCCCAAAAGATAGCCTGAATCCGCGGAGAAGGGCCCCATGTGGGGATATTCCATGTCGATAACCTTCATCTCGGTAGGGCTTATCAGGGTGTTTGAGGTGTGAAGGTCGCCGTGGACAATGCATTGGAGTTTTTTCCCGTAAATATCCCGCATCTTCATCAGCTCAATGCAGGCTTCCTTTCTGTTCCAGAAAGCGTCGGCCACTTCAGCCTGTCCCGGTTCGGGGTCAGGATTATCGGCGCCGTAGACCTGGAAGAAAGGCTCCC
>JAISIL010000177.1 GCA_031262035.1 Spirochaetaceae bacterium | reverse complement strand
GGCTCCCCCCTATAAGCACATTGGTCACCGTGAAAAGTCCGCCCCAGATGAGGAAGGTGATGTTGGCGATGGTGAGGCCCGCGGCCATACCGGCAACGGTTTCGGCTCCGCCCCTGCCGTTGTACAGAGCCGTCATCAGGGTGTCCGACACAATCCATGAGCTGTCCGAGAAGAACATCATCGCCGAGCGTCCTGTAATGGTCTTCATCAGGGGCCAATTCACCCGGAGGATGCGCCGGAGGCCTACGAAGAAGGGGGCCGTCCGGCTCTTCCCTCCCTGCCAGCCGTATTTTGCGTAAAGGATATAGGTAAAAGCTTCCAAAGCCCGGGCGATGATGGTGGCGATGGCCGCTCCTTCCACGCCCAAAGCCGGGGCACCAAGGTTCCCGTAGATAAGTATCCAGTTACCCAGGGTGTTCACACCGGTGGCGCAGGCGGAAATGATGAGGGGCGGCACAGGCTTTCCGATTTCCCGGAAGCAGCCTCCGATGGCCGTGGAAAGTACAATGGGAAAGAGGGTCCAGGAGACGAGGCGCATATAGCCGGCGCCGGCTTCACAGATTTCATCCCTGGCAGCGTTGCCAATGGTCATGAGGCCCAAAAGTTGGGAGGGAATTGTCCAGAGAAGCACAAAATAGAGCGCCGCAAAAAAACAGGAGAAGAGTATCTTGAAACGGAAGGCCTGGCCCATGCCTTCCCGGTCCTTTGTGCCCATAAATTGGGAGATGAAGATGCCCCCCGCGCCGCAGATGCAGTTGATAAGCACCATGTAAACCGTGTTGATCTGGTTGGCCACATTAACAGCAGCCATGCTCACGTCCCCCAGGCCTGCAACCATAAAGTTGTCGATAAGGGAGACCATGCTCATAATAAATTGCTGTGCCATAACAGGAATTGCTATAGAAAGGGCTTCTCTATAAAAAGACCAGGGGCCAAAGTATTTTCTCAAATACATATTGTATACTTATAATATAAAGAATTTAAGGCCCAGAGTCAAGGGCTTTTTGATTTTTACATACTATTTCTGCATTTCTTCGTATGGCGGCAGGGCCAAGCCATTTCATTCCTATTGCAGTGCCTTTAAACAGGGCATTAATTTCGTCGTCGGTCATGGCAAGGATTTTTTTGCAATCAATGTAGGCAGCTTGCCCGGCTTTGTTATGCACACAGGCGTCCTGGCAGTTGGTGCAGCCGTAAAACCGTTTGCCCCATACTGCTTTTAGTTCTTCGGGAACCGGCTTGTCGATATTGTGTCCCGAGGCCCACCACTGAATGCATTTTTCCAGATTAATCTTCCCCCTTGATGCATCTAGTGCCTTGGTGGGGCAGGCTTCTTGGCAGGGTGCCTGGCACCTCTTACAGGGATCCCAATCAAGGGGCGGGTCACCGGGCAGGGCAAAGGGCAGGTGCATCATTGCAATAATAAAATTAGAACCGCCGCTATTGTTTGTATCCTTTGGCATAATCACCAGGTCATTTCGCCCCATGCTCCCTAAGCCACAGGCTACGGCAATCGGCTTTTCAGGAATCTGTGAATTACAGCGTATCTGATAATCGGCTTTTGTCCCGCCGTATTCTCGCCGAAATTCCTTTGCCAAAACCTTCAACTTATCAACTGCTTCTTTATAATAATTTCTCTGAGCAAAGGGAGCGATAGTACCAAAATAAAAAAACTCACGCAGAGGCGCAGAGACCGCGGGGTTTTCATACGATTGCTCATCAAAACCTCCGCGCCTCCGCGTCTTTGCGTGAGCTTCTTCAAAAGACAAACCCACGACTAGCATTGTTGGCGAGCCGAGAATACGCGCCCGCACAAAGCCTGCTTCAAGCGCAGCTTGTTTTATCCTGTCGGGTGAAGGTGAAATCGTTCTGATAATTCCTTTACATGGCTGCCAATAAAGAGCGCAGCATAAACTGAAATTATAATACCAATAGTAATACCTGTTGCCATTAGGTAAGTTGTTTCTTCAAAAACCGGTGTAGAATGGAGGCCAAGTCCATAAATACCCAATGCAAAAGAGAAGAGCACGACAAGGCCGGACACAATCCAGCGCCGGTATGAAATTTCATGGCTGGCTTCATTCATATAAGGCTCAAGTGAAACCTTTGCCATAATAATATCTTCTAAATTACTTTCCAGGGGTGTTTCGCTAAAGAACATATCGCTAAAGCTAAGCTCTTTTAAGCTTTCTTCCACATAAAGTTCTCTGGCACAGTTAGTGCAAAAGAGGCTATGAATATGCCATTCCAGTTTTAAGAGTAAAGGCATGTGAGCTAACATTGTCTTGTTTCCACTATAGGCAGAGATTCTTTCCATTAAACTATCACAATACATTCTCTAAGCTCTCCTTGAGCAATTTTTTTGCCCGAAAAACATGACTTTTTACCGTATTCACCGGGATTCCCGTTATCGCCTCTATTTCTTCATGGCTCCTGTCATAAAAGAAGAATAAATCGACACAGAGCCGGTATCGTTCGGGAAGCTCGGCAACAGCTTCACGCACCGCCTTCTTTACCGCATTGCGAACTGCCAGATGCTCAGGATTATCATCTGTATAGTTTGATGCAAGCTTATCTTCATTATCGGCAAGGCTGCAATATTCCTTCTTTCTTTGAATATTGTTCAGCGCCGTATTGTAAGCAATCTTGTAAAGCCAGGTTGAAAAACGACTCCGGCCCTCAAAAGATTTCAGGCTTCGATAGGCCTTTAAAAATACCTCCTGCGTCCAATCTTCCGCATCAGAGCTATTGCGAAAGAAACTTTTCCCCAGGTTAAACACAGTCTTTTCGTAACGCTGAATCAGCAGTCTGAAAAGTTCTGTTTCGCCCTGTAAAATCCTGCCGACAAGATAGCTGTCTTCAGGAACCAGCGCTTCATCCACCGGCAAAACGCTTTATCAGATAGTATGATAAAAGGCCTGCCCCTATAGAAAGGGGGATAACCCCGCCAAGCAAGGCATAATTAAGGCCTTCCAGTAAAGCAAGAAACACCGTAAGGGCCAAACCAAGGAGCCCAAGAAGAAGGCCTGCCAAAAGGCTGAACGAAAGAAGGTCGAACACAGGCTTTTGATACTGCCCGTTTTTTATCAAAAGGGACCTTCTTTTATGCTGCCAGAGCAGATAGAAAAAAATGACTACCCCGCCAACAACAATTCCCACAATGGGAATAACCGATACTATGACCTGAACGGCCGCCGAAGATATATTTGACATGCTCATAGTATAGCGGTTTCTCCTTTAATCGTCTATGGTTTAGACACAAAAGCAGGGGAAAAGTTGCGTTTATCAATAAAACTATCTGAAGGTGAGCCTTAGGCTGTCCCATAAACGCTTAAAGATATTTCCCTCTGCTGCATCTTCACTTGCAAAGAGGGGGATGCGTTTAAAGACCTGCATCTCGGTGCCGCTTCCCTCATATAATACCAGGCTGCCAAGTTCCTGGCCTTTTTCCACCGGCGCTATGACAGGGTCTATTGGTTCATAACGGTAGCGCAGGTTGTTTCCCTTGGTTTTTTCTTCTGTCCATATAAACAAATAGCTTTCATCGGATTCTATTGTATTGGCATCTTTCAGGGGGGCAAAGTTGATGGCGCTTGCCTTGCCTTTCCACAGGGGTGCTGCTTCAGGCTTTTTGACCAGGGCTCGGACGGTATGGTAATTCCCAAAGGCCCAGTCCAATAAGGCCCTTCCGTCTGCGTCTCGTAAGGGGACAGTTTCTGCACCTAAAAGCACGGCAATAAAACGGCTGCCTAATCCGCTTGCATCATTGTCACGGAGTGCGGTAAGGGCTATATTGTAACCGCTTTCATCAATATAACCTGTTTTAAGGCCGTCTATTCCGGGGTATACTCCCAATAAAGTATTGTGGTTTTTATGTTCCTGGCTGCTTCTATACGACCAGGCGGCCAGCGAATGATACTTTTCCAGGGCTTCGGGGTGTTGCCGTATATAAAAGCGGCAAAATTTTGTAAAATCTTCTGCCGTTGTCATATTATCTTCTGATACACCTGAAGGTTCTACAAAAAAGGTCCGTGCAAGGCCCAATCGCCGGGCCTCTTCGTTCATCATTTCGGCAAAGGCCTCTACCGAAGGGGCAAAATACAGCGCAAGGGCCACCGCAGCATCGTTCCCTGAATAAATGGCAAGGCCGAGAAGCAATTCATTTAAACTAAGCTTTTGCCCTTCCCCCAGCCACATAAGGCTTGAACGGGGTGGTTGGTTTACCGCCCAGCTTTCAGGCGGCAGGGGCACAATCCCCTTCAGCGAGGCCTCGCCTGCATCAACAGCCTGCAGAGCAAGATGTATCGTCATCAGTTTGGTGAGGGATGCCGGCGGAATCATCTCATCGGCATTTTTTTCAAAGAGAATCTCGCCGGTTGCCTCATCCATAATACAGGCTGCCCGGGAATTCAGGGAAGGGGGGGTTGCAAATAGGGGTAATGATATCAAGAAACACAATATCAGGGTAGGGGCAAGGCTTGCCTTGCCCCTACGTAAGGGCGTAGCGACGCTACGCCCCCACGAGGCCCCTACCCTATGGATTAATTTTAAAACTCGCACAGACCCACCGCCCGGGGATAGGGAATTACATCGCGGATATTCTGCATACCGGTCACATATTGGATGAGCCGTTCTAAGCCCAGCCCGAAACCGACGTGGGGTACGCTGCCGTAGCGCCTTAAATCGAG
>JAISIL010000191.1 GCA_031262035.1 Spirochaetaceae bacterium | reverse complement strand
TTTAACTTTATAGTAACCACGAATAACACGAATGGCCTTCGGCCACACGAATTTTTGCTTACTTATCATAGAATATTCGTGTCGGCGAAGCCGATTCGTGTATATTCGTGGTTGTTTTTAATTTCCCATAAACTGTGAATTACTATTAAGCAGCATATTGACGAAATATGCAAAATTTACTAAAATAAATTGTCAATATAGCAATTATTGAATATGTATTGAACAAGGAGAGTGTTTATGGCTAAGAAAAAGGTTGTAGAAAAAGGCAGTGCAAAAAAGATGAAGATTGTGCTGGCCTATTCGGGTGGGCTTGATACCACGGTTCTCATCCCCTGGCTTAAGGAGAATACTCCGAAGCTTTATGGTGCGGAAGCGGAAATTATCGCTGTAGCGGTTGATGTCGGTCAGGCCTGCGATTGGAAGGCTGTCAAGGCCCGTGCCAAGGCAACAGGGGCTGCTATGGTTGAGGTAGTCAATGTGCAGAAAGAGTATGTTGAAGACTATCTTTGGCCTTACATCAAATCCGGTGCAGTGTATGAGGATAAATACCTCCTTGGCACCTCGACGGCCCGGCCCTTGATTGCAAAGATTCTTGTTGATGTTGCAAAGCGCGAAAAGGCTGATGCTATTGCCCACGGTGCTACCGGGAAGGGCAATGATCAAATCCGTTTCGAGCTGGGGATTATGGCCCTCGGCCCGGAATTCAAGATTATCGCTCCCTGGCGTATCTGGAAAATCAAGAGCCGCGAAGAAGAAATCCGCTATCTGAAAAAGAGAGGGATTGAGGTGCCGGTAAAAAGGCGGGAAACCTACAGCCGCGATGATAATATCTGGCATATTTCCCACGAAGGCCAGGAACTGGAAGAAACTGCCAACGAAGCAAAACTCAAACAGATGCTTCAGATGACAATTCCTCCGGAGAAGGCCCCGAACAAGGCAGAATATGTCGAAATCGGCTTCGAACAGGGCATTCCGGTAAGCCTTAATGGTAAAAAAATGGACGGTGTTGCTTTAATCAAGGCCCTCAACGAAATTGGCGGCCGAAACGGTGTTGGTATCATCGACCTTCTGGAAAACCGTGTTGTCGGTATGAAGAGCCGTGGTGTCTATGAAACCCCCGGCGGCACTATCTTGATGTATGCGCATGGCGAACTGGAACACCTCTGCCTCGACCGGCAAACCTATGCCTTTAAGCAGCACATTGCCTTAAAGATGGCTGAAGTCATTTACGGCGGCCTCTGGTTTACCCCTTTAAGGGAAGCATTGCAAGCCTTTATCGACAGCACCCAGACAACAATGACCGGCACTGTCCGGCTGAAGCTCTACAAAGGCGGCATCTTCAGTGCAGGGGCAACATCGCCCTATTCGCTTTACAACGAAGGCATTGCCAGTTTCGCAACCGGCGACCTCTACAACCACATGGACGCCCAAGGCTTTATCCGCCTCTACGGCCTCCCCGTCCTGGTCAGGTCAATGATGCAGGCCAATGTGGCGAAGAGTGGTAAGAAGAAATAATATGTAGGGGCGGATAATTATCCGCCCCTACGGTAGGGACAAGGCTTGCCTTGTCCCTACCGTAACCCGGAAAGGCAGCATGGGCAGCCCGGCGTCGCTGTAGAAGAAGCGGCCTACCGGGTTGTTGGCCCAGGCGTAGTAGGCGCTAAGTGGTGGTTTTAAGCCGCTTGCGTCTGCTACAAGTTGGTTGGGGCTGGTTCTTCCGACAGGCCGCTTTTCAATTTTACCCTCGGCGTCTTTTATAATCAGATAGGGATGCGAGACAAGCCGCATTGCATCAGGATGTTCCAGAACGCCGCCTCCGGGTGTTGCAACCGGGGAACGAATTTCAAGGCCCCCATCACAGTGAATAAAGTTAAGAATTAAGGCGCCGCTTTCAATATGTGCATCTTGTAAGAGGGGGCCGGGGCTATTATCAGAAGATTTATCAAAGTATTCTATTGCAGCCAGGGCCAAGCGCTCGCCGATAGTCTTTTTATTCAGGGGATGGAGGTCGTTCCATTCGCCTGCGTCAAGGGCACAGGCCATTCCGGTGTCGGGAATTTCCAAACAGGCAGTTTGT
This sequence comes from Spirochaetaceae bacterium, assembly GCA_031262035.1. GTDB lineage: Bacteria > Spirochaetota > Spirochaetia > Treponematales > Breznakiellaceae > JAISIL01. The sequence goes on along the minus strand of JAISIL010000191.1, from coordinate 5,036 downwards.
GCCTCGCGAAGCGAAGCCCAGTCGCCAAAAGTATCATTGCCGGTGCCCAGGTCGATAGGGGTAGCAGGCTCCCTGAAAAGGGGTAATTGCACAAAGAAAAAGGGTAAAACACCGGTATTGCCGCATTCTACAGCCCTTTTCCGCCAGCATTGAACCATGGCTTGAAACATTGCCGTATATTCCTGAGCATTTCCGCTATTACTTTCCCCCTGATACCATATCACGCCCTTATAGGCAGAACGTAAAACCGGGTGAATCATTGCATTGTATAAACCCAGAGGCTTCCATTGAACAAAAAAACCTGGCGGTATGGGGGGCATATCATCCCCAAAACAGGCCTGCCAGGTGCCTGCCAGTTCAATATTGCCTATGGGAAAGTGCTCATTGTATTCAGGGCCGCACAAGGTATTATCGGTAAAGAATAATCTAAAAGGTTTCCCCCGTGTTACTTCACCAATGTCATTCTGGCATTCTACACGGATAAGTATCTCGTTCTCGCCTGTCTGTAAGACCCCCTTGGGGATGTCGTATTTACGGGCCGGGTAGCGATAGCCGGTTTCCCCAACCCGCTTCCCATTTATATACACCGTATCTGCATCGACAATAGTCCCTAGCCAGAGTTTTGCCTGGTGCTTATCGTCTTCCAATGCTGCAAGGTGCTGCGGCAGGCTAAAGCTTCTTTTCAGATACACCACCCCATGGAATACCTTGCCATTTTTTAAAAGAGGGCCGGGGAGGCTTATACTTTCCCAGTTTTGATTGTCCATTTCCTCAATCTTTGGGCTCTTTTCCCTTGCTTCACGCATCCAATCGGCCTGTGCCTGTGTGGCAGCATGCATTTCTTCTTCTATTATACTACTGTTTTTATACTTTACCGCCTGTGCCAAGGCAGAGGGCCAGGGAGCGAGGGCTTCTTCGCTGATAAATGATTCTACCGGCGCCCCTCCCAGTGAAGCATCGACAAGCCCAATGGGATGGCCGCCCAGGGAAGAGCCGCTCTGGTAAAGCGCCTTGGCAAAGAACCATGCCGTGCCGGAAAAATCCTTAAGGTTTTCGGGGCTTGCAGGTTGCCACTTCCCGGCACAATTGATAATGCCGGCGTCCAAAGTGCTGTTTGCCGGCACCGCTTCATCAAGCTCATCATAAGGGCTGGTAAAGTCCCATTTGGGCAGCACCTTATAGGCCCTGACAATACCCTTCGAGAAAATATCCCCGTTTTTTTCCTCCGTCCATTCGGCAGGGTAATTGTCGCGCAATTGCTGCATGGGCATTTCCATATTGGACTGCCCGGAACAGAGCCAGAGGTCGCCTACATAAATGTCCTTTAAGGTTTTTCCATTAAGGTTCAGGCTAAAAGGCCCGCCATAAGTACCGGTATCAATAGCAATCTGCCAATTGCCTGCACCGTCGGCCTTGCCGCTATAAGTGTTTCCACGAAACTCGACTCTAATGTCTGCACCAGCAGTGGTCTTTCCCCAAAGCGGTGTTGCCTTGCCTTGCTGTAAAACAGCGCCATCTGAAATTATCATACTACTCCGTCCATATTTTAATAAGTTCAATAATCAATCTGGAAGCCTCTATCATCTCTGATACATTCAAAAATTCATCTTTACTGTGAAAATTCTGCCCACCGGTAAAAATATTCGGGCAGGGAATTCCCCTTTGACAAAGAGCCGCTCCGTCTGTGCCGCCGCGAATAGGGACAAGTTTTAAAGGCATACCGAGCTTCTTTCCTGCTGCAAATAACTTGTCCATTACTTCTGGCTCTGCATCAATTTTTTCTTTCATGTTACGGTATTGTTCCTCTGTGTTGACACACACTTTGCCGCCGGGGAATTGGGCTTCCACTGTGCGGGCAAAACTTTCAAGCGCCCGAAGCCGTCTTTCTATTTCGCTCTTGCTAAAATCACGGATAATAAGTTCCAGCTCTGCCGATTCATGTGTGCCTTTAATCCCGGTGGGGCAGTAAAAACCGTATCGGCCGTCCGTTGCCTCAGGGGATTCATTCCGGGGAAGGAGGTTGCAGAAGGAGGCGGCCATGCTTACCGCATTAAGCAAAGCGCCCCTTGCCGTGCCGGGGTGGATTGAACGGCCGGTAAAAACAATGCCTGCCGACCAGGCCTCAAAGCATTCAGCCTCGATTTCAGGATAAGCGCCCCCGTCCATGGTATAGAAGGCTTGCGCATGAAGGCCCGGCACATCAAGCCCTTTAAGCTGGCCGCCAATCTCTTCATCAGGAGAAAAGATAATCTCCAGCGGGCCGTGCGCAACTTGAGGATGCTGAATAAGATATTCAAGAGCCCCCATAATCTCTGCGATACCCGCCTTATCATCGGCGCCAAGCAGCGTTGTTCCATCAGAACTGATTATCTCCTCGCCCTGCTGATTTTTCTTGATGACTGGCTGAATCTTGTCGCCGGGGGCGTCAGGACTGGTATCAAGATGGGAAAGAAAACCGATACAGGGCTTCGCCTCAAAACCGGCACTTGCCGCTAAGCGGGCTATGACAAAACAGTCCTCAGTCAGTGTTACATCTTTTAGTCCAAGCCCGATAAGCTCATCTTTTAAAAGCTGAGCAAGAGCGCGCTGACCTGCCTTGTTATAACTGGTCGAATCAATTCCAACATAACGCAAAAACCGTGGCACAAGCAAGTCGCGCAAAGTATCTGGGGAAGTCATATCTTAGTTATAACAAAAATCGCCCTGCTATGCAATATGCCTCTGTGAGAGGGCAGGATAAAATCATTAAAAAATATTAGCCGCGAATAGCGCGAATTTACGCGAATAAATACATTAGCGTTCATTCGCGCTATTCGCGGCAATATTAACAAGCCACTAAGTAACTTGAGATAATAATTCTCGCTACTTTCAGCTTTTTGGTGTCAGGCACTTTTAGGCACTTTTTTTATAAATTAGCCTCTTGACATTAGTGCCATATTATGGTATCATATAGAATATATGGGTTCAAAGCATGATAAAATCCTTGCTCTTATATTTAAGGAACCGGTACAGGCTGATATTCCTTGGCGCGATATAGAGACTCTATTTTCTTATTTTGGCGCTGAGATTTCAGAAGGCTCAGGTTCCAGGGTGCGGGTAAAACTGAACGGTGTGCGTGCAGTTTTTCATAGGCCGCATCCTGAACGGACTACAGATAAAGGTGCATTGCAATCGGTTCGACGATTTCTTGAAAATGCGGAGGTAATACCATGATGCAATATAGGGGATACATTGGCGAAGTTAGCTATGATTCAGAGGCTCGTCTGTTTCACGGTGAAGTACTTAATACCCATGATGTTATAACATTTCAGGGCGAATCTGTTAATGAAATAGAAAAGGCTTTCCATGAATCAGTTGATGACTATCTTGAATGGTGTAGAGAGGATGGAGTTTCACCCGAAAAACCTTATTCGGGGCATTTGAATCTTCGTATGTCACCGGAATTACATCGCGAAGCAGCATTTACTGCAAAAAGGCAAAAACTCTCTATCAATAAATTTATTGAAAGAGCTGTGGTAGACGAAATTCGAGCTTGTGCATAGACCACCCACTGTCCCTACCACGAATAACACGAATGATTGCCTACGGCAAATCACACGAATTTTCGCTTACTTATCGTAGATTATTCGTGTCGGCGTAGCCGATTCGTGTTATTTGTGGTTTAAAAAAAAGCCTCTCACAAAGCCACAAAGTTTCTTCCTTTGTGTTCTTCGTGTCTTTGTGAGAAGTTTTGGTGCCAGGCACTTTTTTTCTATCACAGCACTGACTAGGTCTTTGACAGAACGTAACCCGATCCACTTATGGTAACAATCAATTTACCGTCATTATTAATTTCATAATCATAGATCTTTGTGTAGTAACCGCTAACAGTATAGCCTATTTCTCCATCAGAAGCTTTCCAGGTTCCTGCACTTGCATAGGCATTGTAGGCTGAGCCTAATGAGCCACCCCAAGTAATACTGGTTCCTTCAAAAGTAATAGAGAGATAAGAATTGTACATAGCATTTTCATAAACCTGTCCAGCAGTTACCATACCAATGCATGTCCAACTACCATTGAGTGCGGCATCAAAACCGTCGCTGCCGCCATCGCCATCACCGCTGCCGCCGTCACCATCGCCGCTGCCGCCATCACCCTGACCGCCGCCGCCAATCAAGTCGTTAAAATCAATATCGTCAAATTTATAACCCTCATTAATGGCGTTTATAAACATCGCCATCATTTCCGTTGAGCTTGCAAACATCTCCCACATCTGTTCAGGAACATTATCTAGGCTGGTAATTGGATTACCTCCCTGCTGTTGTGCCAAACCGCTCCACAGTGCTAGAATCCCTGTTTGCCAATCGGAGGGAACTTTAGACCAGATTTCTTCGAAATACGCCTTTGCCGCAGCACCATCTGCAATTGTATCAGGGATTTCAATAGGGTCTGCCAGAGGCTCACCTGAAGGATCGCCTAGATCAGGACCTGAAGGCGCGTTTTGTTCTTCCTTATAGTCTGCAAATGAATCACCGGCATTGATTTTGTCTATAACATCCGACACATTATCCCATGAGTTTGCGAACATAGTCCACATCTGTTCAGGAATGTCATCCAAGCTGGTAATTGCAGGACCACCGTTTCCTTCTGACAGTGCACTCCATTCTTCAAGAATTCCTTCTTTCCAATCGGAGGGAATATCACCCCAGATTTCTTCAAAATACGCCTGTGCTTCAGCACCACTTGCAACCGTTGCAGGCGGATCTTTCACATTCGGCCCTGTGTCGCCCGGGGGCGGACATGCCGTCAGCATCAGGCTGAAAACGGCCAGTGCGATTACTGCAAGTAGTGCAGTAATTCCAAATTTCTTACTTTTCATCTTTAAACCTCCTCAGTTTTAAGATAAAATAAAAGCCCCGCATCAAACCTCCTTTGCAACGCAAAGGGCCTGGTGGGCATGGTATTGTCTGCGGGGGCTATTAATACTGCCAAGAGAATAAATAAAATATATAAAATTGCTATTGTAACTTGTTGTATTACAAGAAAATACGGGGGGG
>JAISIL010000190.1 GCA_031262035.1 Spirochaetaceae bacterium | reverse complement strand
CAACAATAGCAACAGCATCAAGCTGGTCTTGCACCTGTTTTTTGGTAACGTCCGAGATTCGGGGCAGGGTGTCTGAGTATATACAAAAAGGGGGTTTTAGTATAGGGGCTTGATTAGTGTTCGAGTAATTCATAATTCGAGCATAGTGTATGTGGCAGAGATTGTCGGTGGTTTTTCGGCAGTTTACATAGCAAGTTGTTCAAGTAAAGCGTCTTTGAATACGGCAGAAAAATCTACATGTTTTTGTGAGGCTGCCTTATTGAGCCATAGTGGTATTTTAACGGTTTTTCGTACTGGCTTATTTAAGATATCCACTTCCGCTTCTTTCACATCAGTTGCTATAAGCGATACAAAAGCGTGTTTATCATCAGGATGTATAGTTATTGGGTCGCTTGCAGATGGTAATTTCTCTCCATCTTCCAACATAGAAAGTATGCGCCCGCTAAGGGCATCAGAGGCCATATAGACCGCATCACCTAAATCGTTACCGAATGTTGCCAAATCAAAATCGGCGAATTCAACCGAATAACGGCCATCATCTTCAGGATAAAAACATGCCGGATATACATATTTCATAAAAACCTCCTCATTTACTTTAAGCCTGCCTGTTTCATAATTGAATTTATAACCCTTTTGGGTATATCACCCGAATGATAAGGAATAGTTACTTTTCCGGTTTTACTGGCATGCTTATAATGATAGTGTGAACCTTCAATGCTCATTAAAACCCAGCCATCCTTCCGAATAATTCGTTCAATATCCCTAAAAGTCATGAATATTCCTCATATATTATTTTAGTAAAAAATGATTGGTGTGTCAATAGTGATTTTCGATCTTTGGCCCCTCCGGCACCAGCCGTTGGCGGTATTCGCTGCGGATATCTTCCAGGGCTTTGTAGGTGAGTTTTTCATTTTTTCATAAAAAAGGGCTTGACAAAATCTGTATTATGTGATATAGTTAAATATGCCTATTGGAGGATCCGGCATTATTGGATCTTCCGCCGCTCCCGGCCTGGGTTAAACCCTGAGCCGGGTTATTTTTTTGGTCTGATAAATGCCCTCAGCTCTTCGTATGTCCATGAATGAAGCTCCTGTGAATTATCAAAAAAGCAAATAAAACTACCTTTATCAAGTCTATTTTTAAGTTCGCCAGCTATCTTTGCTTTTACGCTAATCACAGGCAAATCAGACTTTAACCATATAAACACAGAATGAGCAGAAATAACAGGATGGTTTTTTACCAGTTCTGCGCCTTGCTTGTAGCCCAGTTTGAATTCGGTTCCCAATATCTCCCGTGTTCCTGTCACGGTCTTCATTTCCATTACCATACCGTCAAGAACTACATCGGCACAGCGTCGTTCACTATGCCCCATGCGCTGTTCCGGCAAGAAATAAGCAATGCCGCCCCTTTGGACAAGGAGTTTTACCTGAGCATACTCTTTAGCCCACTTGGATTTTTCTTTGGTTATCTCGCTCATTCTGGATTGCGCCATAAAAATGCCGTCTTCAAGATACACCCAGGTCTCATCAGGAAACAATGCTGCGGCTAAACTAAAAGATTCATCTGCCATGCCCTATAAAATATAGTAAAATGAGGAGAAAAAAGCAAGAGCTAAACTTTTTCTCACTCCCCCTCCGGCACCAGGCGCAGGCGGTATCCGCTGCGGATATCTTCCAGGGCTTTGTAGAAGTCTTCCATGTAGGTTTCAAGGATATTGTAGGCGTCGTCGGGGAGATCTTCGGGGAGGGGCTTCAGGAATTCGCAGGGCCAAATCATTTAAAGCTCACACGGAGACGCAGGGGCTTTTTCAATTTTCCAAAAGTGTTCTTGCAAGCAAAAATATGGCTTTCCGTTCTTTTTTGCCAAGACGTTCCAATAAGCGGACAATCTCTTGGGTATCTTTTGGGTAGGTACTGATAAGACGGTCTTCTTTTTCGTCATTTCCTGTAACAAGAAATTCCATGGAAACCTGTAGGGAAGATGCTATCTTATAGGCTGCTTCAACAGATGGAGTATATGCTCTTGGGCCTAAATAACTTTCAATCGTCTTCTGCTTTATCCCTGAACGATAGGCTAATTCCTTGACGGATATATCCTGATACATGAGCTCTGAACGGAGATTATCTTTAAACGCCATAGCATCTCCAAATTTTTTTTTATTTTACGAGAATTTTAGAAAATAAGGCTTGACAAAACGAGTATTCTGGGTGTATAATTATCACTGGTGAGAATACTCACCTAATAAGATAAGAAAGGCGAGAAAAAGGGATGAGGAAATTCAATCCAGGACCGCCTTGGAAGGTATGTCAAAGAGCATAAAGTAACAACAAGGCCCTATTTTTGACATAATTATAGGACATGTAAGTATTATGATAGAAAAGGAGGAGAAAGTATGGCAAGAATTGATTTTTCACATTTAGAAAAACGGGAACGCGAGAGGCACAGTTTACAAACTAGTGTTCTAGCGTCATATTCGACATTCATCGTTGATGGTGAGAAATATTTCCAACTTGACACATATGGCACCAAAGATAGACAGATTGTAGGACAATCAAGTCAAAAGGTACAGTTCAGCAAGCAAACTGCTGAAAAATTAATTGACATATTACAACATGAATTCAAGTTATTAAGGAGAATTTAGTATGGTTAATGAAGAAACCTTTACAGAGGAAATTGAGTGTCCTCTTTGTAAAAATCAGGTGAATATGAAGATAATGAAAGATATTACTCTTGAACAATTAACATACAATGATATCGCTCCTTTTGATAATATTACTAATGATCTTCACTGGGAAGTACTCAAGTGTCCTGCTTGTAGTAAGTTCATATTACGAGAAGGTTGGTGGAATGAATTACGCGATGTTGAAACCGGGCCAGATTTTAAAATAATTTACCCAACAAGTCAAGATAAAAAAATTTTAGGTCTGCCAATTAAAATTGAACAAGCATACAAGGCAGCTGAGAATGTTAGAATGCTTGACAATAATGCATTTGCAGTATTATTGGGGAGAGTTTTAGATCAGATTCTTATAGATAAAGAAGCTATCGGCGATAATTTATATGAAAAACTAAATAATTTAGCAAGTAGAGACTTGTTACCTAAAACTATTGTAGATGCTGCTCATGGTATAAGAAAATTACGCAATATTGGAGCACATGCTGATTTAGGTGAACTTAGCGAACAAGAGATACCTATTTTAGAAGATATTACGAATATAATTTTGGAATATTTGTATGTCGTTCCCAAAATGGTATTACAAATGCAAGACAGAATAGAATTACTAAAGAAAAAATAATTACATAAAGGAGGATAGATTTATATGTTAAAGAAATCAGTTTTTGTATTGATAATAATAATTATCGTTTTTCAGAATCCATTATTTGCACAAGCAGCAGACAGGGCTTACTATGTAAGTGCTCTTGGCAATGACGAAAATAATGGGCGTTCCGAGCAGTCCGCATTTAGAACACTAGAAAAGGCTGTTGAACGTTCGGCAAATGGAACAATAAGTACAATAATAGTAATTGGTAATCTAAATTTGAACAAACCTACTTATATTAAAAGTACGGGTGGTCGTGAGATACTAATTACAGGTAAAGACAGTATGGAAAAATTACGAAATGCTAAAATAGGAAATGAAATAAATATAAGCCATAATTCAATACTAAAATTTGAGAACATATCATTGAGTACACTAGAACTCCTTGGTTACTATGATAATTTCCCAACAACATTAATACTTGGAGACGGTGCAGTTGTTTCTGATGTTGAAAATAGTATGGCTGCAGTCAATATCACTGATGGAATCCTTACACTCGCAGGAGCAAGTATAAAGAACAATAAATGTTCCGGAATCTATTTAAACAAAAGTAAATTAGTAATTGACGATGGACTAATAACAGACAATATAATTGATAAAAATAATGCCTTCAGTAGTAATGGTGCCGGGATATATGCATTTCGTGATTCGAGTATTGTAATGAATAGTGGTAAGATTCAGAATAACGCAAAGTATTATAGAATTAATCCTTCCTATTATGGAGCATGCGGAGGAGGTGTTTGTATAGAATATGGTTGTTCGTTCGAAATGAATGCTGGATTGATAGAAAATAATTTGGCAGAAGGTTTTGGTGGTGGTATATTTGTTTCTAATGGCGGTTCTTTCATAATGAATGGCGGTACGATAAAAAATAATATCGCAAAGAAAGACGGAGGTGGCCTTTGGGGTGATTGTCTCATAAGGAATGGCAGCATATCCAGCAATCAGGCAACTAGAGGTGGTGGTATATATAGCAACACTAGAAATCGCATAATCAATGGAACAATATCAGATAACCAAGCAGAGTATGGAGCAGGAATTTATATCGAGGATGATAGGTTTACTGCTTCAGGTGGTAAAATAGAAAATAATAGTGCGGAGTTTGTTGGTGGAGGAATTTATATTCGGTCAGGTGCATTGTTAGTACAAGATGGTAGTACTATTATAAATAATATTGCTGGTGATGGAGAAGGTGAAAATATATTCAGACAATAAATAATTGAGTAATTATTAATACGGATATGAAAATGAAAAAATTTCTATTATTAATTATAGTCTTTGTTATTATAACAATCGATTATTCTTTTTCCCAACAAGTATCTATTGATTTTTTTAAGGATATGGTAAATATACCTGACATTCTAACAATTACACCTGACCAACTATCATCTGACCGTCATAATAGCGGGTCTAATTCTATGGCTAGTGAAGCACTATTTACTGAAAAGTATAAGAATAAAGTATTCAAAATAAAAGGGAAGAATTATGCAAGCAAAAATTGATGAATTACTGCAAGCCAATGGTTTGGCTGATTATATCTCATTATTTAACTCTAAAGGTTTCACTGATAGCGAAGAAAAATTAACACAATTAACTGAAAGTGATTTCGAAGATTTTGGTATTAAAGTAATGGGAGACAGAAAAAAGCTTCTAAAAGTATTCTCGGTATATAAAGATGAGTATCTCAAAATTAGTACAGAGAAAAAAAGAAAAAAAGGTATTAAGCTTGCTATTACAGTATCTGCTATTGTATTAGTAGCACTGAGTGGTTTTTTAGGAGGGTATTATGGTATATATCCTTATATACTATTAAAAGATGGCAATGAGTATATGGCAAACAAACAGTATGCCAATGCCATTGATTCTTATACAAAGTATCTAAATATAAAAGAAGATGTAGATGTCCGTTTGAACAAGGTATATTCTTATTACAAAGTAGAACAGATTAGTAGCGCAGTTAATGAAATAAAGCATATTCTTCAAATATATCCATTTTCAAAAGTAAATTTCAACCAATATAATAAATCTGGAGAATTTGACTATCTAATTGCCTGTGCTTATCTTTCTCTTGGGAATATCAATACAACGCTTGATTATTCATCTGATAACTATAATAAAGCTATTAACTATTATACACTATCAATTAATAACAAAATAAATTTGCTGAAATCATACTATTATAGAGCAGTTACATATTATAATATGAATAACTGGTCTCGCACATTAAATGACTTAAATGAGGTATTAAATATTGATCCAAATTATTCTGATGCCATATTGTTGGCAAAGAATATAACGACCAATGGATCTACCATAATAACAAATCTTTTTGCTAAAACATATTTCTATACTATGTCTTCATATAACGAACAAACAGTCGCTATATCGGGGACCGTAGATTCAGTTGGTATAGATCGTGGAAGTGCTACGCTGGGAGGAGCAATTGTAGGCGGACTAATCTTTGGACCATTGGGTACATTATTAGGAGCAGGTCTTGGTGCTAATCCTAATTATGACCCATCTGTAATAAAAGTATCTGGAGTTAATTGTTACTTTGATAGTAAAGCAGGTTATTTTGGGGTATACGAAGATCAACCAATAAGTATTGTCGGTAATTGTAAGGATGGTAATTTATATAATTGCTATGTATATAAACCAATCACAATAAATTATAATTGGTAAATAAGGAGCAAACATGGAGGCTGAATCATGGAAAATACTATTTGATAATAATCTTGAGAAATACATATCTATATTAGAAGAAAACAATATAGATATGGAAATACTATCTGAACTTACTGATACTGATTATATTAAACTCGGTATAACTGGTTCTGATATGCAAAAGATGAAACAATTATTTATGAAAGAAATTATTGAAGTACCAGTAACTATTGAAGATTCACCTGTTCACAAAATATTGAGAGAAAATCAACTGGATGAATATATACCAATATTTGACAAACATAAGCTAAATACATTTGATATTATCTCAAAACTAAATGAGAACGATCTAACAGAACTTGGAATAACTGTTATCGGAGACAGAAAGAAAATAAAAAGTTTATTTATAGAAGGTTCTGCTACAACACAGGACAGTGGTTCCAATGTAAATGTTAACCAAACTGTTAATGTTGGAGGCGAAAGTCATACGGGAGTAAAAGTTGCGGGTGGTGCATTAGCAGGTGGTATACTTGGAGCGCTTGCAGTTATTGTGTTTATCATGATTATGATTTCAAATGAAACGGCAAACTTATGAAAACACAAATAGTTGCTCTACCGCAATTTATGATAGGAAGTTTAATATACTTAATTCATTATACATTACGCGTATTTTTACCAATTTACAATAGCACGCTAATAAGATTTTATTTAGGTGATATTCTTGCCTTGATTGTTTGTATACCTATATTTGTAAATTCCCAAATCTGGTTCAAAGTAAGAAAGTGTAATTATATAATGATATGGGATATCATAGGTTATTTTTTATTGTTTAGTATGTATTGTGAAATTGTTATGCCACATTTTATTAAAACTATGACATCGGACCCTTTTGATATATTGGCATATGCGATTGGAGGTTTAATTTTATATTTTTCACAAGGCACTACAAATAAACTCAATAATGTTCATGGAAAGAATAAGGTAAAGGTCGTCGCCTGAAAACAAAGACATAAAAAATAACCATAAGGAGGAAATATTATGCGTATTTCGGCAAAGAATCTAGAAAGGAAAGTTCGTTTACGGCACAGTGCACATAGCCCTGCTCTGGCAACTTATGAAACATATTCATTGGGCGGGGAAAAGTTGTTTCAACTTGAAACATATAACACTGGTGTCATGGATGCAGCAGGGCAGTCTGTTTGCAAAATCCAATTTGATAGAACGACAGCAGAAAAACTTGTTACAATATTAAAGCAAGAGTTTGGTATTTGAAAACTATATCAATACCTCTCCCGTTCGCGTGGTCTGCGTGGTTCGCGGTTAATCCTATCAAATAGCCACGAACATTGTTGCAGCAGGACTGGGGAAGTCAATGTTGGCTTATCACGTGTTCAATCAATGCTTCAGTTTCAACCGGCAACCTAAAATTGACATTGCACAAGGCTTTTACGGATTCTTCAATATCTATCAGAATATTTTCTTTGTAAGCTCGAATCAGAATGCCAAGCGATGGGGCAGGGGGAGCAGGACAATCTTTTGTGAGGGCATTTGAAAGTTGCTGTCAGAGCCTGCTCGGTAGGCATCATATCAAGACGCCGCCGAAGGCGGAACTTTCAACTAGCCCGAACAAAAGATTGTCCTGTCCCCCGTACGCTATACTTGAATTATGAATTACTGAAGGCCCATCTACAGCACCAACGAAGCATGTCTTGCAACATGGCAATTGATGTTAAGTGCTACCGGCATGCCGGCAATATGGGTGGGCATGGTTTCTATGGCGACAAAGAGGGCTGTTGTTTTACCGCCGAAGCCTTGGGGGCCTATATCCAGGGCATTAATCTTTTGCAATAAGGTTTTTTCCAAATCGGCATAGAAGGGGTCAGTGTGCCGGCTGCCAATGGGACGCAGCAGGGCCTTTTTGGCAAGGAATGCAGCCTTGTCAAAAGTGCCGCCGATACCAATGCCGGCAATTATCGGGGGGCAGGGGTTTGGTCCGGCATCTTTGACAGCCTGCAAGACAAAGCCGATAAGCCCGTCAAGGCCATCGGAGGGCTTTAGCATGGCAATTTTACTCATATTTTCACTGCCAAAACCCTTTGGGGCAAGGCTTATTTTGATTGTATCCCCGGGAACAAGGTCGAGGTAGAGCATTGCCGGTGTATTATCTCCGGTATTTCCCCGCCTGACCGGGTCTGCAACTACAGATTTGCGCAAATAGCCTTCCCCGTAGCCCCTTCGCACCCCTTCATCAACGGCCTTGTGCAGATCCCCTTCAATGTGCACCTCCTGGCCAATGTCCATAAACACACAGGCTACCCCGGTATCCTGGCAAATGGGCAGTTGTTTTTGGGCTGCAATCTCAAAGTTTTTGATAATCATTCCCAGGGTATTTTTTGCAAGGGCGTTCTCTTCTGCCTTTTCCGCCTGCCGCAAACAATCTTCCACATCTTTCGGCAAAAAGCGATTTGCCTCAATACAAAGTGCAGCAATCGCCTCTGTTATTTCTTCCGCCTGTATATTTCGCATATTTATACTATAGCATATTTTTTGTATTTATTCTATAATAGATTAACCGTGGTTCGCGGTTAAATAAAAAGGAGACAGAGATGAGTAAGATTGATGAAATCGGCCTTGCGGTAGAAACAGGCAAGGCAAAAAACATTGAGGCGCTGGTAACGGAAGCGCTGGCCGAAGGTATTCCGGCGCTGGAAATTTTAAACAATGGCCTTGAAGCCGCTATGGCTCGTATCGGTGATAAGTTTCAGAAGAACGAGGTCTTTGTCCCCGAGCTTCTTGTTGCAGCCCGTGCAATGAAAAAAGCGGTTGCCGTTCTAAAACCCAGCCTTGCCGGCCTTGACAATGTGAGCCTTGGAAAGTGCATTATCGGCACCGTGCAGGGCGACTTGCATGACATCGGTAAAAACCTTGTTGCACTGATGCTGGAAGGCGCCGGTTTTGAGGTAATTGACCTTGGTGTAGATGTTGCCCCCGAACAGTATGTTGCCGCCATAAAAGAACACCCCGATGTCCGGATTGTCGGACTTTCAGGCCTGCTTACCACAACGCTGAGCAATATGAAGCTAACCATTGAAGCAATAAAAGCAAGCGGGCTTTCAGGCTTCAAGATTATCGTTGGTGGCGCTCCGGTGACTCAGTTATTTGCAGAACAGATTGGTGCAGACGGTTATTCAGAGGATGCCGGCGGCGCAGCGGTTCTGGCAAAAAAACTGGCTTCATAGGACTTATATTCCCAGTTTGCATCTTTAAAATTATAGGTCTTGCTGTTTTTCATTCTTGAAAAAGCATTGGGGTTAAGGATGCTCTCAGGGATATTCAGTTTAAGGCCAAAAAGTTTTTCTTCGTTTGCACGGAGGTCGGCCATAAATTCTTTGTATGGCCGCCTTTCCTCGCCATACCAGGCAATTTCGGCAAGGGCTGCCATACGGTAATAGCAATTAAAGGCAATCTTCCCCGGCCCTTCAACAGATTCCGTCCATAAAGGCGCTTCAAGGCCGATAATATTTTCCGGATGATGAATGCCGTTCAGGACAGGGTTAAAGTTGTAGGTCTTTTTTAAAGGCGTCCTTGCATAGGGATAATCCATATAGAGGGCATAATAGGGGCCAATAATAGAGGGCTGCCCCTGGTCAACCCAGGGAATTGTAGCAGTATCATTTTTATCCAGAAAGCGCCAGTAGAAACAAATCACCTCAGGGTCAAAACCTCCCATACCGTCATTGTAGACAACAGGCTGCACATCGCGGCTTTTTAAATAGTCCCGAATCTGGTTTTTAAAGTAAATCTTTAAGGCTACCTCATCTCTAAGCCCCAATTCTTTTATCTTTGCCTGACATTCAGGGCAAGCCTTATTATGGCTCAGCAGCACTTCATCAAAACCGACATGAAAGGTTTTTGCCTTGAACAAATCGCAGAGTTGGCCAATCAATTTTTTCATAAACTCTAGCGTAGAATCTTTTCCCATACAGAGGGTATTTTCAAGAATACCAAAATTACCCGTTACTTCGATTTGCTTCCCGCCGCAGCCCAGTTCCGGATAGGCGGCAATCAGCGCTGTTGAATGGCCTGGCATATCTAATTCAGGGATAACTTCAATACCGAGAGAATTTGCATAGGCCAGCACTTCTTCTACTTCTTTTATGGAATAGCAGCCTTCGTAAGCCGTATCATCCCGAATATTTTTTTTGTAAAAGCCGCCCAGCATGGTGTAGCTGCGTTTTGAGGCAATCTCTTTCAGCTTGGGAAAGTCCGGTAAATCGATACGAAAGCCCTGGTCATCGGCAATATGCCAATGAAACTTGTTCAAGCCAAGCCGGCCCATAATATCCAGCAGATTTTTTACTACATCCACCCCAAAGAAATGGCGTGCTTCATCGAGCATTATACCCCGATAAGCATATTTTGCCGTTCCTGTTTTTGTCATAATGTTTTTCTCCACTTATCTATTATAATGCAAAATGATATAATTTGCTATGGACAATTCTTCCTTTATACTAGGTGTAGACCTTGATGGCGTTGTAGGCGATTTTTATGGAGAAATCCGCAAAATTGCTGCCGAATGGCTGGATAAGCCCCTGGAAAGCCTGAATCCCGAGGTATCTTATGGCCTTGATGAATGGAATATCGCCCCTTTTGGCGGCTATGAAAGGCTTCACCGCTTTGCCGTCACCCAAAGGAACCTTTTCCTTGACATGCAGCCAATAAAAGACGCCCCGGCCGTCCTGCGAAAGCTTTCTTCCCATGGCGTTCGTATACGGATTATCACCCATCGGCTCTTTTTAAAGTATTCCCATAAAACCTCTATTGTTCAAACTGTTGATTGGCTTGATAAATGGGACATTCCCTACTGGGACCTCTGTTTCATGGCCGACAAAGGAGCTGTCGGCGCCCATGTGTATATAGACGATTCACCTGAAAACATAGAACGCCTTCGCGAAGCCGGTTGCCGGACCATCATCTTCAGCAATTCTACCAACCGCAGCATCCCCGGCCTCCGCGCCAATACCTGGAAAGAAGTAGAAAACCTCGTCCTCGACGCCTTGGACGAATGGAAAACCGGTACCACAGGCTTATTCTGACAAGCCAGCTCAGGGCAAAACGTTTACTTTTTATACAACCACGAATAGCACGAATCGGCTTTGCCGACACGAATATTCTATGATAAGTAAGCAAAAATTCGTGTGGCCGAAGGCCATTCGTGTTATTCGTGGTTACTATAAGTTAAATGATTTTGTCCTAAACCCGCTTTATAGTGCTTGACTAATTTTCTGTATTTTGTTATACTTTGAACTGTGAAGATTCTTCTGTGGCCTGAATTTGCCGAAGGCGGCCTTCTGAAAGATGCTTCGTCGGGTAGTTCTATTACGATTGGGGTGTTTGATGGGGTGCATTTAGGGCATCAGGCATTGATTCAGCGGATTGTAGCGGCGGAAAAGGACGGTTTTTTACCATTAGTCATTACTTTCCGGCATGCAACAAGGGCCGGGGTGCAGGAAATCATCAGTATCGATGAGAAAATTGCTATTTTCGAGAAAATGGGCATCAAGGCAACGGTTCTTATTGACTTTTCCGAAGATTTCAGTAGAATGACCGGTAAAGAGTTTTTTGATAAGGTAGTAGAAGGCGGGAGGCCAGGGCTTTTTGTCATTGGCGATGACTTTGCCTGCGGTTACAAGGCCGGCACCAAGGCGGCAGATTTCAGGGAATTGGCAAGATCAAGCAGTATCCCCTGCGAAATCGTCCCCATGGTGAAGGATGAAAATGGCCAGCGCGTCAGTTCAACAAGAATACGCGATGCGCTGGCAAACGGTAACAGAGAATTAGCGGCTCAATTATTGGGTCGAAAAGAAATATAGTACCATAGAGGAGAAATAAAATATGGCATTAAGCAAAGAATTAACAACTTCAATGGTTGGAAAGTTCGGTAAAAGCGAAAAAGACACCGGCGCCACAGAAGTTCAGGTTGCACTGCTCACAGAAAGAATTAAGCAACTGACAGAGCATTGCAAAAAATTCAAGAAGGACAAGCACAGTCAGAGGAGCCTTCTTATTCTCGTCGGCAAAAGACGACGTTTATTAAAGTATATGCAGAGGACAAACCTTGAAGGCTATCGTTCCCTGATAAAGGAATTAGGCCTGCGTAAATGAGCGAAGAAAAATATCCAAACTTGAAAAAAGTTACCTATCAAATAGCCGGTCAGGATTTAGTTCTTGAAACCGATAGAATTGCGAAGCAGGCCAACGGCGCAGTGTTTGCTACCTACGCCGGGGCTGCGGTTATCGCTACGGTATGCTGTTCTTCCGATTCGGTCGAAGGGCTTGATTATGTTCCTGTTACGGTGGACTATAACGAAAAATACTATGCGGCAGGGAAGATTCCCGGCGGCTTTATTAAGCGTGAAAGCCGGCCAAAGGACAAGGAGATTTTAGTTTCCCGTCTGATTGACCGTCCGATGCGTCCGCTCTTCGAAAAATCCTTTGGGCGGGAAATTCAGATTGTGCCCACCACGGTCAGTGCCGATATGGTGAACCCTCCGGATATTCTGGCGATTATAGCCGCTTCGGCTGCCGTCCATATCAGCGATATTCCCTTTAACGGGCCGGTCGCCGGTGTGCGCATCTGCTGTGTCGATGGCGAACTTGTTGCTAATCCTACCTATGAGCAGATTGAAAAATCCACTCTGGAAATCGTTGTCGCCGGCACAAAAGACGGCATTACTATGGTAGAAGGCGGGGCAAAGGAAGTTTCAGAAGATTTGATGATTTCCGCCCTGGAAAAAGCGCAGTCGGTTATTACTGATTTGTGCAATTTACAGGAAGAATTACGGAAACTTGCCGGAAAAGACAAGCTTCCCCTCACAGAATCTTCTGTAAGCCTGGAAAATGGCGATGCAATCCGTGCCGAAGCCTACCCGAAACTGGAAACAGCCTGTTTTATGCCGACAAAAGAAACCCGGCACGATGGCATTAAGGCCGTTAAAGCCGAAATTGCCGGAAAATATGCTGAACAACTTGCCGATGAAGCCCAAAAGAAGCTTTTCGACGCCCTTTTTGAAGATATGCAATACGAAATCTTGCGAAAAGGTATTTTGGATAGGAGTAAACGTGTTGACGGCCGTGGTTTAGAGGACATTCGTCCTATCACCTGCGATGTCGGCGTTTTACCAAGAACCCATGGGTCGGCCCTCTTTACCAGGGGCGAAACCCAGAGCCTTGCGGTAACAACCCTGGGAACAGTGCTGGACGAACAGGTCTTTGATGATATTGAAGGGGACAAGCGCGAAAACTTTATCCTTCACTACAATTTCCCACCCTATTCGGTTGGCGAAGTAGGCCGGCTGGGAACAGGCAGGCGCGAAATAGGACACGGAAACCTGGCACGAAGAAGCCTTGAGGCGATGGTGCCTTCCAAAGATGACTTCCCCTATACCATTCGGGTTGTTTCTGAAATCATGGAAAGCAATGGTTCCTCCTCAATGGCCTCGGTTTGCGGCGGCACATTGAGCATGCTCAATGCAGGCGTCCCCATGAAGAAACCGGTTGCAGGTATTGCAATGGGGCTTATCACTGAAGGGGCACACTACGAACGCTGGGCTGTTTTGTCCGACATTTTGGGCGAAGAAGACCACCTGGGCGACATGGACTTTAAGGTAGCCGGCACCGAAACCGGTATTACCGGCTTCCAGATGGACATAAAGATTGCAGGCGTAACACCTGAGATTATGCGAAAGGCCCTTGACCAGGCCTACCGGGGACGGATGCATATCCTGGGCATTATGAACCAGTGCATCAGTAAGCCGGCAGAGCAAATCAGCGAATTTGCACCGAAGGTTGTGACTCTAAAAATAGACATCGACAAAATTGGTGCACTGATTGGCCCCGGTGGCAAGAATGTAAAGGCCCTTTGCGAACAATACAATTGCAAAATCAACACCGAGGATGACGGCACGGTAAGCATCTTTAGCAAAAACAGCGCTGATGGTGAAGCTGCAAAGAAGGCAGTCCTTGGCATTGTCTCCGACCCGGAAGTAGGCATTGTCTACAATGGAACGGTTAAGCGGATAATGGACTTCGGAGCCTTTGTGGAAATCCTGCCGGGGAAAGAAGGCCTTGTGCATATCAGCAAATTAAGCCGCCAGCGGATAAATACCGTAACCGATGTCCTGCATGAAGGCCAGGAAATTCCGGTAAAACTCACCGAAATTGACAAAATGGGCCGGCTCAACCTCAGCTACATCGATGCAATCGACCCCGATGGGGCACCTGCCGAAGACCAGCACTGGGAAGCCCGGCCCTCACACAATGACCGCGGTCCCAGACGGGATTCCAGGCCGCCACGGAGATACTAACCACGAATGGCACGAATAGCAACTTCGTTGCTACACGAATGAATACATATTGATAATAAATAATTCGTGTGGCCGAAGGCCATTCGTGTTATTCGTGGTTTAAAAATGGAGGGGATTTGATACAAGTCAAAATCAAAAAATTACACCCCCGCGCCATTCTTCCCTCGTTCGCGACACCGGGGTCGGCGGGTGCGGATTTGTCTGCTTTGCTCGATGCGCCCCTTGTTTTACAGCCGGGGGAACGGGCCTTAATCCCTAGCGGTATTGCTATGGAACTTCCCCCCGCTTATGAATGCCAGTTGCGGCCACGGTCGGGTCTTGCTGCAAAGTTTGGCGTCACTGTGCTGAATGCCCCGGGCACTATTGACAGTGACTTCAGGGGGGAGCTAAAAGCCCTTTTAATTAATCACGGAACGGAGCCCTTTACCATAAACTCAGGCGACCGGATCGCACAGTTGGTTGTTCAGCCTGTGATAGCAGTAGAATATGAAGAAGCAGATAGCTTGAGCGATACAAAGCGCGGCGAAGGAGGCTATGGGTCTACAGGACGGTAAAAAAAGTGAGGGTAGCAAGTAATCGTGGTATTTCAAAAATCCTCTTTCTCTATGTTACCAGGGAGGCCCTTTTTTCATTCTTTGTCTGCTTTCTCTTTTTCTTCTTTATCTTTTTTGTTAATCAAATTTTATACATAGCACAGCAGTTAATGGCAAAACGGGTGCCGATTTCGCAGGTAATGCAGCTGGTGATATATTCATTGCCCATTGTTATTTCTATGTCGGCTCCTTTTGCAGCGCTTACCGGTGTGCTGATGACCGTTGGCCGTTTAAGTTCTGACAATGAAATACTCGTTATGCTCTCGTCGGGCCTGCCCTACAGGACAGTTTTTGTGCCTGCCATACTTTTTGGTATAGTAATATCTGTTTTATCTTTTTTAACAAACGATATTTTACTGCCCCTTGGAATGGTGCAATACAATAAACTCTACCGGCAAATTGCCTTTTCCACGCCGGAGCTGGAACTGGAATCAAATTCGGTAAAGCGTTTTAAGGATACTACTATTATACTAGGCAATGTGACAAAAAAAGATATTCAGGATATCATCGTTCTTGACCGCACCGGCGATGGGGAACGGCGTATGATTATGGCAAAAAACGCCCACCTCAATGACGGAGGGCGGCAGGGATTAAGCCTTGATATGGACCAGGCATTTATCCTTTCATCAAAAGAAAATGTGCGCAGGAATTATGACTATGCAAGTGCAGGAAAGGTGCGCTATTGGGTGCCGCAGGAAGATATCATACAATCGGTTTTATCGATTAGTGTTTCCGAAATGAGCTCGCGCGATGTGTTGAAGGATATTAGAAAACGGGCCGGCGATGTTGGCACCCGTTTAAATGATCAGTATATTCAAATACTCCCGCAAATGATGCAGTTTGAAGAAATACTGCGTAATGGGCCGCAAAATGCTACCTGGAACCAGCGGGCAAGCCAATTAAATACCCTGCAAAACAACATCAGAAGTGCAGATACAATCAAAAATAATCGCAGTTTACGCACACACCGGGCAGAATTGTATAAAAAGTTTTCGATTCCCTCGGCAGCGCTCTGTTTTATCTTTTTGGCCGTGCCCCTCGGCCTGCTTGCAAAAAAAAGCGGGCAAACGGTGGGCTTTTTCTTCGGCCTTATTATCGCAGTGCTCTATTGGTCAATGCTTTTTGTCGGGCAGACAATGGTGCAGCGAATTGGCACAGACCCGCTTCTTGCAATCTGGTTTTCCAATGTGTCCATATTGCTCAGCGGTTTAATTTTGTGTGCAGTCCGCATCAGGAGATAGAAAATGGTTCCTTCAACACTTGATAGATACCTGCTTCGCCAGCTATTCCCTGTCCTGCTTGTCATGACTTCTTTCTTTGTCTTATTATTGGTAATTATCGATTTATTCAGTAATATCTGGCGCTACCTGAATAATGATGTCTCGGTAGCACAAATTATAATGGTATCAATTTATTACATACCAAAATGCCTTTCTTATGCGGTGCCGATGGCCCTTCTTTTTTCTGTTGCCTATACCATTGGTGAATTCTATACACGCAATGAATTAATATCGGTGTTTGCCTCAGGCATACCGTTTTGGCGCTGGACTGCTTCGCTTATTGTTGTCGGCTTCCTCTTGAGTATTGCCTACTTTCTATTTCAGGACTCTGTTGTAGTGTCGAGCTACCGGACAAAGAATGATATGAGCAGGACACTGCTCAAGCAACAGCGCACCGAAAGTAATTCTGATATAGTAGTGCGCACAAATAATGGCCGGCGTATTTATTCAATTGATTATTTTGATACCAAGGCCGATACCCTGAATGAACTGGTAATTGTCAACCTTGACGAACAGGGTAATTTTGAAGCAATGGTTCGAAGCCCCCTTGGCACCTGGAATGGCGAACAGTGGATTCTGAAAAATCCAATACGCTATTCCTGGCAGGGCAATTTGATTCGTGTCAACAATATGAGCGAAGATGAGGTCATAGCCGCCGATTATTCCGAGTCGCCGGATACCTTCAGGCGGAGTGCAATCAATGTACAAGATTTAAATTTAAAAGATGCAAAAGGATTGATAACTGATTTAAAACGGGCCGGTCTTCCCTTTGCCGAAGCCCAAACCGATTATTATGACCGCTTTGCCTGGGCGGTAACACCCCTTGTTGTTCTGCTTTTATCTATCCCCTTGGGCGGCCGCTTTCGTAAAAACATACTCTTAATGAGCCTTCTTTCCAGCCTGGTCATTGTTGTTGTCTATTATGTGCTGCATATGGTTACTATCATGTTCGCACAACTTGGCTACATCGGCCCCATTGCCGGTGCCTGGACCCCGGTTATTGTTTTCACGGCCTTAGGTGCAGGACTTCTTGTAGGGGCAAAAACATAAAGGCATGGCTTTTAGGCAGCTATACATTTCAGTTTTTTCATGAAATTTGCATAATTGCTCAGGATAAAGCATGCCCCTTCTTGTTTTGCACGAATTTTCCCCAAAAAAGCCCAGCAGGGGCCGATATAGGCAGCCTGCATGCCGGCCTTTTTTGCTCCCATTATATCGTATTCTACATTGTCCCCGACATAGAGGATTTCATTGGGGGCTGTGTCAAGCGCCTTGGCCAATTCGGCAAAAGGGACAGGCGAGGGTTTTAGGTAACCAATATTTTCAGCGCCAAGAATCACATTAAAGTATTTTTCGATGCCCATATTCACCAGCTTCTGTTCCGGGGGAAAGTCGGAAAGGGCTGCAATCTTATAGCCTTCCCGTTTTAAGGCGGCAAGTGTTGGTTCAAGGTAGCGTATTGGGGGAATATATTCAAAAAGAGGCGCCCAGCCCTGGTATATTTCTTTTTCCACCCATTCTTCGGCCTTTATTGCATCAATCCCCAGTTCCCGGCCTAAAAGCTCCCCCTGCTTGGTAAAAAAATGCTCCCGTGCATTCCATTGACCCGCTGCATCCAGCGCCCGTATTTCCTTGCGTATCTTCCCATAAGCCCTTAATTGCCTATGATTTTTCATAAACCAGGACCCAAGCAGCGAATTCAAACTGGAATTTCTATATAAGGTGCCGTCTATATCAAAAGCTACTGCCTTAATCATATATCCTCTTGCAGGACAAAATCATTTTACTTTGGAATTGTAAGAACCAACCACGAATACACACGAATCGGCTTCGCCGACACGAATAATCTATGTTAAGTAAGCAAAAATTCGTGTGGCCGAAGGCCATTCGTGTTATTCGTGGTTACTATAAAGTTAAATGATTTTACCATGATCCTCTTATATCTCTACTTGACAGCATACCGATTAATCGTAATAATAACAAGTATGGCGCGGCTATTTATTGTGGGGACGCCGATTGGGAACCTCGGGGACATCACTTTTCGGGCGGTTGAGACCTTAAAATCGGTTGGCCTTGTTGCTGCCGAGGACACACGCCAGACCTTAAAGCTCCTTTCGCACCTGGGAATCCGTAAACCCCTTGTGTCATGCCGAAGCGGCAACGAAGAGGCTGCCGCAGGAAGGATCATTGCGGCGCTGGACAGCGGCGAAGATGCCGCCTATTGCAGCGATGCCGGCACACCCGGGATAAGCGACCCGGGAAGCAGGCTGGGGAAGGCGGTTTTGGATAAAGGTCATCAATTAGTGCCTATTCCGGGCCCCTCTGCACTGGCTTCTTTAATCAGTGTTGCCGCTCGGGGCGAAAAGACCATCATATTTGAGGGCTTTTTGTCGACAAAGGCCGGAAAGCGCAAAACCCGCCTTGCCGAGCTTATGGCCCTGGATGCTGCGATAATTATTTATGAATCGCCATTTAGAATACTAAAGCTTTTGGCAGATATTGCCGAAATTGATAGTGAACGTTATGTTTGTATTGGGAGGGAAATGACAAAGCTTCATGAGGAGTTTGTCCGGGGCAGTGTAGAATCTGTCCTGCAAACCTTCAGCGAGCGGGACAGCATAAAAGGAGAATTTTCGGTTTATGTCGGCGCAGGCTTGACAAAAAATTAATTTTAGGTTAAACTAAAATGAAAGTATAACCGATAATTAAAAGGTAGGTAGGATAACTATGGCAGTAAATGGAATTAGACCTGTAGACCCAATTCAGAACGGTTTTAAACCGGAACAGGTAAAGCGGGCACATCGTCCTGAAGGCGACTCAATCGTCATTTCTCAAGAAGCACGCGAGAAGAATGTCGTTCCCCCCGAGTTTGCAAAAATCGTAGCAGATGCCCCCGATATCCGTATGGATAGAGTGGAAGAACTCCGGGCAAAGATTAACGACCCCTCCTATCTGAACGATGCAATTTATTCTGCAACGGCAGATCATATTTTAGACGCCTGGGGAATTTAACGCTCAAGCGCTAGCTTCTTAAGCGGGCCAGGCGGTCGCGGGTATCGCGAAAGCTTGGGTCCCGCCTTATCACTTCATTGTAGGCTTCAATCGCAGCCTGATTTTCATTTAAAGCTTCCCTGACAGAACCTAATCGATACCACCACAGCGGGCTGGAACTTTCCAGTTGCAGGGCCGTTGTATAGGCAATATCCGCCTTCCTGAATTTTTCCTGTAAACGATAAATTTCGCCAATAAAGAAATAGGCAACTGAGGCCCGTTCGCCCTGCGGCAGAGCATTTACATAGCGCTGCAGGCTGTTCAAAGAGGCCGTATAATTATTCAGATAGAAGTAGGCTTCCCCCATTATTTCAACAATACGCCAGTCGTTTCGCAGCCTTAAACCCTGTGTGCCGTAGGTGATAACATCGGAATAACGCTGCGGCTGTATCTGCCCCAGGCGGTTGTAAGTTTGTGTAAGGGCTGCATAGGTATCAATGTTCGCTACCCCACGGGTTATCTCGTCTGTAGCAAGACGGATTGCCTCATTGTAATAGCGGATAGTATCCTGGGTCATACCGTTACGAGCCTCGGCATTGCGGCCATACTGATAATTCTGCATGGCAAGAACCCCGGCACCGGTATTTTGGGCAAAAAGAGAAAGATTGATGAAAAAGAAAGGAACAAGAAAAAGCCTTTTTATCATACCCTTAATTATACGAATTTAAGGTTTTTTAGCAAGCTCCCATTCCATCGAATTTATAGCAGAAATATAAGCCTTAATCGAAGATTCTACGATATCTGTCGAGACACCGCGGCCATTATAACGCCGTTCATTAAAGCTGATTTTTACCGTTGTTTCAGCCTGTGCCGATGAATCGCCGGTGATAGCGCCCATTTCAAAAAGCTCCAGATGGGGTTCCTTGCCGATAATCTCGTTTATAGCCTTAAAGATAGCGTCAATCGGACCGTCGCCAAGGGTAACAAGCTTTCGCAGCACGCCGGGTTTATCGTCCTTACGGCGAATACGGACAACACCGTTTGCTCCCAGTTCATCGCTGGTGTTCACCGCCCAGTGTTCCAGTGTCCAGGTTTCGGGGACTGCAGCCTGCACTCCCAGGGCAAGGGCTTCAATGTCCCGGTCGCTTACCACCTTTTTCCGGTCGGCAAGGTCCTTAAAGGCTGCAAACACTGTTTCCAGGTTTTCAGCATCAATTTCAAGGCCTAAATCCTTTAACCTTTCTTCAAAGGCATGCCGGCCTGAGTGCTTTCCAAGAACCATCCGGTTTTTGGGAATACCGATACTTTCCGGGGTCATAATTTCATAGGTTTCACGGTTTGCAAGCACCCCATGCTGGTGAATCCCTGCTTCATGGGCAAAGGCATTATCGCCTACAATGGCCTTGTTCGGCTGCACCTTTACCCCGGTCACCTTGCTCACCAGGCGGCTCGTATTGTATATTTGGGTAGAGTCTATTCTAGTATCACAATCGATAAGGGCCTTGCGAACCCGCAGTGCCATGACAATCTCTTCCATGCTGGCATTCCCTGCCCGCTCGCCAATGCCGTTTACCGTTGCCTCCACCTGATTAATGCCGGCCTTTATGGCAGAAAGACTGTTGGCTACGGCAAGGCCCAAGTCGTTATGCACATGCACCGAAAAGGCTGTGTGTTCAGCGCCGGGGGTGTGTGTCATCACATAGGAGCAGAGCCTTCCAAATTCTTCAGGCAGGGCATAACCTGTTGTGTCGGGAATATTTACCGTAGTAGCCCCGGCCTTTATGGCTTCACCAAAAATACGGGCCAAAAAGTCCGGGTCGCTTCGGCTGGCGTCTTCGGCGCTGAATTCAATGTCGCTGCAGAATTTTTTTGCATAGCGGATTGCCGCTACGGCATTCTCGACAACCTGATCTTCGGTCATCTTCAGCTTATATTGCATATGTATGGGGCTTGTTGCCAAAAAAAGATGCATACGCGGCGGAGCAATAGCCCCGGACAGAGCCTCCCAGGCAGCGTCAATATCGCCTTCCCGGCAGCGGCAGAGCCCTGCAACGGTGCTCTCTTTTATAATACCGGCAATCTGCTTCACCGATTCAAGGTCGCCGGGGCTCGATGCAGGAAAACCTGCTTCCATAATATCAACCCCTAGCCGCTCCAGGCTTCGTGCAACCTCAATTTTTTCCTGACTATTCATGCTGCAACCCGGCGCCTGTTCCCCATCCCGCAAGGTCGTGTCAAAAATCTTAATCATGCGCGTCATAGCTGTATCTCCTTTCAAAAAGGATACCGAATTATGCAAAAATATGCAAGCATAGCGTACGGGGGACAGGCACTTTTCCCCAAGAAAAACAACCACGAATAACACGAATGATTGCCTACGGCAAATCACACGAATTTTCGCTTACTTATCGTAGATTATTCGTGTCGGCGAAGCCGATTCGTGCTATTCGTGGTTTTAAAGCTTTTGGTGCCAGGCACTTTTTGGCCTGGCACCTTTTTTTTACCAATTTCGTTCAAGCAAGTTCATTACTCCAAGCTCTATGTCGGTTTTGCCGGTTTTGGGCACATCATTCTCAGCCGTACTTGCAAAATAAATTGTCCACCCGCTGCCATCGGTGTAATATTCTGCCTGAACACCGATACTCAGGTCTTTTGTGCCTTCTGCCCATTGTGGCAATCGAACTATCCAACTTTGCTGTTCTGAATTGCATTTAAGATAGCCGCTGTTGCCAATGTTATTTTCACCATCTGTGTAATTAACACTCACATAGGGTGGGTTCTGTCTTTCATTAAATGAACTCCAGTTTACCCCTTCCGGTAGGTTCATGGTTACTGTGCCACTGAACAATGTATTCGCCCAGTCTGTTACTGTTGGAACAGTGCCCAAGGTCCATTTGGTGTCATCGGTGCCTGCAGTTACAGTAACCGGATAATTATCTGTCCAATACTCGCTTCCATCTGTATAACTGATACCAAAGGTGATCTGGAAGGTATAGCTTTCAGCGACAATTGCCTTGATTGTGGTAACATCATTCTGGCTGAATTCAATAGTAAAACTACCATCGCTTTCCACCTTAGCGCTGTCAAACCATGTATCATACTGATAATTTGTTACACCCTGCGGAGGCTGGGCATTCAACTGGGCATTTACCCTCTTTATATCACTACCGCTAGGCGCGCCACTCACAAAGCCTTCGCTTGTTGCATAAGGCGGCGGGGGGGGGTTAGATCGATGTCGTAGGTATACCATTTACCGTCGGCAGTAATCGTATCTGTGCCAACATAAGCTTTGCCTTCCCAGGTGTCTTTCCAAATGTTATAGCCATCATAGTTATACCATATTCTATATTGTGCGAGATAGGCATCATAATCTTCAAAGCCCCACCAGTTTGCAAGGCCATCCATGGTCATATCAGCGGGAATCTCTTCTCCGTCAGCCACAACGGCCCAGGTACCGGAATATTCGCGATGGAATCTATCGAAGCTTGACCAAGCGACAGTCTTTGTGTCTCCTCCCGAAGACCAACTGACTTTTGTATCTAAGATATAGGTAGTGCCCCAAGTTGCAGTGTCTTGGTTACTGTCATAGCCGTCGGCTGCCGCTTCATCTGTAATTGCAAAAATCTGCCCGTAGACATACCAGGAACCACCTGTGCCGGTCCAGGGTATCCAATCACCGCCCATAGTTGCTAAGTCGGTAGGCCTCCATAGTCCAAGACTAGCCGCGCCATCAGAAATTAATGCATCAGCACTTCCACCAAACTTGGTGGGATCTCAGTCTACGCCCTGAGTGCCATTCCAAGGCGGCACTGTATCGGTAGAAACTCTTACCGAGAAGCCCAGGGTGTAGCCCGATGTAAGCCCATTATTTTCCATCCATTTTTTCACATCTGGATCATCCTTAAGCGAACCAAGCCCGGTAACAACCATCTGGTTAGACATATAACCATTTTGCTTCTGACTGCGGAATAAACTTATTGCGCTTACAAGAGCCTGATAAGTGGCATCGGAAAGCGTCTCTGCCGCCGTGATTGCAGCGTTAAGAGCATCCAACTGCTCCTGTGTTACCCATTGCTGAGAAGCAGGAATATCACCGCCGCCCTTTGAACTGACCTTTACACCATCTTTTGCTGCATTAGCCGCCGTGATAAGTTCATCCATCTCTTCCTGGCTAAAACCTGCATTTTTACTTCCATCGTTTTTGATTTTTGTATAAAAAGTTGAAGTGGCAGCTGCCAGTTTAGTAGCCGCTTCGCCAACAGTTTCCTCGGTGGAGTCGCTGCTGTCATATTCAGTCTGTGCCTCAGCTATTGCTGTATCGAAGGCGTCCATGTCAGCCTTTAAGACATAAGATATATCTTCTGCAACCGTTGCCTGTGTTCCTACAAGAACGCCGGCTTTTGCCGCATTTGCCTTTGAAATGGCTGTCTCTAAGGCCGTTTTGTCCGGTCCCTTAGGACCAGGGTCAGAGGGAGACGGCGGACAAGCCGTCAGCATGAGCGAAATGCCGACCATGAGCATGCAAAGCATGCGGGCGGCAATACCGAATGAAAATAGTTTTGCCTTTTTCATCTTTAAACCTCCTCAGTTTTAAGATAAAACAAAAGCCCCGCATCAAACCTCCTTTGCAACGCAAAGGGCCTGAACGGCAGGGTATTGTCTGCGGGGGCTTTTAATAATGCCAAGAGAATAAATAAAATATATGAAACTACTATTGTAACTTGTTGTATTACAAGAAAATACGG
>JAISIL010000103.1 GCA_031262035.1 Spirochaetaceae bacterium | reverse complement strand
CTCTACGGACGGTGCCATTATCCCAGCGAAAAAGGCTGCTTTATGAGTTTGCCGCAATGAAAGGAATTGCGATAGACAAAAATGTGCCACAAACTGTTGTTCAGAATATTGCACCTATTGCATCTTCCACAAAACAAATTCCGCGATACAAACCTTCGCACAAAACAAACTGGCTTGCCATACCTGCCCTTATTTTTACCGTGCCATTAGTTGTATTTATGATAATTCCAAAGACGGAAGCGCCTCGCCAGCGTAACCCTTTGGTTACTGTTTTCAGCACAGAAAACAGTCCGATTAATCAAGAAGATATACGATACTATCCTGCAAAGATTAATACTAACAACGAATTGAAGCACCCGGCATTTGTCGATTTAAACACTTATAACACCCTGAATGAACTAGATAAACGCATTGCGGAAGAAATGAACTATGGTGACCCTTCATATATGCGAACAGGCGAGGACGAACGCCGCTTTGGCTTGCCCGATGTGATTGATTGCGACGACTATGCGGACAATCTTGCCCGCCGAGCCCGCCAGCTTGGTTATGATGTGCGTATTGTTGTGTGTGTAAAGAAGGCGGATAAATATAGCGGACATGCTATAAATGCCCTTGTTCTCTCTGACGGCAACGCTGTTCTTATGGAACCGCAAAATCAGGAAGAGGGCAAAAGTATTTTTGACGCTGGAACTTGGTTCGATGAGTTTACGGATTATCAGATTGGCGCATATAATAAAACCATGGAAGAATCATCATGGAATTTGTAAAAGATTGTGTGAGGGGGCTACGGGGACTGTCTAATATCAGAAAGAAGTAGGACACCCGCACACTTCCCATTGAAGTTATATATAATGAATTTGGGGAGAATGGAAAGAATGTATTTCATGTGCAAGAGATACAGGCCAAGAACAGCCGCTTACTTGGATTGGAGGGAGTATGACAGAAGTTGAAAGAAAAACAGGTATGACTGATACTGAAGCCGACTATTGGGACGAGTATTTCACCAGGAATCCACCCACAGTTGACCTATCGCGTAATCGTATTAAAGCCCCACGAGTAGGGCATTTGACGATTACACTGACACTGGACGAGGGTCTTATTGAACGCTTAACCAGTATGGCACAGCACACGCATCACACGCCATCCGAACTGGTTACCACTATGGTCCGCCGGGAGATGGCCTACGCATAGGGAGTGTAAGCATTCTGCCACAGCACGGACTTTGGCCACGGTATTGGCGCTTGTTATGGGCGATGCCGGGGGGCAAAGTCCAGGGCCGGGGAGCAGTAATTAAAAGTTGAGTCTCCTCCGAAAAGTTAATTTAACCGCGAACCACTGACGCCTGTATGCGTTGACCACGCGAACAGGCAATACGTTATTATACAACAAGTTCGCGTGGTCTGCGTGGTTTGCGGTTAATATTTAAGAAATATAGATTTTCGGAAGAGACTCAATTTTTAATTGCTGCGTGGTGGCCGACGGGGCTTGATTTTTTTGGGGTTGATGGAGTAGATTTAAAACAGGAGGCATATTATGGGAGTAACTATGAAAACTATTAAAGACCTTGGTCCTATCGACCATGAGCACTTGAAAAGGCTTAAAAGTTTGAAAGACGATGAGATTGACTGTTCAGAAATCCCCCCTCTAACGCCTGAACAGTTATCGCAAAGCCGTTCTGCCAAGGTTCCATCTTACACTGTTCATATAGCCCCGGATGTCTACAAATGGTACCGCTCGCACTCAAGCAACTACGAAGAAAGCATCAACGCCGCCCTCCGCCGCGAGATGGCCTACGCATAGGGGGCGGGTTTTTAATACAACTCATAGATTATTCGTGTCGGCGAAGCCGATTTGTGTCCATTCGTGGTTGTAAATTTCTAAATGATTTTTCTCTCATCTTATTTTTCACTCACTTGAATAAAAAACTTACCGATACTATAATATATGGTATATGCCAAAATTGAAGGCGCTTTTATTGCATACCATACGGAAAGGGATTCTCTTCGTGAATAATGATGATGTAATTTGGACATGCAAAAAAATCATTGGTTTTACTGTCCGGCTTGGCGTTTTGTATTGTGCAGTGCTTGTCTCCTGTAATCTGCTTTGGGGGATGGTTTGGGGAATTAGGGCTGCCCGCAGCACGGTTTCTCAGCAGGAAGAAGTTTTGGTGGCAGCAGATAATCAAACTTTTGATGAAGATGCCATGGGCGGCACTTCGACACTGAACCCTGTTACGCTGAATATTGCCGAAGCAGAAGGCGAAGAAGACCTTATGCTTGCAGGCGCCGAACTCCCCGAAGTTTTTACCCGGACTCTTCCGCTTTTATATACCGCCTACCAGATACAGCAGGGCGATACCATAAGCGAGCTTGCAACAAGCTTTGGCCTTAATCAGGATACCCTTATCTCGGTAAATGGCTTCAGCAATACCCGTTTTGATGTTTGGGCAGGGGATATTCTGAAAGTCCCCAACCAGGACGGCATATTCTATACCGTTTCGGAAGACGATACCCTTGAAAGCCTTGCCGAAAAGTATGAGGTCAGCGCTGAATCAATTGCAATGGCCAATCAATTATTTTCAGAGAAGATTTTAGCGGGGAAGAAACTCTTTATACCCGGCGCCGAAATGGATTCCACTACTTTGCAGGAAATTAACGGCGACCTTTTCCGCTGGCCTTTACGGGGTTACCGCTATCTTTCGTCCCTTTACGGTTACCGGAGAGACCCCTTCGGCTCGGGAACACGTGTGTTCCATACCGGCATTGATATTCCGGCCCCCACCGGCACCCCGGCCTATGCGGCAATGGCCGGCAAGGTGAGCATTGTAGGAAATAATGCTACCTTTGGCAATTATGTCATTATTAATCACCATTCAGGCTATCAGAGTTTGTATGGGCATCTAAACAAGGCAAGTATTCGCCAGGGCGCCTATGTGGTTGCCGGGCAAAAGATTGGCGAAGTAGGCAGCACCGGCCTTTCCACCGGCCCCCACCTGCACTTCACCGTATATAAAAACCGCAGAACAGTAAACCCACGGCTTTATACCCATTGAGCCAGTTCTAAACTAAACTCCTCCCCCTCTGGGGGAGGCTGGGTGGGGGTAAACTGTTGTAATACTGCTACTTTTCAACCCTCCCCCAACCCCTCCCGCAAGCGGGCGGGGAGTTTTGGAACTGGCTCAATTGTTGTTAATAACCTTCGCAATACCGGCGCCATCCAGACCATGCAGTGTAAGCAGTTCTTCCCGTGTGCCAAGTAAGGGCTGGTCTTCTTTTGCTGTTATGCTGATAGTTTCAGGGCCCAGTAAGGATTTTGCATATTCACCAAAACCGCCGTTACGGCAGCCTTCTTCTGCAATCACCACTTGCTTGTATTCTGATGCAATTTTCGTAAAGTATGCTTCGTCAAGTGGCTTTAAAAAACGTAAATTGTATAAATCAATAGCAATGCCCTTTTCCGCAAGAATCCGGGCAGCCTCTTCTGCTTGCGGTAAGAGCGAACCGGTAAACATAAGCACAGTGTTGGCCCCGCTGCCGCTTTTATCATCAGCCTTTTGGTAAAATGCCCCTCGGCCCTGCTGCAAGGGTTCTACCAGCATGCCGGGCTTTTCAGGACAGGCCGCCTTGGGGTAGCGAATTGCAATGGGCCCCTTCTCTCGTGCCGGTGAAAAACAATAATCGAGCATCAGCTCAAATTCTTCCCTTGTTGCCGGGGCAAGAATCTCCATGCCGGGAATTGAACGGAGCAGTGCAATGTCATACAAACCCTGGTGGGTCTCCCCATCACCGCCGACAAAGCCGCTTCGGTCCATGGCAAAGACCACAGGCAGGTTTTGCAGGACAACATCGTGAATAATCTGGTCGATAGAACGCTGGATAAAGGTTGAATAGATAGCCGCCACCGGTTTAAGGCCGCCTTTTGCAAGGCCTGCGGCAAAGGTAACGGCATGTTCCTCGGCAATGCCCACATCAAAAAACCGCTTTGGGTAGAGCTTGCTAAA
Source organism: Spirochaetaceae bacterium (assembly GCA_031262035.1). Taxonomy (GTDB): domain Bacteria; phylum Spirochaetota; class Spirochaetia; order Treponematales; family Breznakiellaceae; genus JAISIL01. Next base: position 24,136 of record JAISIL010000103.1, on the reverse strand, counting down.
ATTATGCAGTCCGACGCCTTTTTCCATTGCCGCCGTAATACCTGCAATCAATGGATTATTTTTGGCCAGGCTGCAGATTTTGCCCGAAAAAGCATCGGTGAACATTCCCAGGGTGCCATAATCCTCTTTTTTCTGGTTTTTTCCATTTCCATTACCTGCAACGGCGTGGAAACTATCCGGTTTTTCTTCGGCAACACTTAAACCACGGCCTTTTTGCGTTACCACATGCACAATTACCGGATGCTGCATCTTCTTTACATCAAGCAAAACCCGTTCAACCTTTTGAATATCATGCCCGTCAACAGGGCCCACATACTCATAGCCCATGTCGATAAAGAAATTATTTCTATGAATAAAGACAATGGCCTTAACGGCACGCTTAATACGGCTTGCCGCTTCGGTAATTTTTGGGCCAATATAAGGTATCCTGTTAAACAATAACTCTGTCGATTTTTTCAGGTTTTGATAAAAATTTCTGGCAGTAAGTGTTGAAAGATAAAGGCTTACTCCCCCCACCGTTTTGTCAATAGACATCTGGTTATCGTTCAGGATGATGGTAAGCGGAAGCTTCATCTGTCCGCCGTTAGACAGGGCCTCATAGGCAAGGCCGCCGGTTAAAGCGCCATCGCCAATGACCGCTATCGTATGGGCGCTTGGTTCATTGTAACGCTGCTCGGTTTTCTGGTGGGGGGTTTCATTGCGTAAAATACTATCTGCTGAAATTAAACCCAGAGCTGCCGAGATAGAGGTTGATGCATGGCCGGTATTAAAGGTATCCAGCGGGTTCTCGTTTGTCTTGGGAAAACCCGCTATACCGCCCATTTGCCGGAGCGTTTGAAAAGAATCTACCCGCCCGGTAAGCAGCTTATGCGCATAACACTGATGACCTACATCCCAGATAATTCGGTCATCCGGGGAATTGTAGACTCTATGTAAGGCTATGGTAAGTTCAACTACACCAAGATTAGACGCAAGATGTCCGCCATTTTGAGCCACCGTCTTGATAATTTCCGCTCTAATTTCATTTGCAAGCTTATTGAGCTGTTTATAACTCAAAGTTCTTAATTGGTCTAACCCGGTAATAGTCGATAACAGAGAATTATTCGAATCCATAAAATTAGGCGGCTTATTTGTTCTTGTGTCGGTTCTTTCTAAGCTTCTTCTTGCGTTTGTGAGTGGCAATTTTCTTTAGCTTTCGTTTTCTTCCGCAGGGCACTAAAATCTCCTTTCCGCATAAGCGGCATGATTAATTTACACTATCAATATAGCAAAAATAAAAAATATTGTCAAGTGGGTATTCCAAATTTCTAGGGCAAAATCATTTAAAAATTTGCCACCACGAATATACACAAATCCGCCTACGGCGGACACGAATTTTTAATACAAATCATAGATTATTCGTGTCGGCGAAGCCGATTTGTGTCCATTCGTGGTTGCAAATTTTTAAATGATTTTGCCCTGCCAAATTTCCAAATTTATTTGAGTATCACCCAGGTGGCGCCGCTGCCGCCGTCTGCTGCTTTTTCATGGCCTGAACGTCCGGCATGGGGGTTTTGTTCAAGGAAGGTTTTAACAAGCTCTGCCAAAACCGACTCGCCCTTGCTGTGGTTCCCCTTGCCGTGAATGATGCGGATTTTTTCAAGGCCCCTTCGCAGGGAATTGTCGAAAAAAGCATTCAGGGCCCTTTCTGCTTCGGCAGCCTTTAAACCATGCAGGTCAATTTCCGCCTGTGCCTTCATGCCGAGAAGACGGCTTTGCCTTTCTGCTACTGCCATCTTTTTCTGTTGCGGCTTTGTATGAGGGCCGGCTTCGGCATCCTTGTCAATTACCTCATTGGTTTTAAGCCATTGTTCAAGGGCGGTAGGGGCAGTGCTCTGGGCGGAAAATCTGCTACCCTTACCGCCCCTGCCAGTGCCGGCTTCCCATTTATCAAGAATTTCACCGAAGTTCATTGTGTTCCTGTTACTCTACCTCAATAAACAATTCAGGATATTCAATAGTAACAAGATTTTCGTCCCTTGACGGGAAACTGCCTGCCGGAATGCGGATTCTGCCTTTTTCGAGGGGGATAAGGGTGTAATTAAAACCATTGCCCTCAAGAATAGCATTTTCCGGGGGAGGAATATAAGTGTTTGCCACTATTTCAGTGGTGGCTGCCGCTTCGATAAGGCGGAGGGATACAGGCTGGCCTACTGTGGCCTTGCCGGGGGCCTGCCACTTCAGGCTAATGCTTTGTCGGCCCTTGGTTTCAGGTGATACTATTTGCACGGTGCAAGACTGAGTCTGAAAAATACCCGAAGGAAGGCTTACGATGAAAGGGGGAAGGGTATAGGAGCCGGCCTTTTCGGCCGTAATGCGGAATTCAATGCTGGTCCAGATGCGCCCCTCTCGGCGATAGCCCTGGTCTTCAGGGCCGCCGGGGGCCTCGATATAGCGGCTCTGGCGACGGCTGCTCTCCAGTTTCAGGCCTGCGGGGAGGGCCGGGGCAGCAGCACTAACCTCCATAGGCTGGGGATAGTCTACAAGAATAGTGACAAACCAGGTGTCCCCGGGCTTGACGGCCTCGGTAGAAGTTTCCAGAAAGATTGATGGCGCACTTTGGGCAAGAATATTCTTCGCACAAAGGACGCAAAGAACACAGAGGATTTTGTATTTTAATAATCCGGGCCTTCGGAGCTGCTTTCTTCTACCCATAAACTTTGTTTCCATTGTTCGTCTTCCTTTTGACGCATATAATTAAAGATGATATTTCCTGCCGTATCTTCTTTTGCCGCCACCGGAACGGTGTTTGCCTGGGCTTCTTCATTGTAGCTGATTGATAAAAGGCTGAGTTCCAGGTTGATTTTGGCGTCGGTCTTGCTGTTATCGGCCTTAAGGGCATTGCGAAAATCGCCTGCCGCTGCATCATAATTGCCCGAACGGAAATTGATAAGGCCTCGGTTATAATAAAGGGCATAGGATAATTCTGCATTATAGCCTTCCGTGCCGGCTTTTTCATTGAGGAGGGGGATGCATCTATTGAAATAGTCCATTGCCGCCGCATCATCACCGGATTGCAGCAGAAGAAGGCCGCTATTGTAAAGGGCATAGGCTGATGCAGCACTGTCCGATGCAGCCCGTGAATAAGCACTGAGCGCCCGGGCATTGTTCCCCCGGTCGGCGTAGAAATTACCGGCAAGGATATCTAGGCTTCCTCTGAAAGCCAAGTTTCCGGAGGAAACCAAGCTGCCATTGCAGGCAGAAAATAAAACCATAACCATGGCGACGGCGGCGATGCCGCCGGTAGGGGCAGGGCGCGCCCTGCCCCTACGAACAATACGGGTTTTGGTCACGCGGTGTTCCTGTATATCATATTCCCGCATACGGTTTTTCCGTGTTGTTCCGGCCAATTTGGCCAGGCCTAAAAACAACATTGCCAGCAAGGCCAGCAGATTGGCCGGCGATACAATGTTTCCGCCTTTTTTCCCATTCTGCATGCCCGATGCTGCTATTTCAGGGAGGTTTGTGCAATAATCCTCTAATGCCTGCACTGCATTGTCTGCAAACCCATTGATGTAGACCCCGCCTGTTATGCTTGCCGCATTTTCCATGGCCGCCTTGTCGAGCCGGCTTGTATGGCCTTGAACCCAAGGCACGGGGACGCCGGCCTCTGTTCCCAGGCCTACAGCGGCTATGGCTATATCCTTTGCCGCCGCCCGCCCTGCCGCCTCGGCAAGGGAGCCTTCCAGGGCCTCACCGTCGCTGAACAGAACCATCAGCCTTTTTGCCGGGCTGGTATCCTGAAAAACCGTCCCGGCTTTATCTATAAGGTTTGAAAGATTGGTTCCTTGTCCCTGTGTTAATACATTCCCCTCATTCATGGCACGAAGGAGGCTGGCAAGAGCTTCCCGGTCGGCACTTAAAGGCAGGGCAATAAAACCATCAGATTTACCAATAATGGACGAGTAGCGGATTTCCCCCCCCTCTATCCCCCCCGCAAGGGGGGGGAAGCTGTTGCTTGTAATGGGTTTATTTGATGAGCTTATCAGATTGTTTGCTATTTCAAGGCCTTTTTTAAAGCGGTTTTCCAGTTCCATGCTTCGGGAAATGTCAAAAACAAGGCACATATCCAGTGAATAATCGGAATTACTGTAATAGCTCTCTGTTTTTTCCCTGGGAGGAAGGATAATTCCTATAATTATGCAGGTAAAGGCAAGAAATGTAGTGCAAAAGGCAAGAATAAAACGCCATTTTGAATAAAGTTCTTTGGGGTGAAAACCATAGCTAAGGCCAAAACGCCTTCCCAACCAGACAAGGCTAAACAGGGCAAGGGCTGCCAGTAAAAAATATCTTGTTTGGGATACTGTGTGCACAACAAGGCCGGTTTCGGCAGGGAGCCATTCGTTTTCGCCAATATCTTCCAGTGCCGTAGCAAATTGCAGCATTGACTGTGCTGGAATATAGGAGCCGCCACCTGCTTCTGCAAGGGAACGCAAGGCGTCTGCATCAAAATGCGAGTGAAAACGGCCCTGTTGCCGGGCCTTTGTAAAGGGGTCGGTATAGTCGATAGGCACATCGCCGCTTGTTCCCAGGCCGATGGTGTAAAGCTTTGCCCCGGCCTCCCTGACCATTCGTGCTGCGGTTAAGGGGTTTAGCGAACCGGCATTATTTTCCCCGTCTGTTATAAGGACGACTGCTTTTTTTGCCGCCGGCGAAGGCTCTATGTGCAGGGCTGCAAGGCTAAGGCCCATGGAAAGGGCGCTTCCCCCACCAAGTTCACCAAGCTGCAATGTGCCAAGCCGCTCTGACAAGGCATTCCGGTCGAGGCAGGCAGGGAGTGCAAGCGCCGCATTACTGCCCACTGCAATAATGCCGATGCTATCCGCCGGCCGCTTTTCGGCAAAGTCGATGATAAGGCTTTTTGCCGCTGAAAAACGGCTTTCCAGCCCCCCCTCAGTTCCCCCATCCATATCCAAGGCTGCCATGCTGGGGCTAATGTCCAGGACAAAATAGATATCCGCTCCCCGGCTGGTGATAAGGGTCTGGCGGCTAGTCTTCCCCGGGCCAAATGCAGCAACTATTAATAGAAGAAAAGTGATTATTTCGAGGACTGCAAGGAGGTAAAAGGTCAAAGTGACATTTCGCGGCGTCTTAAAAAAAGCCCCGGCGGGCGGCCCAAGCGGATAATTCACCTTCCAAATCACCGTTCCGTCCCCCTTACAAAGGCATCAATCTTATCAATTATATTCAAAACCGCATCAGCAGCCGGTTCTTCCGCCTGAAAACGCATTTCATCAATCTCCGAAAATAAATTCTGCAAGCTTTTCTGAGGAAATTCCGAAGCCCCAGCAGCAAAAGCAAAAGTTTGTATATCATCAGCAGGAGAAAAGGGGCATATTTGCGATATAAAATCCCGAAACGCCTGATTTAAAACCGCTAAACCCGCTTTCCCCAAACCTTCACCCTTGTTCGCGTGGTTCGCGTCGTTCGCGGTTAAAATTCTTCGCATATCTCTAATTAATCGCAACTTGACGCGCCGCACTCGCAGCCTCCTGAAAAGCGGCCTGCCGAAACGCCTCAGCAAAAACCCTATGAGCACAACAAAGATAATCGCCCCAAAAGACCCATAGACAAGGCCCAGTGCCCCAGGCATATTTACCTGGCCATAAGGCGGGGCCGTTTCCCTTGCCCCTGTCTCCTCTACAATTGAGGCAGTTTCTACCGAAAGGCCCTCAAGGGTCAGGACATCGTCCAGGTGAATCAGTGGCAGGGCTTGTTTGCCCGGTGCAAAACTGACAAAATGCAGGGTAATCTGTGAAGGTCCTACCTCAATCTGTTGGACTTCTAACGAAGGGCTTGTCCAGGAATCATTAAAAAAGGTCCTCCCTACAAGGGAATTTGCAATAGAACCCTGGGAATAATGAATGGTAAGGGTGCCTGTATCGCCTGCAAAGAGCTTCGGCGGGCTTTGAACCACGGAAAGTATCAACGGGAACCTCCACTTTGGTAAAAAGCCTGCATAGTTTGGACGGTATTGCAGCCTGCGGGCATTTCACAGCCCTTTGTTCCGGCTTTTTTGCAGACTTTTTCCCAGTAAGCTGCATGGTCGGCCTCCCAATCGGCCCATTTTTTCTGAAAGTTCTTGCTCTTTGGCCGAAAAAAGGCTGTCTTACCGGTTTCCCGATCCCTTATTTTTAAGAATTGCCTGCCTTTGATGCTGCTTTTTACCCTGATTGCCCGACTTTCATGGTTTATTCCCAGTTTGATAAGTTCATTTTCCCAGCCGAGGCTGTAAAAATCGGATAAAATCACCACCTGCGAGGAATCTTTCAGCAATAAACGGGAACGGGAGAGCGCTTCGCCCAGTATCGAGCCATTGTCCCCTTTAGCGGCCGGACGATTGCCCGCTTTTTGCAAATCCAGCGCTGCGCCGATTATCTTCATGATGTGCAGGCTGCCCAGTTTTGGCGGAAAGACCCGGACTATCTCAGATGAAAAAAACAGTGCGCCAAGGGCAATCCGCTCTTTTTCGGCAGAGAAGGCCAGGGTAGCAAGGGCAAGAAGTTCCTGTTCGTAAACTGAGGTCTCACCGGCGGTAAAAACCGATTCGGAGGCGTCAAGTATGATGAAAAGATTGGTATCCCGCTCTTCCCGGTAGACCTTGATGTAGGGTCTTCCAAAACGGGCGCTGACATTCTGGTCGATAAGGCGGACATCATCGCCTGCCTCGTAAAGCCGCACCTGGTCGAACTCCAGCCCCTGGCCTTTTTGGAAAGAAGCCCGCTCGCCTCGGCCGGAAGCGGAAAGCAGATGGAAAAGCGGGTCAGACGATGCAAGTCTGATAGCCCGTATCCGGCTGAAAAGTTCTTCCTGTGTCATGGCAGGGGGACATGGTTTAAAAGAATATCGATGAGCGAATCGGCATCGGCGCCTTCGGCCTCAGCCTCCCAGGAGCGGATTATCCGGTGCCGTAAAACGGGGTGTGCCGCCGCCTTAATATCATCGGGAATGACAAAGTTACGATTATCAAAAAGGGCTTTCACCCGGGCGAATATATGGAGGCAGAGAGACGCCCTGGGTGAAGCCCCAAGTTTAATATAGCGATAAAAACTATTTTTGGCAAGCCCTGTGCTCGTAGAATTCATATTTTTATTTTCAGGCCGGGTTGCCAGCACGAGGTTTGCAATATATTCAGCAAGCTTGTCGTCCACCTGCACCGCCTGCCAGGCGGCCTGTAGGCCGGCCAGCGTCTTGCCCTGTAGCAAGGGCTCCAGCGGCTGATTGTTTGCCGTCTTGTCGCTTTGGGTTTTGATAATATCGATTTCTTCTTCAAGCTTTGGGTAGGGAATTTTCAGTTTGATGAAAAAACGGTCGAGTTCCGCTTCGGGAAGGCTGTAGGTGCCCTCCTGTTCAATGGGGTTTTGTGTTGCCAGCACGATAAAAGGGGAGGGGAGCGGGTAGGATTCACCGCCAATACTCACCTGTTTTTCTTCCATGGCTTCGAGCAGGGCCGATTGAACCTTTGCCGGGGCACGGTTTACCTCGTCCGCAAGAATGATGTTTGCAAATAAAGGCCCTTTGTGGACGGCAAAGGTATTTTTGCCCTGTTCCCAGACCATTGTTCCGGTAAGGTCTGCAGGTAAAAGGTCGGGGGTAAACTGAATTCGTTTAAAAGAGAGGCCGGACAGTTCGGCCAGGGCAATGGCACTACGGGTTTTGGCAAGACCGGGAGGGCCTTCCAATAAAACATGCCCGCCTGAAACAAGAGAGGATACAAGCTCGTCGAGCATTTCACTTTGACCGACAATCCGTTTCTGCAATTCATAACGGCATTGCTTGAGTATATTTGCTGAGTCTTTTTGGTCCTGCATGCAACAATAGTATCACATATTGTTCAGTTTGTCCAGTGGGATTGGTTTGGGGCTGCTGTTTTCGCCTTCTACCCTGGATAATTCTTCCAGAAGTTCCTTGCCCTTTTTGCTTAGGCGTTCGGGCACCTGCACCATAAGTTTGATGTAAAGGTCGCCTCGTCTGCCGCTTGCACTTGGAACGCCCTCACCACGGATACGGAGCATCTTGCCGCTTTGCATACCCGCCGGTGTTTTTACCTTTATGGTTTTACCGTCCAGGGCTGTTACGATAAGGTCTGCTCCCAGGGCTGCCTGGGTTATGCTTATGGGAATAGCGCAATACAAATCGTCATTTTCCCGTTCAAAATAGGCATGCGGCCGAACCCGGATAAACACGAACAAGTCGCCCGGAGGGCCGCCAACCGGGCCTGCATCGCCCTGCCTGGGAATACGGATACGCTTCCCGTTCTCCACCCCGGCCGGAATGGTAACGGCTATTTTCTGCCGCTTTTTTACAAGGCCTGTTCCTCCGCAGCCTTTACAGGGGTTGTCTATGACAAAACCTTCACCATGGCAACGGTTACAGGGGCTTGCCATACTGAAAAAGCCTGATGAACGCCGTATCTGCCCGGAACCGCCGCAGGTAGGACAGGTCTTTCTACCCGTGCCGCCCTGTCCTTTACAATCGGGGCAGGAGTCATTGTGTGTATATTGAATTTCAACCTTTGTGCCAAAGACGGCATCTTTAAAGTCTATTTCGACATCATAACGGAGGTTTGCGCCTTGCCGTGGGCCGCCTTGCTGGCCGCCACCGAAGCCGCTAAAGCCGCTGAAACCGCCGCCTCCGCCAAACAATTGGTCGAAGATGCTGCCAAAACCGCCCATGCCGCCGCCAAAATTGCCGAAAATATCTTCAAAGCCCCGGAAGGTTTCGGCATTAAAGCCCCCTCCCATGCCTTCGACGCCGGCAAAACCGAATTGGTCGTATGCCTGCCGCTTTTTATCATCGCCCAGGACTTCGTAGGCCTCGGTTGCTTCTTTAAACTTTTCCTCAGCCTCTTTGTTTCCCGGGTTTTTGTCAGGGTGGTATTGAATGGCCAGTTTCCGATAGGCCTTTTTTATTTCATCCTGCGAGGCATTTTTCTGTAGACCGAGGACTTCGTAGTAATCGCGTTTATTTGCCACAATTTCACCCTTTTCTACCACGAATGACACGAATCCGCTTCGCGGACACGAATTAAAATATTCGTGTGGCCTTTAGGCCATTCGTGTTATTCGTGGTTTAATTAACCACCTCATAATCCGCGTCTTCCGCGGTCTTGGTTTCGGGGCCGGGGTCGTTGCCTGGGGTGGGGCCGCTGCCCATGTCGGGGCCGGGGCCTGCTGCGCCGCCCATGTCGGGGCCTGCGCCACCTTGCTGGCCGCCCTGCTGTTTGTAGACCTCTTCGGCTACCTTATAGGCTGCCTGTTTTAGGGCCTCTGTTTTGGCTTTGATATCTTCGATATTATCGCCTTCCAGGGCCTTCCTGAGGTCTACAATTGCGCTGTCGCATGCCGCCTTGTCGCTCGCCTGCACCTTATCGCCTAAATCCTTGATGTTCTTTTCGGTGCTGTAAATCATGTTGTCCGCTTCGTTACGGGCTTCGGCATTTTCCTTGGCCTTTTTGTCTTCTTCTGCATGGAGTTCCGCTTCTTTGACCATCTTGTCAATTTCCTGGTCGGAAAGGCCGCTGGAGGATTCAATTCGAATCTTCTGCTCTTTTCCGGTGCCGAGGTCTTTTGCAGACACATGGACAATGCCGTTTGCGTCTATATCGAAGGTAACTTCAATTTGAGGCACGCCGCGGGGGGCCGGGGGAATACCAACCAGGTCGAAACGGCCTAAGGTGCGGTTCTGTGCCGCCATTTCCCTTTCGCCCTGCAAAACATGGATAGAAACTGCGGTCTGTCCGTCTGCCGCCGTGCTGAATGTCTGGCTTTTCCGGGTAGGAATAGTGGTGTTGCGGGGAATAAGCTTTGTCATGACGCTTCCCAGGGTCTCAATGCCGAGGCTTAAGGGGGTTACATCAAGGAGAAGAACATCTTTTACATCGCCGCCAAGGATGCCACCCTGAATTGCAGCACCTACAGCCACAGCCTCATCGGGGTTGACGCCTTTGTTTGGCTCTTTACCAAAGAGGTCTTTTACAATCTGCTGCACCTTGGGGATACGGGTTGAGCCGCCTACCAAAAGCACCTCGTCTACCTTGTCTGCGCTAATGCCTGCATCCTGCAATGCTTTTACGCAGGGGGTTTTTGACCGTTCAAAAAGGTCGTCGCACAACTGTTCAAATTTTGCACGGCTAAGCGTCTTGTTCAGGTGCTTTGGCCCGTTCTGGTCGGCCGTGATAAAGGGCAGGTTAATATCGGTGCTGGTTGTATTGGAAAGGGCAATTTTTGCCTGTTCTGCAGCGTCACGGAGCCTTTGCAGGGCCATTCGGTCTGCACCCAGGTCGATGCCGCTATCGCTTTTAAACTCGGCAATGAGCCATTCCTGAATACGGCGGTCGAAATCGTCACCACCAAGGTGGGTATCGCCATTGGTGCTCTTTACTTCGAAGACCCCGTCACCAAGTTCCAGAATGGAAATATCGAAGGTGCCGCCGCCAAGGTCATAAACGGCAATAGTTTTATCCTTCTTTTGGTCTTTGTTAAAACCAAATGCCAGGGATGCAGCCGTGGGTTCGTTGATAATTCGTTCAACTTCGAGGCCGGCTATTTTACCGGCATCCTTGGTTGCCTGCCTTTGGGCGTCGTTAAAGTATGCCGGCACGGTGATAACGGCCTTTGTCACCGGCTCGCCAAGGTAATCTTCGGCTGTTTTCTTCATCTTTTGCAGAATGAAGGCCGAAATTTCCTGCGGCGAATAGTTTTTGCCGTCAATTGCCACACGGACATCGCCGCCCTGTTCGACAACCTTGTAGGGAACATGCTTCATTTCTTCTGAAACTTCGCCATAGCGGTGCCCCATGAACCGTTTAATAGAATAAACGGTGTTTTCAGGGTTCTGAATCATCTGGTTTTTTGCCGGCTTGCCTACTACGCGCTCACCTTTGCTTGTAAAACCTACAATCGAGGGGGTTGTCCTGTCGCCCTCGCTGTTCTGGATAACCAATGGCTCCCCGCCTTCCAAAACTGCAACGCACGAATTGGTGGTTCCCAGGTCGATACCTATGATCTTACTCATTTTTTTCTCTCCTATCTTGGGGCGTAGCGTCGCTACGCTCGTGATTTCCTATCGGTTCGGGCACGGCACGCCGTGCCCCTACGGGCGGGCAAACCCCGCCCCTACGATTCGGACACGATAAATCGTGTCCCTACGATTTTGGGCGTTGCACGCAACGCCCCTACGGGGTCATTCCGGTTTGATGACCTTGACCTTTGCGGGTCGGATGACTCTGTCTTTCAACATATAACCCTTTATGAGGTCCGCGCCGACGGTGTCTTCTTCTACATCGGGGGAGGTTTCCATCATGAGGGCTTCGTGTTTGTTGGGGTCGAAGGGTTCGCCCTCTGAATCGAAGCGCTTGAGGCCCCACTTGCTTTCCAGGGTGCTGACAAGGCGTTTTTCTATCATGCTGATGCCTTCATACATTGCTTTAAATGCCTTGTTTTCTTCGCTGTCAGGTTCTTCTACAGTCGAGCTCGCTTCTGCCGACTTAATCGCCCGCTCGAAGTCATCGATTATCGGGATTAAATCTTCGAAGAGCCTCTGATTTGCAAAATCGATGGCATCCTGCTTGTCTTTGAGGAGGCGCTTCCGGAAATTTTCGAACTCGGCAGCCTTGCGTAAATACTGGTCTTTTAGGTCTGCAACCTGTGCTTCGAGCTCTGTTATATCGGGCGGATTATTATCCGCCCCTACGGGTTCTGTCTTATCGTTTTCTACATCAGACCCTTGTTCAGGCGTCTTTTTAGGCTGGTTATCCCCGGCCTCTGTAGTTTCATCGGGCGAGATTTCCTCCGCCCCTACAGTTTCATTTTCCTTCATATCTATAATTTACTAAAAATTTTGATAATAGTCAAGGGGAAAAATTAATTTTTTTACCGGGACTGGCGAAGGCAAATTCGTCAGTCCCCTCTATTCTTTCCTTATCACGGCGCTGTTGGCACGGCCTCTACCTTGTATTCTGTTACCGGCATGGGTATGTTGACCGGGCCGACATGTTCTGACGGATTTGTGTCGCCCTCGGTGGCATAGACATATCCCGTGGTTCCCTCAGGCCAGATTAGCGTATTAGTGCCCGAGACGTTTGCCATCTGATTTTGGTTGACGCCAGCCCTGTTATTTTTAATAACGCCGCCGCGCATCTTAAATGTGCAAGCGGTGGAGGTTGTGGTACCCTCCCAGAGCACGCCTCCACCGACCCATTCGTCGGTGACATTGCCGCTAATTTCAGCGGAGCCGGACATTTCAAAATTGCTCGCGAATATCGTGATGCCGCCGCCGCCTTTCGGATCCTTAGTCGATTTTGCTCTATTGCCGCTGACCTTCGCGTAGTCCGACATTGTTATGGAAGAATTGTATGCTCTAATGCCACCGCTATTGGTGTCGGCAGTGTTGTTGCTGATTTCCGCGTGGCCCGACATGTCTAATGTGCTGCTATCGTAGACATATATGCCGCCGCTGTGTTCCGTCTTTGCCGTGTTGTTGCTGACCTTCGCATAGTCTTGCATGGTTAATGTGCTGTTAGTCTTGACATATATGCCGCCGGCGTAAGTGCCTGCAGTGTTGCCGCTGACCTCAGCGTTGTCTTTCATGATTAATGTGCTGGAAATTTCAACAAGTATGCCGCCGCTGTACTCCGTCTTTGCCGTGTTGTTGCTGACCTTCGCGTTGCCGGACATGGTTAATGTGCTGGAAGTGGTGAGTTGTATGCCGCCGACGCCCTTTGCAGTGTTGTCGCTAACCTTCGCGTAGTCTTGCATGGTTACTGTGCTCTTGAAGACATATATGCCGGCGCACCGATCGACCAGCGACTCGTTGCCGCTGACTTCCGCGTTACCATACATGTCTAATGTGCTGTTAGAGATCATTAAGCTGTCGCGTTTTGACACATTATGGATGACTTTTGCATTGTCTTTCATGGTTAATGTGCCGCGTGTAACTTTAATGCCGCCCGGGTAACTCGTCGGACAAGCATTGCCGGTGACCTTCGTGTCTCCCTTCATGGTAAGATCGTTATACTTGCCGACATAGACCAGGGAAGCAGTGTTGTCCATGCTGTCGGTGGCAAGGCCCGCCGCGATAATCTTGTTGTATTTGCCGCCATCGTCGTCGATGTTACGGGTCATCGTAAGCCCCTCCAGCGTGAGCGCCCCCTCGAGGCTCAAGCTGATGTATGAGTTGTCGGCCAGTTTTATGAGGCTGCCCTGCGCATTAAGGCGGAGGTCCACTGTATTGTTCCAGTCGCTTGTAGCCCCTCCGTTTGCTGTCGGATTCCCGATGATTGTGATACTCACCGGATAGGTCAGATTTGGGGCTTTGATGTTTGGATAGTTGCTTGTGCCCGATGAATCGCCCAGAGTCTGCGGGCCGAGGTCCTCGTCGTTTTCAAGATTGATGCGGAAAACCCGTCCTCCAAGAGGATAGTCGGCGGCGCGAGGCTTCGTGCCGTCCATCTTCCAGCCCTGGCCGCCGTTCTTGCCGTTAAGCCCAAGGCCATCGGCGTAGATACTTCCTGTTCCTGGCGTCTGGCCGTCTATCCAGGCAAGCGCGTCCGCAATACCGCCCGGTTCTGTGCCAAAATATTCCTTGCCGCCAATCTTCTCGCTAAGGATGGCCGGAGCTTTGAGTTCCGCCAGGGCAGCAAGAGGCACCGTGAGAATCAGCTTATATGCATACAAGGCTCCCTTTAATGGAGGGGCTGTAACTTCCAGCCTGACAAGTTTGCCTATGTATTCATAAGGCAGGCTGATTGTGTTCGTGTCTCCTGTTATTACTGTCCAGGGATCGTCTTCCACATACCATTTGTAATTGAGTGTGTTACCCAAGCTAATCACTCCGCTTGTGTCTGCTGTCAGCGTCAGCGTGTCTGTTTCCTGTGTCAGAGAAACCTCACCTGAAATATACAGTTTCGGTGTTTTCTCTGCATACACTGCACCTTTTAGTGTCCCTGTGGACTCCTTTACCTCTACACGGATATTGCAGTCAAGATAGTCATCTTTTAAAGTAAGCGTGTCGGTCGAAGCATTTTCTATCGCTGTCCAGTTCCTGGCTCTCTTGTTGTCTACATACCAGCTAAAGCTCGGAATAAGATTATTCGGATTGCCATCCTCACCATAGACTACCTTGGTTGCGTCCGCTACGAAGGTGTTATCCACTTGTGTCAGAGAAACCTCGCCTGAAATATACAGTTCCGGTGTCTTGGTATACACTTTCTCCGCATACACTGCACCTTTTAGTGTCCCTGTGGACTCTTTTACCTCTACACGGATATTGCAGTCAAGATATTCATCTTTTAAAGTAAGCGTGTTGGTCGAAACATTTTCTATCGCTGTCCATTTTCTGTCTCCCTTGTCGTCTACATACCAGGTAAAACTCGGACTAAGTTCATCAGGATTCCCCTCTACACCGTAAATTACCTTGCTTGTATCCGCTACGAAGGTGCTACCTGTTTCTGTCAGAGAAACTTCGCCTGAAATATACAGTTCCGGTGTCTTGGGATACACCTTCTGTGCATACACTGCACCTTTTAAAGGAGAGGCTGTTACCTCTACACGGATATTGCAGTCAAGATAGTCATCTTTTAAAGTAAGCGTGTCGGTCGAAACATCCGGTATCGCTGTCCAATCTCTGTCTCCCTTGTTGTCTATATACCAGCTAAAGCCCGGAATAAGATTATTTGGATTCCTTTCTATACCGTAAATTACCTTGCTTGTGTCCGCTACGAAGGTGTTATCTACTTGTGTAAGAGAAACCTCGCCTGAAATATACAGTTCCGGTGTCTTGGTATACACTTTCTCTGCATACACTGCACCTTTTAGTGTCCCTGTGGACTCTTTTACTTCCACCCGGATATTGCAGTCAAGATAGGCATCTTTTAAAGTAAGCGTATCGGTCGAAACATCCGGTATCGCTGTCCATTCTCTATCTCCCTGGTTGTCTATATACCAGCTAAAACTTGGAATAAGATTATTCGGATTCTCATCCGCACCGTAAATTACCTTGCTTGTGTCCGCTACGAAGGTGTTGTCTATTTGTGTAAGAGAAACCTCGCCTGAAATATACTCCGGCAGCGGCTCTTCAGGGGAGGCAGAAGGGGTTTCTTCAATCCACTCACCAATCCCGTTCATCATATGACAAGAATAAGTTATAGAAGCAATACCTGCGATAAGAATTAATGATGCTACATAGATTACAGATTTATTTCTCAAAAAACACCTTCCTTATCTAAAGTTGTCGGCTATTCGACACTAATATATTAGCAATTTTTGTGCCACAGAAAGAAATTACTAACTTGCTATAATACAAAGAAATACAAGAGAATAAAAGTTTTAAAAAAGAAGGCATTGGGTCATTTTGACCCAATGCCTCTGAAAAGCCTGCAAAGCGGGTTAGAATGACCCATTCTGCTACCTCATGGCTTCCAGCGTTGCGGGCTATGATCTTCATCAAAATTCCAGTCGTGAAGTTCCCAGGCATCTCGGCCTTCCAAACCATCGCAAAGTTCATGAAGTATTGTATTATTGTGGAAGTTACCGTAGACGTTACCGCCGAACTTCTTAAAAATGCCGCTAGCTTTATAGATGCCGCCGTCCGACTGTGACGCTGTATTATTGCATATTTCGCCGCCGTTCATAGTGAATCTGACTTCACTTGACCCGTTATCCATATACACAGCGCCTCCGTTCTCGGCGTAGTTGCCGCTGAATTTAGTATTACCTTCCATAGTAAATGTGCCCGTTACATATATGCCGCCACCATCTTGGGCTGTGGTGTTGCTACTTACTTTCACATCGTCCGACATGGTTACTGTGCTATCATTGGCATATATGCCGCCGCCATCATCGTTAGCCGTATTGCTGCTGATTTCAGCATTACCCGACATTTTTACGGTAGTGCCTGAACTAGCATATACGCCACCTCCCCAGATGGTGACGTAGTTGTCCTTTACAAAGCCGCCTTCCATAATAAATTTGCACGAGGTCTTGTATCCTTCATTTACCGCAGTATCGCCCATATAAACAGTGCCAACAGTGCTGCTATGGTTCCAGGCGATAAGGCCGCCTTCCATGGTGAATACGGCGCCGTCTGTTGTGTCCGAGCTACCATTATATGAGCCCAGGATGGCCACGGCTGAACCGGCTCCGTGTAGAACACCACCATCTACGGTATTGCCGCAGAGCGTGACGCCGTCTTTCATCGTGAGGGCTGTTGTGGGGCCGGCATAGATGAGCGGGCTGTCGTTGTCCATGCTGTCGTTGGCAAGGCCCTTCAGATGTAGGCCATCTTTACCCGCCTGACTGATTTTATAGAAGGGGTCGGTATTGCTGTCGTTGTAATGGGTTCCATTCGTAAGCCCTTCCAGCGTGAGCGCCCCGTCGAGGGTCAGGCTGATGTATGAGCCATCTGCCAGTTTGAAAAGGCTGCCCTTGGCGTTCAAGCGGAGGTCCACTTTATCGTTCCAGTCGCTTGTAGCCCCTTGGTTTGCTGTCGGATTCCCGATGATGGTAATATTCACCTTATGGTCCGCATTTGGGGCTTTGATATTTGGATAGTTGTTTGTGCCCGATGAATCGCCCAGAGTCTGCGGGCCGAGTTCCTTGTCGTCTTCAAGATTGATGCGGAAAACCCGTCCGGCAAGAGGATAGTCGGCCGCGCGAGGCTCCGTGCCGTCCATCTTCCAGCCCTGGCCGCCGTTTTTGCCGTTAAGCCCAAGGCCAGCGGCGTAGATACTTCCCGCTGTTCCCGGGGTCTGGCCGTCTATCCAGGCAAGCGCCTCCGCAATGCCGCCCGGTTCTGTGCCATAATATTCCGTGCCGTCAATCTTCTCGCTGAGGATTGCCGGAGCTTTGAGATCCGCCAGGGCAGAAAGAATCACCGGTTTGAGAATCATCTTATATGCATACAAGGCTCCCTTTAATGGAGGGGCTGTAACTTCCAGCCTGACAAGTTTGCCTGTGTATTCATCAGGCACGCTGATTGTGTTCGTATCTCCTGTTATTACTGTCCAGGGATTGTCTTCCACATACCATTTGTAATTGAGCGGGTTATCCAGGTTAATCACTCCGCTTGTGTCTGCTGTCAGCGTCAGTGTGTTTGTTTCCTGCGTCAGAGAAACTTCGCCTGAAATATTCAGTTTGGTATACACTTTCTCTGCATACACTGCACCTTTTAGTGTCCCTGTGGACTCCTTTACCTCTACACGGATATTGCATTCAAGATAGTCATCTTTTAAAGTAAGCGTGTTGGTCGAAGCATTTTCTATCGCTGTCCATTCTCTGTTTCCCTGGTTGTCTACATACCAGATAAAACTCGGAATAAGATTATCCGGATTCCCCTCTACACCGTAAATTACCTTGCTTGTATTCGCTACGAAGGTGTTATCTACTTGTGTCAGAGAAACCTCGCCTGAAATATACAGTTCCGGTGTCTTGGTATACACTTTCTCTGCATACACAGCCCCTTTTATTGTCCCTGTGGACTCTTTTACTTCCACACGGATATTGCAGTCAAGATAGTCATCTTTTAGGGTAAGCGTGCCGGTCGAGGCATCTTCTATCACTGTCCATTCTCTGTTTCCCTCGTCGTCTATATACCAGGTAAAACTCGGAATAAGATTATCCGGATTCTCATCTGCACCGTAAATTACCTTGCTTGTGTCCGCTACGAAGGTGTTGTCTATTTGGGTAAGAAAAACCTCGCCTGAAATATACAGTTCCGGTGTCTTGGGATACACCTTCTGTGCATACACTGCCCCTTTTAAGGGAGAGGCTGTTACCTCTACACGGATATTGCAGTCAAGATAGTCATCTTTTAGAGGAAGCGTGTCGGTCGAAACATCCGGTATTGCTGTCCAATCTCTGTCTCCCTTGTTGTCTACATACCAGCTAAAGCCCGGAATAAGATTGCCATCCGCACCGTAAATTACCCTGCTTGTGTCTGCCACGAAGGTATTGTCTATTTGTGTCAGAGAAACCTCGCCTGAAATATACAGTTCCGGTGTCTTGGTATACACTTTCTCTGCATACACTGCACCTTTTAGTGTCCCTGTGGACTCTTTTACCTCTACACGGATATTGCAGTCAAGATAGGCATTTATTAAAGGAAGCGTGTCGGTCGAAACATCCGGTATCGCTGTCCATTCTCTATCTCCCTGGTTGTCTCTATACCAGCTAAAACTCGGAATAAGATTATTCGGATTGCCATCCACACCGTAAATTACCTTGCTTGTGTCTGCTACGAAGGTGTTGTCTATTTGTGAAAGAGAAACCTCGCCTGAAATATACTCCGGCAAATTCTCTTCGGGGGAGACAGAAGGGGTTTCTTCAATCCACTCACCAATCCCGTTCATCATATCACAAGAATAAGTTATAGAAGCAATACCTGCGATAAGAATTAATGATACTACATAGATTAAAGATTTATTTCTCATAAAACACCTTCCTTATCTAAAGTTGTCGGCTATTAGACACTAATATATTAGCAATTTTTATGCCACAGAAAGAAATTACTAACTTGCTATAATACAAAGAAATACAAGAGAATAAAAGGTTTAAAAAAGAAGGTCTGGGTCATTTTGACCCAATGCCTCGGAAAATCCTGCAAAGCGGGTTAGAATGACCCACCCCAGTGTAGAAAGTAGAGCCCCCATGCAATAAGGACGCCTGTTGCAAGAATAAGCCAGCCCTTTATTGAAGTTTTTTGAATTTTATTTTGAGATTTTGTTGTTGTTTCATCTTCGGCCTGGCTAAGTTCCAGCATCAGATTATCAATGTTCTTCAATATATTCTTACGCTGAACCTTGTGCCGACGCTCTTCAATATCGGCGTAGATTTTAAAACTATCGGCGATAATCTCGCCAAAAAAGCCGGGAAGTTTCAGGTCGCGGCGGACTGCAATGCGGGAAAGCATGATAAGGCCCTCAAGGGTTACTGCCCGGTGAATGCCCGAGCCAAGCGCCCCGCCGGTAATCTGAAACGGGCCTATAGTGTAGAGAACCTGCCCATAAGGGACAATTAAATTAAAAAGAACAATGCCCAAAATGATGGCAAGGGTTATAAGGGGATTGTTTTTTTTACCGGAAAGCCAGGCTGCAAACCAGAAAAAAAGGAACTGGAGGATACGAAGCGGCGTTGAAGGGCAAAAAACAAAGGCCGGCATAGCAAGAAGCCCTGCTAATGCAAGGGCCTTTGCGCTAAAAAGGCTGTAGAAGAAGGCGCTTCGTCTAAGGCGGAAGGATTCAAACTTTTTCATTTTGCCACCTCAAACGATACCATTCCGACTGCCGGGTAAAGAGTTCGCAGAAAATGCCGAGGAGAATGCCGGTGATGATGCCTGCTGCTAAAAAAGGAGGGGCTACATAGCGGGTGTTGTCTCCGAAGATAAATATGTAGGCCAGGGCCAATTGGCTTAAGTTTGAAACAAAGGCTCCTGCGGCTCCGATGCCGACAAAACCCATCAGTTTGGCAGGGCAGAGCCGCCTTAAGCCAAACATGGTAAGCCCTGAAAGGATTGTTCCGCAAAGGGAAAAAAGAAAAATGTATGAAAATAGAGTGCCGGTGATGAGGGCCTGCCCCAGGGTTTTTATGAAAAGCAGTATCAAAAAGGACTTAAAATCAAAAATATTAAGGGCCAGAAGCAGGGGAAGGTTTGCCAATCCCAGGCGCATAAAGGGCAGGGGCTTTGGAATCATGTATTCTATGGTAGAAAGAAAGAGGCAAAATGCTCCAAGCAGGGCGATATCTTTACGTTTAATGGAATTGAGATTACTAACGGGAGAAAGCATCAATGCCAAGGCTGTCCCCCTCGTTTTGACCTTTGCTTTGGACGGATACAAACACCTGATTGGGAAGGCAGGCCACCCAATCGCCTGCATGGTGAATAGAACCTGTCTGCACGCAGGTTTGGTTTGGGCAGGGAGAAAAGTCAACCCAGGCTTTTTCCCCGGAGATGCGCACAACACTTGCTCCAAGGGGGCCGGGAATAAGGACTTCCTCGTTTGCAGTCAGGGGATAGACCCACTTTTTTCCCATGCACTCAATGAGGACCTCGTCGGCCTCGTCCTGCCTGCCGTAAACCAAATAGCCCGAAAAGGCTGTGGTTAAAACGGCAAAGGCAATGACGAGGATGTCCAGAGGCCGAAGAAGCAAGCGCTTGCTTTGCAAATGCTTGCTTTGTGTTTTCTTACTTTGCATCCTTCAAAGCGTCTTTTGCCGCTGTCAGGAAGTCGGCAATGTGAATAGTGCAGCCGGAGACTGCATCAACCTTTGCCGGGTCTTGTGCCTTTATAAGGGCTGCATCGGCTTTTGCCGCCTGTTCGTGCCATTTTCCCGCTTTGCCGGGCATTGGATAGCCACGGGAATCGGCAGCAGATACTACCAGTTTTGAATCAGAGTAGCCAGTGTAGTTGATAATTCCGTTCCAGATTGAGTCGACAATGGTGCCATTCACCACAGTAAGCAGAACGGTGTCGTCTATACCCCAGGTTTTGCCTTCCTTGTCGGGAGTGCAGGGAACCTTTGCATAATACCAGCCGTCTTTTTTATACTGGCCTTTTGCAACAGGCTGGGAAGCAAGAGCCTTGTCCACCAGGGTAAAGAACATCTTGGACTGGGCTGCCTGGACACCGCTTACACTATGGTCCTTGATGTTCTGGCTTGAAATCAGGTCTTTTTCAAGGGCATTAGCGGCGGCGGTAAAGTTTTTATTCGTTCCGGATGTCCGTAAATCCTTGAATTTGGCGTCTGTGCTGACCAAATTGAATTCCGCTTTGACAATTTTGCCGCCCTGAACCTGCACTACCATCTGGCCAGACATACCTGCTGCGGCCTGTGCAGTCCCAGCATTGGAATAAGCCAGCGGGTCTTTGGCAAAATAGAATCCGTCTTTGGGAAGGGCTGCAAAAAGTGCCTGTGCAGAAACCATTCCAAAGAGAGCCGTCAAAAGTAACACATACTTTTTCATGATATATCTCCTACTAAAATAATGACGATGCATCTTCGCCGACATCGGCGGCGCTGTTTCCGGAATCTTCATTTAAAGATTTGTTTTTCTGGACAAAGCTTTCTACCGGAAGCAGTTTTGAGGGGTCAATCCCCGCTGAAATAAGGGCGTCTTCTGTAGCGTATAGAATTGCATCGCTTGTCTTGGTTGCCCCGGTTATTGCATCAATCTTTATTGATTGGGCGGCAACAATCTCCGGGGGAAGGAGCTGCAGGGCCTTATCCCCGATACCCTCTGTTTCATTGCCTTCTGCAACGACGGAAACAATTTTGTCTGCAGAAAGGGTGACTTTTACCGTGACAGTGCCATGAAAACCCATAGCGCTGCCTTCATAGGTTCCTGCCTTAAAACGGGTAGACGCGCAAGCGGCTAGCACTACAGCGGCAAGAAAAACGAGACTTGCAAGAAGCAGAAAACTTCTTTTCATCTTTAATTGCATACACTCCTCCTCGAGAATGCTTGATATTATGTATATTCTATTCTAGTATTTTGCACGAACTTTGTCAAGGGGAGCTTGACCTTTTTATTTGTTTATGATACAATGCGCCATTCATAAAATCCTATAGGAGGGAAAAATATGAAGAAAAAACTACTGGCGGTGGCTTTTATAGCCTTCGCCCTGGTTGCAGGCCTCTCGCTCATTACCTGTGCGTCAGGCTCTGGCTCTGGTGCAGGAGGAGGGGCGGATATTACTTTTACCCCGGGAACCTACACCGGAACGGCTCAAGGCTATAATGATTTGGTCAGCCTTGATGTAACATTTTCCGAGAAGGCTATTACCGATATAAAGGTAAAGTCTTCCAGAGAAACGGCACATGTAGGAGATGTGGCCTACGATATTATGTTCCCCATTATTAAGGAGTTCACTTCTACCGATGTAGACAGTGTAACCGGGGCAACATTTACCAGCATTGCCGTGCGGCAGGCTGTAGAAGACGCTGCAAAGCAGGCAGGGGCCAATCCTCGTGACTTGCAGAAAGGCGTTAAGGCTATCCCCAATAAGGCCGGAGCGAAAATTACCGGAACTTACGATGTAGTAGTCGTAGGGGCAGGCGGCGCCGGCATGATGGCAGGCGCAGCAGCAGCACAGAAAGGCGCATCGGTAATCGTTATTGAACAGAATGCTGAAATTGGCGGCAACACCCTTGTTTCAGGCGGTCAGTTCCAGTCGGCCGAGCCTTCCTTGGCCTGGGATCCCAAGAACCCGGATGCCACCACGGCTCCGAACCCCGACCCCAATACAAGCTGGGAAGGGTATCAAGGTCCCACCGTTACCAAGACCAAGATGATGCAGGGTAACCTGGACACACTGCGGCAGATTGCCAACTGGAGCGAGCAGGATTTTACTCCCCCCACTGATATGACCAATATCAACACGGTGGATGATTACAAACTTGACCAGTGGGGCGTCCACGCGGATTTCCTGCCGACACTCAAGACACTGAAAGGCCAAATTGCCGAATACATGAAGTGGGCAGACGCTAAAATGGCGGGCGGCGCCAAAGAAACCGACCTGACCCTGTTCAGCACTCCGGAACTGCATATCTTCCAGACCTACTACGGCGGACTTCGCATGAGCGCCGACAAGAAAGAGTGGATTTATGGCGATATCGACCTGGTTACCCAGTTCTGCACCGAAGCGCTTAACATCAAACCCTGGCTTGCCCCGGAAGGCGCGGTCTTTGACTACAGCAAAAATTTCACCCTGATTGGCTGTCTCTGGCCCCGTGAAAACGACATGGGCGGCTCCTTTATTGACGGCGTCCGCACAGGCCGTATGCCTGGCCCTCCCGACCCCAACAAGTGGGGTTCCTATCTTCTTACTCCGAAGAACATGATTCTGAAGACCTACAACAAGGCGGGAAATAATCAGGTTATGCTCCGCGCTCGTGTTACCGAACTGGTAAAGAGCGGTGAAAAAATCACTGGCGTTAAAGGTGAAATACTTGACGGAACAAAAACTCCTTTTGAATATACAGCGAACAAAGGTGTAATCCTGGCAACAGGCGGCTATGCCGGCGATATCAAGATGGTGCAGGATACCAATAAATACTGGGACCCCGCATATATTTCGAATATCAAGACAACAAACCGTAATGTGTGGGCAGGAAAAGGTATCGAGTTGGCTACAAAAGTGGGCGCAGCGACAGTTGGCGAAGGCTGGACACAGCTTATGCCTATCAGTTTCCCCCCGGGCACCGGTAACGACCAGGGCAATCTGGCTTTCGGTCAGGGCGAAGCCCCCATCTATGTTGGTCCTAAGACAAAGGCTGACGGCAGCCCCAATCCCGATGAGGCTATCCGCTATGTCAACGAAGCGGCAGAACGCGATGTTCTCTCTCTGGACGCCTTCCGCTTTGGCGGCAAAGACGGCCTTTTCTGGGAAATCGGCAATCCCCGCTATTCTATCTATCTTTCCACCTTCTTCCCGATTATGAAGACAACCGGCACGGAGGAAAAGGTAGAAGGGCAGGCGGCAGACGGCCCGACCGCGAATTTCGTGACCAATGCTGAATGGAGCCACAAGAACGACCGTGAAGGCCGGTTCTACTTCTGCGACGGCGTGGATGATGCGGCACAGATTATGGGTGTAGATGCGGCAATACTGAAAAAGACCATTACCGATTACGACGCTGCAGTGCGCGCCGACAAGTTGGCAAGCCTGACACCCGGAAAAACCACAGCGAAAGGCTACATCGGCGCTTTTGCGGCTGACGGCACTTATAGCATCGGCAAACTGCTGGTGCGCGCTATGGCTCCTTCCACCCACCACACGATGGGCGGCCTCAAGGTAGACCTGGAAAGGCACGTGCTCGACAAGAACGACAAACCGATTCCCGGCCTCTATGCGGCAGGCGAAGTAACCGGCGGCTTCCATGCAGGTAACCGCCTGGGCGGCAACGCGATTGTTGAAATCATCGTTTCCGGCAAAATAGCAGGCACCTCTGCTGCAGACGGAAAATAAGTACTGTAAGAAATTGCCACGAATAACACGAATGGCCTTCGGCCACACGAATTTTTGCTTACTTATCATAGAATATTCGTGTCGGCGAAGCCGATTCGTGTATATTCGTGGTTGTTTTTATGATTTCAAAGTTAA
>JAISIL010000100.1 GCA_031262035.1 Spirochaetaceae bacterium | reverse complement strand
TTAACTTTGAAATCATAAAAACAACCACGAATATACACGAATCGGCTTCGCCGACACGAATATTCTATGATAAGTAAGCAAAAATTCGTGTGGCCGAAGGCCATTCGTGTTATTCGTGGTTACTTTTTTATGATTTCAATATTATGAAGAATCTTTTTGTCCCTAAGCCTTGTGCCGTCGGCGAGGATTTGGGGTTTGTTTTCGAGGATGCCTTTGACCCTGACGCTTTTGTGTTCCAGGCCTTGGAACAACGGCCTGCTTTCAGCATCGACATACCAGTCATTGCCTGTATCGTCGGTGATGCAGTATTCGGTAAAAGGCTCATTACCAACAAGCCGAACCATACCGGTAAGTTCTATCTCAGCAGCCTGCGGCTTGGGCTGAACAGCATCAGTGTTACTCTGAGCAACATCAGTATTCCCCTGAGCAACATCCCTGTTCCCCTGAGCAGCAAGAGGATTTATCAAAACAGTAAAAAACATGAAAAGCACGAAAAGCAACACACCCTCTCTCATCCCCCTTACTCCTTCTTACTTGCTCCTTCCTACTTCCTACTTACTCCTTCCTACTTGTTAAAGTTTTCCAGTCAAGCGGGACATCTTTCAAGACTTCGTAGAGCTCAGACGATTGGGAACCTTCCAGGCTTCTCGATGCAGAAACTGATGGGGCCGGTATAAAAGGGGCGGAAGGGGGAAGACTTGCACCTTCTTGCCCGCCATACAGGCTGATATTCTTGTTATAGGCTAAGAGTAAGTTCGTAAGACTCTTATCATAAACTATATTCCCCTTGTTTTCAGGATTTGTAAGGCCATTGTAATCCCAAAAAACACCTTCACCGGGCCTGAGGTTTATAGCCCGTCTTACTGTATATGAAGGCACCAACTGCGACATACTCTTGCCGCTCATCGTTGTGCTCAAGAATTCGGTAAAACTGCTATCAGCGCCATAACCGACAAGGCCCTTCCCCTGATAGTTCTTGTTGGAAAGCAGCCAGGAAGCAAGAACGGTTTCCCAGTCAAGAGAAGGAGCGTCATATTTGCCAAAATTGTCGTTTATTGCAGCTACAACATCACTATGACCGGCAGAGGTGTTTTTATTAATTATATTCTTATAAATGCCTGCTCCATTGTCCGAATGAATTCTCAGCCATTGGAAAAAAAGATATACCGTTGCATAATCTACCAAAGCATTACTTGTCGGCGAACTATCCCAACAGAAGAAGTTATTACCGCTTGGCGCAAGCTCCGAAAGAAGATAGGTCAGCACTCTTCTATTAGGGTCAATGTTATTAATCGTCTTTCCATAGAGATACTCAGCGCCGGTAGAAAGCCCTTCGTTCAGCCAAATATCTTTTGGCGATTTACCTTTTGATGTTGTTTGAGAAAATTCCACCAGATGTTGTAATTCATGGGCCATGGTAGAATAGAAGGCAGAAGAATTTGGTACCTGCGGATAGACATCAAGGTAGAGCATGTCCGCTTCATTTGAATACTTATACAGATCAGCATCATACATATCCTGGCTGTAGAAAAAACCGCCGGTATAGCCTGAACTGGTCTTGGGGTCATAACCATCCTGAATATCAAGCAGAAGGAAAGTTACCTTGCCATTATCGTCAACATCCTTGAATTCACCAAAAGAACCGGTTACCAGGCCATGAATCGTATTATCATATTCGTCTGCAATAGCTTTTGCTGTATCCAGACTGACACTTTTTCCCGTGCCACTCAGCGCTTTATCGACATAAATAATGCAATGATTGCCTTTATAAAACAATTGTGCCTCTACTTTATAAGGTTTATTTGTTTTCAAATTCAAGGCCCAAAAACTCCCCTCGGGTAAGTTACTTTCACTGTTATTATAATTGAGAGGGTTAAAAAGTTCACAGGATACCAGCAAACAAAGGCTAAACAATAAAAGCCCGACTATTTTGTATATTATTTTTGTATTCACGATATATATAATATACCTCAATCGCCGAAGAAAGTCAAGCCCGGCACTTGTTATTTTTTTATTTTTCTGCTAGTATCTAGCCATGTCAAATATGTCCAGCCAAATCGAAAGCCTCATCGGCGCACAAAAGGCCCTTGCCTTGCAGATGAGGGAAGAAAAAGACGCCGCCCTGCTTTCCGCCGCCCGGGCAATTGATGGCGCTCGTTCGGAAATTCTTAAGGCCAATAAGGCTGATGTCCTTCGGGCAGAAGAAGCCGGTATGAAAGCATCACTTATTGACCGGCTGAGCTTGAATGAGGGCAGAATCGATAGCATTATTGAAGGCCTTAAAGAAGTTGCCGCCCTCCCCGACCCAATAGGCCGTGTTTTAGACGGCTGGACCCTTCCCAACGGCCTTTTTATCGAAAAAATCGCGGTGCCCATTGGCCTTGTCGCTATTATTTATGAAAGCAGGCCCAATGTTACCGTAGAAGCCTTTAGCCTTGCCTATAAAACCGGCTGCAGCATCCTTTTGCGGGGTTCATCTGCGGCACAGGCAAGCAATAAAGCCTTGGTTGCAGCCATAAAGAAGGGGCTTGGCGAAGGCGGCGGCGTTCCCAATGCTGTAGAACTGGCTCCGGGGAAGGACCACAGCGAAATAGACGAAATACTTAACGCACGGGGAAAAATTGATGTCGTGCTGCCACGGGGTGGCCACAGCCTTATTCGGCATGTGGTAGAAAATGCCCGTATTCCCGTAATAGAAACCGGCGAGGGTAATTGCCATATCTATGTGGAGTCTTCCGCTCTTGGGACAGAGGCCGGTCTGCAAAATACCCTTGATATAATAGAAAATGCAAAGATGCAGAAACCCGGGGCTTGCAATGCGGTGGAAACTTTGCTGGTGCATAAGGACGCGGTTTCGGTCTTAATTCCGGCGCTTGTTGAACGACTGGGGGATAAATGCGAACTCAGAATGGATGAAGAAGCTCACGCGGAGGCGCAGAGGCGCGGGGTTGTTGTAACAAATAGTGGCTTGGCTACCGAGTCAGATTGGGAAACTGAGTTTTTGGATTATATTTTGGCGGTAAAGACTGTTTCTGGTATTGATGAGGCGATTGAGCACATCAATAAATATGGCACAAAGCATTCGGAAGCGATTTTGACTAATGATATGGCCAATGCGGAACGGTTTTGTGCCGAGGTGGATGCGGCTTGTGTGTATGTCAATGCAAGTATTCGCTTTACCGATGGTGGCTGCTTTGGTTTTGGTGCAGAACTGGGTATAAGCACCCAGAAGTTTCATGCCCGCGGCCCTATGGGAATGGAAGCATTAACAACCTACAAGTACCGGGTTAAAGGCAGTGGACAGATACGCTTATAAAGGGGAAAACAATTATATGTCGATACAAGATATTATTGCTAGTGCACGAAAAATTGTCCTTAAGTATGGCTCTAATACGCTGGCCGGGGAGGATGGCCGTATAAATGTGAGTCGGCTTGGGGAGATTGCAGAGGATGCTGCTGCTTTAATGAAGCAGGGGAAGCAGATTGTGATTGTGTCATCGGGGGCGCAGGCTGCCGGTTTGTCGACCATGGGCGCCTGGGCACGAAAAAAGGACATACATTACCGGCAGGCCCTCTGTGCCGTCGGCCAGGTTGAATTAATGGATGTCTGGCGAAAAGCCTTTGAGGACAATCACCTGCATATAGGGCAACTTCTATTAACAAACGAAGATTTTGGCGACAAAATACGGAGTTTAAACATGCGAAACACCCTTTTTACCCTTACCGACGAAGGCATCATTCCTATTATAAACGAAAACGACAGCGTTAGTGTTGATGAAATAAAAATTGGCGAAAACGATACCCTTGCAGCCCGTTCTGCAGCCCTTTGGAGCGCCGACTTACTGATACTGTTCAGCGATATAGACGGTTTGTTTGACAAAAACCCCAAGACACACAGCGATGCCAGGCTTGTCGAAGAAGTTACTGATATAGAAAAGCTGGAAAAGCAGGCAGAAGATGCAAGCACTTCAAGTTTCGGCACCGGGGGAATAGTTACAAAGATAGAAGCGGCAAAAATAGCCCTGTCCTACGGCCTCCCCATGATACTTGCCAATGGCGGCAAAACCCATGCACTACAGGGATTGGCATCGGGGACACTTAACGGCACACTTTTCAAATAATTAACTCCCCTCCCCTTGCGGGAGGGGTTGGGGGAGGGGTTTGTATGCAACTCACCCCCCACCTAACCATCCCAAAAAGAAATTAACCTAGAACGCCATCGCGCCACCAAGGGTGATGAGGGCGCCATCGAGGGTCCAAGCTCGCCAGTAATCCTGTGAACGGGTTTCGATACTGAAGAATATTGGTAGAACCTTCCAGTTGAAGTTTAAAGTAAAGCGATTGCGGCAGATGCCGTCGTAACCACCGGTATAGTAGGCAAAGGTGAACCAGTCTCCTACATTAAGGCTTGCTTCCACACCAAAGTTAAAGTAACCTACTTCTGCAGGGGTAAGCGAGGTAAAACCGATATGGGGCCTGAGCACAAGGAAATCAGTAAGAAGCGGGCGATATAAGGCATACACATCCCAGCGCATTGGCCTTGTGACCCATTTGTCACCATTGTTGGCAAATTCTGGCTTGATGTTGTCAAAGAGACTATCAAAACCACCCATTCCTCCCCCGTGGAGGAGGTCGCTGGTATTCAGTATATCTTGAGACATATTCATTGTCATTACGGTTGTCATATGGGCAGGCACAAGGGGGATATTGTCAATGGTAATACCAACATCAAGCATCGAGAAAAAGTTGTATTCAGCCTGTGCCGAAATATCAAAACCACCATAACTGCTCAAGCCGGTAGGCTTATTATTGCTATCAAATGCTATAGCCGTGTATCCATTGATACTTCCGTCAACACCCAAGACGGTGCCGTTTCCTCTAGTATCAATGTAAACATCGACACCGGAATTAGGAATATAAAACACGGGAATAAAGTGACCGCCGGTAAACTTTACATAGAGTTTGGGAAGAATAAAGTTTTCTGTATGCCAGTTAAAGCCTACAGTTTCTGCAAACACAGCGCCTGATACATTAAGGCCGGCTTCCAGCCTATCCTGCCCTACATTACCTTGCCCTATAAGTTTAATCAGGCCGGGGGTAAAGCCCACATCTAAACTACCATAGACATCGGCTATAGAAAGGCCCCAGCCCCATTCTTTAAAACTACCATCCTCTTGTTTGCCCTGAATAGCTAAATCAAAAAGGTGTAACTGTAAAGCAACATTCAGATCTAAACCATTCTTGCTTAAAACATTGTCTTTTGCCAACTTGGTAAAGTCCAGGTCACAGATACCGTTCTTTTTCCAGTCATTGTCTTTATTGCCAAGAACATCCACCAAAGTGAAAGGAGTATTCAAGGCAGCACCAGCAGCAAGGGTATTAAGCCCCAAGCCCATACGGAAAGAGGTCTTGGGTTTCAGGTGATTACTTGCTTCGGCATCCGTTTTAGTCCAGTAATCGCTAAAGGCCTGCCAGCCACTTGTCTCTTGTGCACTAAGCGGCATACAGAGAAGGCTGATTACTAATATAGGTAACAGAAATTTCTTCATTTTTAATTCTCCTTATAGTTTAATCTCATAATCGACATTCGCCGTAGCCGTAATGGTGATATTCAAGTCGAATTCTGACTTAACATCAGCCTGAGGCGGCTGTATACTAAAGGTCGCCACAGTAGTCTTATCAGTGGGAGTATCACAAGGAACTACGATACCAAATTCCGGAATCTTTGTAATCTCACCTGACACGCTGAAGTCTTGCGGTCCCTCATCAGGGTCAAAGAGTATCGGGCTTTCCCATTTATCATTACCCTCTTCATCCTTACCTTTAATTGAGAGACCAAGTTCTTTCGGAAGGCTCGTATTTAACACTTCGTTCACCCTAATACCAACAGAAGAAAGAGCGCCGTATTCACCCAGCATTTTCTGTATGTCGAAATTAGCCTGCAAACTGCTCAATTGTTCCAGTTCGACTTTGCGGTAATACTCATAGGTAACAGGATCAGTACTTGCATCAGCTACGACCTCAACCAGATTTCCTGTATCCGTCTCACTTGAACCATTATCAACAGGCACATAGAAGGTAAGAGGAAGAATAATAACCAGAGCAATGGCTCCTGAGCTATTTGTGTCACCATTAACCATGTTAATTTTTGCGCCAGTTTCAAAACTATACCTTAAATCGGCAGCGCTGCTGCCATCAAATATACTGGTTAAGTTGAATGCAGGGGTACTTCCCAAAGTATCAGCATCCCCGGCAAATCCTGTCAAAGCAGCAGGAAGAGACTTTGCGTTGATGGGCTGATTGTCTACCAATAGCTCGCTGCCATTCTTCAAAGTAAAACCACCAATACTCGTTCCTTCTCCCAAATCGGCAAAGAGCATACCATAAATACCTTTAAATTCAATACCCTTTAACATATCCAGCATGCTTCCCATATTAAAACTAATACTTGTTTCCTCACCGGCACCCGGCATGTTAAATTCTGCAGTAGTCCAATCAAAATCAAGCCCGGCAATAGCAAAATGGGTTAGTTGTGGCAGATTGACAAACATTTGGAATTCATCATTTGCGGTATCGAATGTAGGTATAGCGGCAAAAGTATATATTACTTTTTTCTCGTCTGTCCCGTCTACCACTGCACTGTCCGGATTAATTTTATTTCCGTCATTATACTGCGACTTTACACGACCAAGACTTACATTAGCATTGGCTGTTGCAGTAGCGGCATCGGCATATTCAATACTCAGCTTAAATTGCGCCTGGTTTATTTCAGTGATAAAGGTGGATATACTTGCAGGAAGCGTTACGGGAACCGGTATCTCAGTTCCCGGGGATATAAGCATCTGGTCATCACCTGAAGAAAAATCATCAAAAGCAGAACTTAAGTCAAGACCGCTAATTACGCTGGTAATATCAAGGTTAGCTACCTCAAATTCAACAATATAGGTTTGCTGGTCTGCCGGGGTAATGCTTGAACCATCAGGCAAGTCGGTAAGCGCCGCATTTGTGGTAGGTAAAACATCAATCTTAACACCGGACATTGATTCCCCAAGGGTTTTTTGCAAGGCTGCAGGGTCGAGGAAGCTCGAAACCAACTCACTTACACCTTCTCCTTCGCCCATGGCAGAACCAAGCACGTTGCCCAGTTTGATTTCCAGGGTGGGGGCTGCTTTTATGGCCACTCCTTTAATGTTACAGGCACTCAAGAACAGAGCACAAACCATAACCGCAAACACCCCTATGGTGATTGCATCATTTTTGAACATAAACCTTTTTCGAGTATGTTTCATAAGTTCCTCCAAAACAATAGATATATTAATATACACCCTTTTTTGTAATAAGTCAAGTAGGCGGTAGGGAAAAATACAGGTTCAGGGTAAAAATACCTTTCCGGCTATTGTTTCTGCGTTAAAGGCTAGTTCATTGACGGTTAATATCTTTTTTGGGCCGAGGCGGGCGGATTCGAGGAGGAGTTCGGCGGCGGCGAGGGCTGCAAGGCGGCAATTAAGGCCCGGCGTGTTTTTGCTGCGTGCCAAAAAGGCCCCACAAAAACCGGCAAGCAGGTCGCCGCTTCCCCCCTGTGCCAATACAGGCTCCTCGCCATGCAGTTTTTCGATTGTGTTTAAGGTTTCGGCGTTCATGGACGGGGAAGCAACATACATATTGTAGCTTTTGTAAAGAATGTGGGCATTGAGCCTTTGGGATGCTTCTTTTAGATAAGGCTCAGGGGATGCAAGCAGGTCCTTTTTGTCTACACCCAAAAAGGCTGCCGCTTCGCCGGTGTGCGGGGTAAGGATTGCATTGCCCTTAAAGGCAAAAGAAGAATTTTCTTCTATTATATTCTTCAAGAGGGCAATTGCGTCTGCATCAAGGACAAGGGGCACAGTGCCGGCCGCTTTGGCAAGCAGGTTTTGTAAGGCAGCCTTGCGTTCCGGCCCCCTGCCCCAGCCGCAACCTGCGACAATGGCATCGGGAACAAAGCGGCTGTCCTTTGTGCCATCGTTTGCAGCATTGTCCGTGCCGGCCGGCGCTACCATTATGCCAGGGTTCAGGACGGCCAATGCCGTTGCCGCTATGGGATAAATGGCCTCGTCAACAAGCAGGCGAACAAGGCCTGCACCGGCAGCCGCTGCTCCCCGTGCCGCAATGACCGCAGCCCCTACAGCACCCACCGACCCGGCATGAATTTCAACGACTCCCCGGTCATATTTGTGCGCATGCTTTGATATGGGAGGAATCTTATTCATCCATTTCATTTACAATCCGGTCTGTCCTCCACCATACAATCTTTGCATCGTCGGAACCGGCAAGTAAACCGGTCATAATTCCTTCGTTACTGATGGCAAAGGTATTGTATTGCAATTCATCGGGCTTCACCTCTATAGTAGAAATACGCTGTTGCACATTGGCGCTGTCAGAAATATCCAGTATCACTATTTGGTAACCGGTGTCAATAGGGAAATTCATGAAAATCTTGCCTTCGGCCGTTGCCCCCAGCAGTGTGTAGAAAAGATTTTCATCAAACAGCGGCGCTTCAAAAGATTCAGTATACTCGCCTCTTTCCATATTCATTATCCAGATTTTTGATGAATCAGCCGCGCTGCCCGAAAGAGTCTGAGTCGATTCGTCGTAAGTCATTCTAAAATAATCAACCTTGATATACAGAGCGCGAGAATCGGGGGCCGCTACGATATTATCAATCTCAGCAAAAAGCCCCTCGCTTGCACCGGGAATTGCCTCGTTAGCAATGTGCCGATAGTAGGCAAGCGAACCGTCGGGCCTGAACCAGTGAATATTCCAGCCTGAAGCGATGCGACAGACAACGGCAAGCTCATCCTGAACCGAAGTATACAGGCCCTGTATTCGGGGGAAAGCCGTGCCACCGGGGCCTTCGCGCCCCAGATACTCGACAAAGTTCCCTTCATCATCAAAGTGAAGCACTGTGCTGTCAAGGTAAGCGCCGGCCTTCTCATCATAGTAATGCATTTCGTAGGGAATGCGGTCTTCAACATAAAAGTGCTTTCGGGAATCGATTGCTATAAGGCCCGGTTCTTCCAGAGGATAGCTATTAGCCCACTTGGTAACCACCGAATCGCCTGCCTCTTTCCCGGGGTTCCCCAGCGCCAGAGTAAGCGGCGCAGGATTACTCTCATCATTGTAAACCATAAAGAGAATGTCGCCATAAGAGGTATAGCGGCAGACCTTCTGGCCGTTACCGTTTGCTATATAGATAAGGCCATCGCGCATGGCGATGCTGGTTCGCCGATCGCTGCGATTGCCCTGCATGTCAAAGAGGTCTATCTCGTCCTCGAGCCGGCCAAAGCCGAGGGTAAACAAGTTTTCCCGCTGAACAGCAGCCCCATTCCCCCGCCGGCAGCCGGAAAAATTAAGCAGAAAAATGACAATAATGAAAGAAAGAACAGCAAAAATTTTAAAGAGCTTTTTCATCAGCTCTATGATACACTATTCATCACTTTCTTGCAAGTATTGAACAGTGGGAGTTACCGCAGTATTGACAATTATTTGTTTTGGGTTATAATAGGGATATGAAATATGTATTAATGCATAAAAAAGAACCAGTCTCTTTGCTTAATATAACAACTCAGGGTAGAAATGCCGTGTTAAAAGCGGAAACCGTTTATAATAAATCACTTATTCCACCGGGTATATATAATCCCAACGGTATTCTTAATATGAAAAATCTCAGTATATGGTTTTTCAGCAGAGGAATTCCTGCAACAAGAGACGGCTTGTCTGAAGCGCTGCCTTTGCTTAATGCCGAAGACAGTCATGAAATTTTATTGAGAAGTCACGGCTTGAGTCTTACAGACCATTACTGGTTTCAAAAGCCTGAGGAAAATCTTGACTGGTCAGAAATCAATTTTTTTCAAAACGATTTCTCCGATGATATAGGAAAAGCGCTTTTTGGTAAAATCCCCAAATCTTTAAATATTGATTTTAATTCTCCTGATGCCGCATCTGCCGGAAATTTGAAAAAACGCTGGACTATTCACAATGGAATACGAAAACTAATCAAAGGCGGAGAAGGCTCATTTTTTCAGGAACCTTTTAATGAGCAAATTGCATCATGGGTGATGGACAGGCTAGGGCTTGAAAATACAAAATATACAATCGGATGGGAGAACAACGAACCTTTATGCATCTGTTCCGATTTTGTTGATATAAACACTGAGTTTATAAGCGCTACCTTTATCGCTAATTTATTAAAGAAGCGCAATGATGATTCTTTTTACGAACATTATATTACATGTTGTTCCGCTTATGGTATTGATGCAAGGCCGTCTCTGGATAAAATGCTTGTAGCAGACTATATAATCGGTAACAGAGACAGGCATCTTAATAATTTCGGAATAATCCGCAATGCAGATAATCTTCAGTGGATAAAACCCGCTCCGGTGTATGACAGCGGCGCTTCTCTCTGGAGCAGGCAGGCAATTCCAAACATATCATCCAAATATGAAATACCCTGTATGCCCTTTGGCAATAATCATTCAGATCAGATACTGCTGGTGAAAACACTGCCGTCGTTTGATTTAGATTGCCTGACAGGTATTGATGAATTTATCAAATCAACTTTTTCGAAAAATCCTTATATGCCGTTGAATGTTATAAACTTAATCGCGACTGAAGTTCCAAAAAGAATTGAAAACTTAAAAATTATTGCCGCTCAAATGGAATCCGGCGTGAAATTAAATCCCCAAGTGTCTAAAAATTTTTATAAAAGTTCTCATGACAGAGATTATCAAAAGCGTCCGTACTAAATGCTAAAACTTTTAATCCTGCAAGTATTGAATTAAGATATCTTCACTGAGTGTTTGCGCGCTCTCTCTGCTGTCAAAAACTATCTTGTTCCGACCAAGGACGATGGTGCCCTGACCGAGATAGAGAGCTTCGCGAGGGTCGTGGGTGACCATGAGCATCAGTGTTTTGTTCTTACGGGTGGCAAGAAGATTTTTTGATATATCCATCAGCTCAATGCGCAGGGGAATATCGAGGGACTGAAAGGGTTCGTCCATAAGAAGGATTGAATCGGCTATCTTGTCGTCAAAAGATTCCAGTTTTGTCCAGGCCCGTGCAAGCGCTGCTCGCTGCCGCTCGCCGCCAGAAAGTTCCGAAGGATACTTCCCGGCCTTATCGCCCAGGCCTGTTTGCTCAAGATATTTTTTCGAAAGCGCTTCGGCTTCTGCCTGCCCCAGTTTTTCGACAACAGGCAGCGTTACATTCTGCAAGACCGTCCGCCAAGGGAAAAGCCTTGGTTCCTGAAACACGAGGCTTATGTTTACCGGAGGAGCATCGGCCTTGCTGCATTGGGCTACAATCATCTTAAGGAGGCTTGTTTTGCCGCAACCGGAGGGGCCAAGTATCACCACAGGATTATGTTCATCAGAATTAAGGCAGAGCGAAAAATCGTTAAACACCGAATGCTTACCATAGGAAAAAGATGCATGGTCAAGGTTTAAGGTCATCGCTTTATTCTTCCTTTTATGATGGCCAGTTTTAAAAGGCCCTGGCATAAGGCTGCGGCAATAACCGTGGCACAGGTCCAGGCAAAAAGAGAGGGGGTTTCCAGTTGAGCCTTTGCATTCTGCATGCCGGTTCCCAGGGCACGAATCGGCTGAACCAGCACTTCCGCTGCAACAACTACCTTCCAGCAGAGGGAAAGGGCTGTTTTAAGGGCGCTTAAGAGATAGGGAACAATCGAAGGAATATAGAGGTTTTGCAAGGTAGAAAGCCTGCTGAACTGAAAAACACGGCACATTTCCTTTAAGTTTGTATCAAGGGCAAGCACTCCGGCCTTTGTGTTTTGCACCATCACAGGAAAAACAATGAGAAAGGCCGTTACCACCGGCGTTCCTTCGCTGCCGGCCCAGAGAAAGATAATGAGAATGATGGCCATCACCGGAGTTGCTGCGATAAAGGCAAGGAATGGCCGCAAAAAATAATCGAGCGGGGGAAAAAGCCCGCACAAAAGCCCCAATGCAATGCCTGTAGGCACCGAAACGATAAGTCCCAGCAGCACCCGAAGGAAGCTTGCCCAAAGTGCCTTCTGAAAGGCCGCCGTGGGGAGCATACTTAGGAATGTCTGCAATACGCTTATAGGCCCGGGTAATATCAGGCTACTGGCAACAAAGAGAGAAGCAATGTGCCAGATAATGAGAAAGGTGAGGATGCCTGCTAACGCCCAGATATGTTTGTTCATATGTTCATATATTCACTTGTTCACTTGAGCAATTAATCAAGTGAACATATATTCAATTGCTCACTTACTCACTTGTTCAATTATTCAGTTGAACATATGTTCACTTGTTCATATGTTCAATCTTGCCGCGAATAGCGCTAATTTATAGACCAATAAAACCCATCCGCAGGCATTTTGCCTCCGATTGATTCCGGGGAATTCTCCAGAAAGATTTTGAACAGGGCTTCCAGGGAGGGTTTTGCTTCTTTTGCCTTAATAAAACAGTAGGCGCTCCGGGGAATCGCCGCTGTGGCAATATTTCCTGCAATGCCGACATTGTTCTTATCGACAAGTTTCCCGGCATCGGCGGGATTTGCATTGACCCAATTTATAGAAGTATGCACTGCATCGATAATCTTTTGCACATCGGCCGGGTTTGCCCGTGCCCACTTGCCGTCTGCTGCAAGCACGGTCATGATATAATCATCAGCACCTACAGCCTTTTTCCATTCAACTTTAATGTCCCCTACCCTTCGCAGTTTACCGCTATTCATGGCCATTGTGGCAAAGGGCTCCGGCAAAAGGGCTGTTTTTATACGGCCCGAGATAAGAGACTGTGCCATTTCAGGATAGGCAAGGCTAAAGTCCATGTGCACATCGGCCTCCGGATTCAGTTTATAGTGTTTAAGGATAGACCGAAAGACATAGTCCGGCGTCGCCCCATGCCCTGATACGGCAAGCGACTTCCCCTTAAGGCTGGGGATGTCGGTAACAGAAGGGTCACTGGTAAGGAGGCTGAGCATACCGCCGCTTGTCACGGCAAGAATCACTATATCCTTTCCCGTAGAGGCAATTTTGGCAGGCACATTGGGAGGCAGCATTGCCAATTTTGCTTCACCGCTAATCAGTTTGGCAGCCACAAGAGAAGCATCACCAAAAAGTTCGGTATAAACGGCTTTTGCATCAATCACTTTGATAATACCCACCGCAGAAGGCCCCCTCGGCGCCGCAAGAGTCACCTGCTGGGCAAAAGCGCTGGCGCTCAAGGATAACAATAACAAGATTTTTAATA
The DNA here is from genome assembly GCA_031262035.1 of Spirochaetaceae bacterium. Lineage (GTDB taxonomy): Bacteria > Spirochaetota > Spirochaetia > Treponematales > Breznakiellaceae > JAISIL01. The sequence continues at coordinate 8,829 of JAISIL010000100.1, read as the reverse complement.
ACTTCATGTTGTTCAGTATAATAGATAAATAAGATTAAGTCAACCACGAATATACACAAATCGGCTTCGCCGACACGAATAATCTACGATAAGCAAACGAAAATTCGTGTGATTTGCCGTAGGCAATATCATTCGTGTTATTCGTGGTTTTTTTTTATATTGACAAATCCCAATACCTGTGATATAATACATTCAAAGGGAGATGAAAAATGTTTAATACTACAAAAGCAAGAATTGGCATCCGGCCCGTTATTGATGGGCGTTGGATGGGCGTGCGTGAGAGCCTGGAGGCACAGACCATGCAAATGGCTAAGGCTGCAAAGGATCTAATCGAAAAAAACTGTTTTTACGGCGATGGGAAAGCAGCCGAAGTTGTTATTGGCTGCACGACTATTGCCGGAGGCCGCGAGGCTGCTCTGGTGGAAGATCAGTTTAAGAAAGAAAATGTTACTGCCACACTTTCTGTTACTCCATGCTGGTGCTACGGTTCGGAAACAATGGACCTCAATCCGCTTACCACAAAAGCGGTCTGGGGACTGAATGCAACGGAAAGGCCGGGTGCAGTGTATCTGGCTGCTGTAATGGCCCTGCATGCCCAGCGAGGGCTGCCGGCCTTTGCCATCTACGGGCACGATGTGCAGGATGCCGATGACAGCACTATTCCTTCAGATGTGAAACAGAAAATCCTTCAATTTGCGCAGGCGGCGCTCGCTATTGGTCAGATGAGGAACAAAGCTTATGTCGGCATCGGCTCTGTGGCGATGGGCATTGGCGGTTCATTCCTTGACCCGCAGATGATGCAGGATTACTTTAATGTCCGCGCCGAATGGGTCGATATGACAGAAATTGTTCGCCGCATGCAACTAAATATTTTCAACAAAGAAGAATACGAAAAGGAACTCGCCTGGATAAAAGCAAACTGCCCGGAAGGACCTGACTATAATGAAACAATTTGGGAGCGCGGAAAACTTTCCCGTGAAGAAAAGGATAAGCAGTGGGAATTTACCGCAAAGATGTATCTTATAATAGAAGATATTATGAAGGGGAATCCCAAACTTGATGAAATCGGCTGGCACGAAGAAGCCCTTGGCCGCAATGCCTTATTCGGTGGTTTTCAGGGTCAGCGCATGTGGACAGACTTTCTTCCCAATGCCGATTATCCTGAATCAATAATGAACAGCAGTTTTGACCACCGGGGCAAAAAAGAGCCCTTTATACTTGCCACCGAAGGCGATAACTGCAATGGCCTGGCAATGCTCTTTGGTAAACTGCTTACCGGGCAAGCTGTGGGTTTTGCCGATGTGCGCACTTACTGGAGCCCCGATGCGGTCAAACGCTGCACCGGCTGGAAGCCTGAAGGAAAGGCCGAAGGAGGTTTTATTCACCTCATTAATAGCGGCGCCTGCGCTCTCGATTGTTCAGGTGCAGTGAAAGACAGTGCAGGAAAGCCGGTGATTAAAAAATGGTGGGATATCACCGAAGAAGATGAAAAAGCCATGCTCAAAGCCACCACTTGGGCAGCGGCAAATCGCGGTTACTTCCGGGGAGGCGGTTATAGCTCCCGCTTTGAAACCCGTGCCGAAATGCCGGCAACGATGCTCAGGGTAAACATGGTGCAAGGAATGGGCCCTGGAGGCACGAATGGCTACACATTACAGATATGCGAAGGCTGGACAGTGGAATTGCCGGAAAAAGTAAGCGAAAACTTATGGCTCAGAACAGACCCGGGCTGGCCTTGCACCTGGTTCGTCCCACGAACCGGTTGCGGGAAAGAAGTCTTTAGCAATGTGTATAATGTGATGGCTTCCTGGGGAGCAAACCACGGTGCCTTTACCTATGGGCATATTGGGGCAGAGCTTATAACCCTTGCTTCAATGTTGCGCATTCCGGTGTCGATGCATAATATAGCGGCTAAAGATATTTACCGCCCGCATTCCTGGTCGGCATTCGGCACAGAGGCACTGGAATCTGCCGACTACCGGGCATGCGCACATTACGGTCCTTTATATAAATAAAGGGGAAAGGCTTAGACCAAAACCTTCTGCCAGTTGTTTCAGGTTTTCTGTGGTGATGGTCTGCCTTTTTTTGCCGTCGCCCATACTGCGTATCTTTACGCTTATCTCTGCCGCCTTCTCTATAGCGTCCATAAGCCCAAAGGCTTCATCGAATGTAGCGCCGGCGCAAAAAAGGCCATGGTGAAACCAGACAACTGCATTGAATGTTTCCATAAGCCGGGCGCTTGCCACAGCAATGTCCCGGCCGCCGGGCACCATCCAGGGAACCGTTCCCACGCCCTCCGGAAATATAACCGGGCATTCGGTCATTGCTTCCCAGAGCTCGCGGGTAAAGGCCTTGCCTTCCGGGGGAAGGACAAAGGTAAGGGATATCAGATTGACCGGGTGGGCATGATAAATTACCCGGCAAAGGCTGCCTGCGTTCTTTTTTACTTCATGGTTCATCAGATGTGTAGGAAGCTCGCTTGAGGGGATTCCGCCTTCTGTAAGCCCCCATACCAGTCTGTATCTGGCACCCGATTCATCAACCTGTATGATGCAGGTATTTGCGGCGGGGTTTTCCCTAATGTTCCGCATGAATTTACCGCTGCCGGTGCACATAAAGTATTCACCAGCCAATGCCGGCACAGAAGTTTTGATTTCCCGCCAGTCATCGCCTGTAGTAAAGAGCGGCGCCGCTTCTTCGGCTTCTGCCTTGCTCAGCCGGTAAGACAGATTCCCGCCGTTCCGTTCATGCCAACCCTTGAGCCAGCCGTCGTCACACACCCGAATAAAACCACGGGCAAATGGTAAATCAGTAATATGCATTTTTAACTCCTCTTTTTTATTGTTTTATTGTTATGATGGTATATAGCTAGCAATATCAAATGATGAATTGATAAGGGCGCGGGCAGCGCTTATGTCGGGAAGCTCGCCCTTGCATATCATCTGCACAAAGATATTACCCAGCGCCGTTGCTTCTGCAGGGCCGGCGCTAATGCTCAGCTTACAAGTGTTGGCAACAAGCTGATTCAGATATCCGCTGTTGCTCCCACCACCTACGATATACAGGTGTTCAATAGCTTCCCCGCTGAGCTCTTTGATATTGGCCAGTTCATTCCGGTAACATTCTGCAAGGCTCTGATAGATACAATTTGCAATCTCGCCCACTGTCTGAGGTGCAATACCTGAACGTTCCCGGCAGGCATTCTGCAATTCGACTATCATGTTTTGCGGATTTGTAAAGCGGCTGTCCAGTGGGTCTACCGTATAGGCAAAAGCCCCTTCCCTTTCGGCAATTTCATCAATCTCCCGGTAGCTGTATTCCCAGCCGCCCTGCCGTCGGGCTTCCTGCAAAATCCACATACCCGGTATATTTTTTAGAAAGCAATAAGTGCTATTATACCCACGTTCGTTGGCAAAGTTTGCAGCACAGGCTTCTGCAGTAGCAATAGGAGCCGAGCGCTCCAGACCCAAGAGAGACCAGGTGCCGCTGGAAAGAAAAGCCCAGGGCTTTTGGTCAGCGCCAAGAGGCACAGCGGCAATGGCCGAGGCGGTATCATGGCTTGCCACTGCAATCACTTCCACTTGTGGTAAATCATATTGATTGGACAATGCGGAATCCAGCGGCCCCAATGCCGTGCCTGCTTTTACAATAGCGGGAAACTGTTCGCGGCGGACCCCGGCAAGTGCTAAGAGCTCGCTATCAAATTCCAGCCCGCTCAAGGGTAAGAATTGCGATGTTGAGGAAAGCGTTTCTTCACAAGCCATCCTGCCGGTCAGTTTATAGGCAATGTAATCTGCAATAAAAAGAAAGGTCGCTGCGCGCTCCACAATATCCCGCTCCTCCGCGCAAAGCTGGTAGAGCGTGTTATAATCGACAAACTGTATGCCGGTCTTGCGGTAAAGTTCGGTGCGGGGGAAGCGCGCGCATACCTTGTCTATCATGCCGCGTGTTCGTTCATCCCGATAGGCTACCGGGTCTGCAAGTTTATTTCCGGCAGCGTCAAGGGCTACATAGTCTACCCCCCAGCTATCTATGCCGAGTGTGCAGCTTTCAATTCCCAGCGACTTGATTTTTTCCAGACCGCTCAGTATCTCGTCTACAAGCGAATCAATATCCCAGCGTTCGTGGCCTTCCCGAAATACAAAGCCATTGCTAAAACGGTGCGCCTCTTTCAACGCAAACCGCCCGTCTTCCAGCCAGCCCAAGATTAAACGCCCACTAGAAGCCCCCAAATCAACAGCCACGTGGTATTTACTTTTCATAAAAACTATAGTATCACACTATAATCAAAATGTCAAGCATACGCTTACCTCATCACAGGGCAAAAACATTTACTTTCAAATCACAAGAAAAACAACCACGAATAACACGAATGATATTGCCTACGGCAAATCACACGAATTTTCGATTACTTATTATAGATTATTCGTGTCGGCGTAGCCGATTCGTGCTATTCGTGGTTGTATAAGAGCTATTTTGCATATTCATCAACAAGCCTGGCGGTTTGTGCCTTAATGGTCCAGTTTTGCACGGCTTCTTTTGCTTCTTTGCATTTTTCTGTATAGAGGGCTTTGTCATTTAGCAGACGGTTGATGCAATCGATAAAGTCGCTGCGGGTTTGGGCAGGGCTTGTGGGTTCTACCATAAAGCCGCCCAGGCTGCCTTGCATGACGGCCTTGGTTCCCATGCATCCCATTGCCACAACGGGAATGCCGCTTGCGAAGGCTTCAAGGGTAACAAGGCCCTGTGTTTCGGTCTTGGAAGGGAATAAGAACAAGGCAGATATTGAATAGGCCAGAGACAATTCAGCACGGCCCATATAGCCGGTAAAAATACATTTGTCTTCAAGCTTAAGCTTTTTGGCCAGGTGCTTTAAGGCCGGTAATTCAGCGCCATCGCCTACCATTAAAAGAACAGTGTTTGGTTGTTCTTCAAGGAGTTTTGGCATAAGTTCAAGCAGAAATTCAAGGTTTTTTTCGGGGCGCATACGGCCAGCATAGAGCAAAATATCTTTACCCTTTAATGCAGGATATATTTCTTCCAGTTTTCTTCTATACAAAGATGCTTCTTCTGCACTGTGGCTAAAAAGCGCCGGTTCAATGCCCGTTGGTATAATGGCAGTCTTTGTGTGCATCTTATAAGAAGCAATCACCTCGTTTATTTGCGGGGTTGGAGCAATGACTACATCGGAACGGGCCAACTCGGCACGGCGCCAAAGGGAAATAACCCAACGGGAAAACCATTTAGGCAAAAAGGGTGTGTAATACACCACATATTCTTCCCAAAGGGTATGAAAAGTATAAAACACCGGAATTTTATGCCCAGACTTCTTGTTCCGGCTAATGGCATACCAATGGCCAAATTCCGAGAGCACATACTCCGAATGTATGTGAACAATGTCCGGGGAAAATTCATCGACAAGGCGGTAAACCCAGCGGGCCTTCGAAATAAAACAGGTGCGATCTTCCTTGGAAAAAAGCATCGGGCGTGAGGGCACCCGAATAAGGGTCAGGGAATGGGTCTCATCGACCGGCACTTTTTCGATTGCCCCTTCTTTGATGCGGTCATAGCGGGGGCAGATTATCACTACCTCATGCCCCAAAGCGGCAAGCTCCTTGCAGAATGAGTCAACGGCAACGGTAAGGCCGTTTATCCGGGGCCAGTATGCATCGCTAAATACTGCTATTTTCACCTATCATTTTTCCCAATGCAGAATTTCCCATTTATTTTTTTTTGCTTCCCTTATAAGAAATCTATCAGGATTTACACATATTTGCTCACCAATTTCTTTTAACAATGGTAAATCAGTGTAGGAATCGGTGTAGAAGCTTGCCTCATTGGGTTCTATGCCTTCATTTTGCAGCCATTCAACAACTTTTTGTCGTTTATTGTCACCAAATAAGGGTTTGCCGACCGAACGGCCGGTAAGGAAGCCGGTCTGTGGGTCTACTTCGAGGGTGCTGGTAATAGCCTCCTCCACCCCATAGAATCTTTTAAAAGGCTCAATCTGCTGGCCAAATGCCGATGTGGCGAACACAACCCGCTCCCCTGCCTGAATCAAGTGCTTAATCTTTTCAATGCCTTCAGTAAAAAGGATTGGTTTAATACGCCTTTCAAAGCATTCCTCGGCAACCTGCTGCATGGCAAGCAAACTTTTCCCGGTCAGTTTTGTAAGGGCCATTTCGATAAAATCATAGTGAATAAGACCCAGTTTATAGCGGATAAGCTCGAGGGGGAAGCGCCGAACATCATTTCTGCTCAGCACATTCTGCTGTCTTGCCTCTTTTAGAAAGAAAAAGGTCGAACTTTTGGGTAAAAGAGTATAATCGACATCAAAAAAATGAACTTTTATCATTGATTATCCTGATTATTCCAGAAAATCAAGATGCTGCGGCACTTTCAAGGCTTCTTCTGCATAAAAACCACGCATCTGCTCCGGTAAAAGCCTTGCAATCTGCCCCATCAACTCTTCTGTCATAGTAGACATGGTCTCCCTGCTTGGTTTTTTTCGCTTGCCGGCCTCGTCTTTATCAAATTTGAAGTGAAAAGGCTTCCCAGCCTTCATGGTAAAGGGCGTTTTCCGGAAATGCTTAAAATTTTCCCAAAAACTCTGGCCGCCAAAATGCCCAATCGGCAAGACCGGCGCCCCGGTTATATAGGCCAGTTGGACAATTCCCTCCTTCCCCTGTGCCAGAATCCCCGTGCTGCTCCTTGTGCCCTCAGGGGCAATGCAGACATGGAAGCCTGCCTTCAAAATATCCTGCACATTTCGAAAGGTATGCAGATAGGCCCCTTCCCGGTTCAAGGGAATAGCATCATAGGTGTTAAAGATAAAGGCCATCACCGGGTTGCCCCAGGCCTTCTGCTGCACAAGCCCGGTCACCTTGCGGGGGTGGCTAAAAGCAACAAGAATCGGCACTTCCAGAAAATTGATGTGATTAATCGCTATAATAAAGCAGTCATTGCCATACTTGGCCTTCTGTTCGTCAAGAGCGGCAAGGTATTCATGAATATCAATCTTGCATAAGGCGCTCAAGAGTCCTTTCAACACCGGGCTGACCGTAATGCGCCTCATCCTACTCATTTGCCGCCTCTTTTCATGGCTTGATAATCCTTAAGGCGCCGGGAATGCAGACCATCTCCAGTTCCTTGCCGTCCGTGCACACGGTCTCGCCGTCACAGTGGGCTACGATACCGCCATCCGGCGCTGTGATATGATACTTGAGCGCCCGGCCCATCGTCGTTTCCTCAAATCCTCCCTGTGCACCCTTCGTATACTGAAGTACCAACCAGATAAGCCGCCTGCGCGAACGAAGCTGCCTGATAGTGCAAAAATCAAGTAAACCGTCATCAGTTTTTGCATTGGGAGCCATTCTGAATACCCCGCCCATACGAATTCCATTCATGATAGAAAGAAGAGCGGTGTTCTGTCTGAAAGAGCCGCTTTCGCCGTCCGCTCCGGTATAATCGACTTGCAGTATTGGGTCTCTGCCATACTTTACGATACATATGATAGCACCCACTACATAGGCAAAACCGGAGGGTATCTTATACTTTGCAGCCTCAAAACCGACCTTTGTATCAAAGCCGATACCAACACCGTTCACAAAATAACGGCCTTCGGGGAAGTAACCGCCGGTCACAATGCCTGCATCAAGGGGCTTTGGTTCGGCATGGACCAAAATTTCCAGGGCCTTATCCAAATCCTCACCGACACCGGAATTATAGGCAAAGTCGTTTCCCCTGCCGATTGGCAAAAGCCCATAGAGAGGCGGCTTATCATGCTGCCTGAGAAGGAGGCCATTGGCAACCTCGTTACAGGTGCCGTCGCCGCCTGCCGCTACTACCACCGTCTCATCATCAAGAGGATGCTCCCGTGCAATGTTTAATGCATCGCCCGGACCTTTTGTCTGAATCAGTTCAAAGGAAACGCCTTCCGCTTCCAATGCTGCATTGATTTTCGGTAATGCCTTTAATGCATTCCCCTTCCCCGCAATGGGGTTCAAGATAATTAGAAACTTCCGCAATTCAATCTCCTATTTTTGTTTTAATATCTTGTGTAATAGCCTTGAGTTTCCTGTCCGCCTCTTTTTTTGCTGCATCCAAACCCTCGGTCACCGGGCTGCAACAGCTTGCATAAAACTTTATCTTCGGTTCCGTGCCGCTTGGTCGTGCATTTACCACGGTGCCGTCTTCCAAGTAGAATTGTAACACATCACTGGGAGGAAGGCCATGGGGTGAAAGTTCAGCGGGAGGAGCACCGTTTTTCAGGTCACGCACCTTAATCACCTTGATGCCGCCTAGCGTTGCAGGCGGGTTTTTCCGGTAATCGCTCATAATCCCTTCCATAATGCCGGGGCCTTCTATGCCGGGGAAGTATTTATTGATTTGCATTTCTTCCCAATAGCCGCAGATTTCGTAAAGTTCATTGAGGCGGTCGAGGAGGCTCTTTCCCTTGCTTCTCCAGTAAAGGGTCATCTCGGCTGTCATTGCCGCTGCACTGATGCCGTCCTTATCGCGAACCTCATCTTCTACCAAAAAGCCGTAACTTTCTTCGGTACCGAATACAATTTTTGCCTCGCCGGAACTTTCCGTTTGGGCCATTACATCGGCAATCCACTTAAAGCCGGTAAGACATTCATAAAGACGCACCCCATAATGCTTTGCAATACGCCCCTGCATGCCGGTCGTTACAATAGAATTCACCATAGCAGGCTTGGCCGGCATCTTCCCCGTCTCCTTAAGCGAAAGGAACACATAATCGGCAAGAAGACAGCCCAATTGGTTTCCGGTTTTGAGGATGACGTCGCCCCCTCCCCCTACCCCTCC
>JAISIL010000094.1 GCA_031262035.1 Spirochaetaceae bacterium | reverse complement strand
TTATGAGGAGTGTTCATGAAGGTCAGACGGGGACGCTCCGAATCTAGTGAAAAGGTAAAATATCCGGCGCCCCCTACGCTATGATATGTTAGAGAGATAATTTGCCCTTTTCCTCTCCCGCCCCGTACGCTTTGCTTGAATTATGAATTACTGCCTTGACCTTATCCAAAAATTTTAGTATATTATCTATATGATAGAACTTCAGGGCATTCCGGCGTCTCCGGGCATCGTCATCGGCAATGCTTTTGTTTATAATGATAATGAACTCCCCGAGCTGCCCCGCTATCGTATCGAAACACCTCAAATTGAGCTTGAATGGCAGCGCTTGCAAGATGCTATCAATCTTTCCACAGCACAAATCAAGGCTTTAGAGAAGACCAACAAGCTGAAATCTTCCAGAAGTATCTTCGAGGCGCATATTATGATGCTCGAGGACCCCGAGTACCTCGGACAAATCAAGAAAAATCTTGCAAAAACGCAAAATAATATCGAATGGGTCGTCAACGAGGTGTCAAAAAGCATCATGCAAACCCTTTTTTCGCTTGAAGACTCTGCTTTACGTGAACGCGCCATCGATATTGCCGATATTTCCCGCCGTATTTTACGAAATCTCCTTGGTTTGCCCGATTCTTCACTGGGAAATCTTCAAAAAGAGTGTATTATTGTCGCTCACGACCTTCTTCCCTCTGAACTTTTAACGATAGACCGAAAACTTTTAAAGGGAATTGCCATCGATTCGGGAAGCAAGACCAGCCATGTAGCAATTTTGGCAAAGGCCTTCAAAATTCCCGCAGTTCTGGGGCTTGGCGGGGCTACTGCCAAAATTCATGATGGCGATATCTTGCTGGTAAACGGCGGAAACGGCAGAATCGGCATCAATCCCGGCGGCGAAAACCTTGAGCATTTTAAGGCCGAAAATGACAAACTGGAAAAACAGCTTGAAACCCTTCTTTTAAGCAGCAATGAACCTGCGCTCACCCTCGACGGCAAACGAATCACCCTAAAAGCGAACATCGGCATCAGTGAGGAAGCAGAACAGGCACTTCGCCATGGCACCGAAGGCATCGGCCTCTACCGCTCTGAATTTCTTTTCCTCCTTCCCGGCGTCCCTGCCGAAGAAGAAATGCAGTTCGAGGCTTACAAGAGCGTCCTCGAAACGATGAAAGATAAGCCGGTTACGATTCGCACCCTCGATATTGGCGGCGACAAGGCTGTCCCGGCATTCCGTATTGATGATGAGAAGAATCCCCTGCTTGGCTGGCGGGCAATCCGCTTTTGCCTTGCCTGCCCGGATATTTTTAAAACACAGCTTCGCGCCCTTCTTCGGGCCTCTGTTTACGGCAATTTGCGTATAATGTTCCCGATGATTGGCAATCTTGGCGAGTTTGAGACGGCTGTGCAGCTCTTTAATGAGGCAAAAGATGAGTGTAAGAAGAAAAATCAGCCCTTTAATGAAGAAATTGCCTTAGGAATGATGATAGAAATACCTGCGGCGGCGGTAAGTGCCCAGCATTTTACCAAAAAAGCGGCATTTTTCTCCATTGGAACCAATGATTTGTTACAATACACCCTTGCCGTCGACCGGGGAAACGAGCGAGTGAACTATTTGGCCCAGAATTATCACCCGGCAATGCTTCTTTTAATCAAAAATGCCATAGATGCAGCACACCAGGCAGGCATCCCCTGCTCTATGTGCGGCGAATTGGCCGGTGATTATACCGCAACACCCTTATTGCTCGGCCTCGGCCTCGATGAATTTAGCATGGACTGCTCCTCAATCCCCTTTGTCAAACAACGAATCCGCAGCCTTAAACACAGCGACTGTAAAGCCCTGGCCGACAAGGCCCTGACAATGAGCAGGCACGAAGAGGTAGAAAAATTAATCAATGAATTCAATGCATAGCACAGTCGTTTTGGCAGGGCGTCCCAATGTGGGAAAGTCGACCCTCTTTAACCGGCTCCTTCACAAAAGGCGTTCCATTACAGACCCCACCCCGGGCGTCACCCGCGACCCGGTAGCCGCAGAGGCTTTTATAGCAGGCCATCCTGTGCGGCTTATCGATACCGGCGGCTTCAAACTGGACCGCGATAAGGGAGAAAATGATTTTCTGGATGATTTGGTCGTCGAAAAGGCGCTGGAAACTATCAAAAAGGCTGATATTATCATCTTATTATTCGAAGCAGGATCAGTAACAGCAGAAGATGAAGAATTTATCACCCTCATGCGGCCCTATCAGGATAAGATTATCGCGGTGGTCAACAAAACTGAGGGCGGACGGCTCACAGCGGAGAGTTATAACCTGCTCTCCTATGGCTTTAGCGATGTAATCATGATTAGCGCAGAGCATGGAGACAATATTTCACAGTTAGAGGCGGCGATTGGGGAGAGGATTAGCTCACGCAAAGTCGCCAAGTCGCCAAGTAGCAATTTCTCCTCCCCCCTTGCGGGGGAGGTTGGGTGGGGGGGCGATAGCCACATCCGCATCGCCCTCCTTGGAAAGCCAAACACCGGGAAGTCTTCGCTCTCAAATCTTCTTACTAATTCTGATGCTTCCATCGTCAGTCCAGTGCCCGGCACTACCAGAGATGTTGTTGAAGGGTCTTTTTCGTATAAGGGGCGTGATTTTCAGATTCTTGACACGGCAGGTATTCGCCGGAAAGCGAAGGTGAACGAGGCGCTGGAATATTATTCGGTGAATCGGGCAATCAAAACCATAGACGAGGCGGATATTGTTATCCTTTTGATTGATGCTGTAGAAGGCCTTAGCGAACAGGACAAAAAGATTGCAGCCCTTGCCTGCGACAAAGGCCGGGGAATCATTTTTGCATTAAACAAATGGGATCTTATGCCCCATAACGAAGACGGCACGCCAATGAAAAATGCCCTGAATGCAACGCTCGACCGCATTCACTTTGTCTTTCCCCAAATGGAATACGCACCAATTGTGCCCATCAGCGCAAAAGACAATACCGGCATCCCCAAGTTGCTGAACACTGTTGTTTCTGTGAACGGCCAATTGCAAAAAACCTTCGAAACAGCCCCCTTGAACAGCGCCCTTGCCCAATGGCTGGAAGAACATCCTACACCGCATGGCCCGCAAACAAGGTTCAAATTAAAGTATATTGTTCAAGCTTCTGCAAACCCACAGCATTTTATCCTTTTTGCCTCCCGTATACAAGCGGTAAAAGAACCTTACATTGCCTACATCCGTAACAAAATGCGAAAAGATTTAGGTTTAACCAATGTGCCTATCGAACTCGAGGTGCGTAGTTCAAGAGAAAATAAACCGCGAACCACGCGAACGGTTAAGAACAGGTCGTAGATTGAATAATTTAAGCATATTGTTATCAGCAATAAATAAAACCTTCCCCCTAAAACCCAAGCACCGAGCGGAACTTCCCAAAAACATTTATCACCTGTCCAATCTGCTTACAAGGGAACGTGGGGAACGGCGTTTATCCTATATGAACGACAAGGCCCTTCTTTCTGCCTACATCTACTGCTTCCTCCCCTGGAATGTATTTCGCCTGACACAGATACTCCCAGCCTTAGACCTCAGCCTCCATCCCGGAGACGCAATCAATGACCTTGGTTCCGGGCCTTTAACGCTGCCCATTGCTCTCTGGCTCAACCGCCCCGACCTGCAAGCCATTCCCCTTGAATTCCGTTGTATAGACATTAGTGCCTCGGCCCTTAATGCAGGCAAGCAATTGTTTGATACACTAAGCGGCAACAAAAGCCCCTGGAAAATCACCACCATCCGTGGCGATAAAAGCACTGTTATTAAGGGAAGAAAACCGGCATTGATTAGCGCAGTAAATGTCTTTAATGAAGCCTACCTCGAAACCCATGGCAACAGACGCGTGCGCCTTGAAGAAGCGGCACGGCATGCAGCCAGGGGTTTAGCGGCAGCAGAACAGATCTTTGTCATGGAGCCGGGGACGCCGCCTGCCTCTGCCTTCATCTCCGCCCTGCACGATGAATTACTTGAAGCAGGCTTTCAGCCTTCAGCCCCCTGCACGCACAAAGAATTCTGCCCCTTAAAAGACGGCAATCAATGGCAACAGGGAAGCCACTGGTGCCATTTTTCCTGGGAAGTAGAAAGCGCTCCCCTCGAACTGCAAAAGCTGAATATTGAAGCAGGTTTGCGAAAGGATAAAGTCACGGCAGCTTACTTATATGTTAAATTAACCGCGAACCACGCGAACCACGCGAACATGATACGAGTTCTATCCAATATATTCTCATTACAGAACAATGAAGAAATGGGACGTTACGCCTGCTGCGAACAAGGCCTCGTCCTGCTGGCCGGCACACAAGAACAGATGATGCAGGCCCCCTGGGGCACTTTTGTCCACGCTAAACCATCTGGAAACCATGACAAAAAGACCGGAGCGGCTGTTTATCGGCTTATCTGATTTTTTCTAAATCTCAGTATTACCCAATATCTGTATCTGCATGGAGCTATATATTTCTACGGCTCTTTTACAGGTTTTTACTCGAAGTTCCCGTAAAGTCTGTTCGTTGGGGTCCATACCAACAGCACTCATGCTGTTTTGTATACGTGCCGGTTCTGCGAGAAGGGCAACTATAAAGCCACCCTTTGGCATGCCTTTATACCGGAAGTATGGTTTGCAGGAAAACAATACGGCAGACTCCTTATATTTTTCTGGAGACTTTATCATATCTAAGCAGTCAAAAGCATTATCTGCAAGGGCATTTTCATAATTGGCAATCGCTGCCTTCTCCGAAGGACGAGCGCCTTCCAAGTCTTTTGTCAAAAAAGTGCTTTCACACAGTAACATCGAGAACAAATCATTCTCGTTATATGCTTCGTCAAACAATTTAGTCAGCAAGATAATTCCTTCGTGGAAATCCTCACGTCCCTGCTCTGACTGTCCTTTTGCCCTCAGACCTAACCGACCTCGTGCTATTAACTCAACTGCATCATTGCATCGTATCATTAAGCCAATTGGGTCCAAATTTTGCCTCCGCTTCTGCCATGTTAAAACCACATTTTTTCACCATCTCTGGTCCGAATCGCTTTTTGAATAGTGCCGCTACTGCCGGCGAGATTGGTATCGTTTTTGATAGCTCCAAGGCTTCTTTTTCCTTTCCGGCTCTTCGCAACATAATAGACTATGGTCAATTACCAGTTTTTCTTCAAAAGTCATTAGTCTTCCGTTTGACATTCATCGTCTCCAGTATCTTAAAAAGATACTGGAAGTTTATAAAATATCGGTTTTCCTGTCAAGAGGGGCTCCCATCCGGTGTTAGCGACCAGCGATTATGTCCCCTAGTTACGACCAGGGAAAATGTCCCCTTCCTAGGGGGACATTTTCCCTGGTCGTAATGGGTATAATTTTTCCCTTAATTAAATATTGTATTG
>JAISIL010000059.1 GCA_031262035.1 Spirochaetaceae bacterium | reverse complement strand
CCAAACAACAAGTTCGCGTGGTCAACGCATACATGCGTTATGTGGTTCGCGGTTATTTCTTCACGAAAATAATATTCCCAGGATATTTGGCGACCGTATCATCAGATGTAAGAAGCGCTATATCTTCCTCTATCGCCTGAGCAATCAACATTCGGTCAAAGGGGTCTTTATGGATAAGTGGCAAGTCATTGACTTTTAAGGCATGTCGGCTGGTAACTACAAGTTCTTCATAACCATTAAGTAGAAGATCTTGATAAAGAGTAAAAGCGTCAACTTCAAAATCGGGACGCTTTGGGTTTGTTTTGATTACAATTTCCCAAATGCTCATTGGGCTAAAAAGCAAAGTGTTATTTTCGGATTTTATATAGGGGACAGCAGCTTTTGGCAACATATCACCTGCCAACCAAATAAGCATGTGAGTATCAAGCAATATCCTCATACTTTACCTTCATATTTGCCTTCGAACATGGCAATTATCTCATCCTGCATCATTGTGTCAAAGTCATCGGGAACTTTGATTTCACCCTTCATAAAGCCGATACGGCGTTCCTTCCTGGGCGGGATAATTGGTGCTTCCTGATTAAGAAAAACGACGCAGACAGAACCGCCTTTCCAAGTTGCCGGAGCATTTAAATCAAAATGGATATGCCCATCCACAGGGGCTGGAACAGTAATCGTTTGCGCTAATGTATTCATATCTATTATATTAATGACTTTCACACTTTTTGTCAATAACCAAATCAAACATAACCAAATCGAGCAAATTCAAAACAACACCGGCGTGGAACTGAACGGGTAAATAATTATCTCCTTTCGCAGAAACCGAGGCTTTTCTGCGAAAGGACATTTATCGATGACTTGCTATGCTCTGGAGGGTTCCCACATCAAGGCCGGTGATTTTTTGCACGGTATCGACCGGAAGGCCAAGGGTATTATCTTAGATACCAAACAACAAGTTCGCGTGGTCAACGCATACATGCGTCGCGTGGTTCACGGTTAATAATTACCACATGTTAATTTGTGCCATTCGTAGTTAATTTTTTTCCAAATCTACTTGACAAAAGATAGCAAATACGCTATCATAAATTTATGAACGATGAGGATATTTTGGCAAATCCGGCTAATGTCAAATTTGTAGATTTGTTAAAAATTTGTATAAATGCTTTTGGAGAACCGCGAATTCGAGGTAGTCATCATATTTTTAAGATGCCTTGGCAGGGTGACCCCCGGATAAATATACAGAAAGACGGCAATATGGCAAAATCATATCAAGTCAGAGCTGTTGTGAAGGCTCTTGAAAGGTTAAATGGAGGTAGTAAAGATGACGAGTAGAGACTTAGTTGACAAATACACATATCGTGTAGAGTGGTCCGAAGAAGACAATACGCATGTGGCTCATTGCCTTGAATTTCCATCACTCATGGCTCATGGTGCTACTGCTGGTGTCGCCCTAAATGAAATAGAGAATGTTGTCCAAGAATCCATTAAGTGGATGGAGGAAGACAACGAGGTAATACCGGAACCATTAGGATTGAAACATTTTAATGGTAACTTAACCTTACGAATTCCAAGGGCTGTACATAGGGAATTGGCCATTAGGTCAGCCGAAGAAGGCGTATCAATGAATAAATATATTTTAGCAAGAATATAAAGTATAGGATTATACATTCTCCAGGAGCCACCGGCGTATGTTTTTGTGTCCGATACCATCGTGGCTCATATCGAAGTCGTCCATGGATAGCACATATTTTGGGTAGTTATCTTTTATTGCAAGGAGTGGGGCAAACTCACGGTTTATTACTTCATCTGTGGCAAGCAGGTAGGCAACCTGTATGTATTGTTTTTCATCCTGTTTTATCGCGACAAAATCAACTTCAGCCTTGCCAATGTTACCGACAAATACCGCGTAACCACGGCGCAGAAGTTCAAGGTATACGATGTTTTCAAGAGAACTGCCTATGTCTACACCTCTTTTCCCAATTGCCCAGTAGCGTAATCCTAAATCCACGAGGTAATATTTGCCTTGCGTTTTCAAATACTCTTTAGCAGCAATGTCATAACGCGGCGCACGATAGACGAAAAAAGCCTTCTCTAAAGCATTAAGGTATGTATCAATTGTTTCATGGCTTGTTTTTCTGCCGGCGCTTACCAGGTAGTCACTTACTTTTTTCCCGTTGATAAGGTTCCCGATATTTTTTGAAACAAATCGTATTATTTTTTCAAGCAAATCTACATCGCGTATTGAAGTTCGTGTCAATGTGTCTTTTACCAGTATAGTGTTGTAAATTCCACCCAAAAAACCGTGAATAGAGTTCTCGTCATTATCCGCATCCACTTCATAGAGGCCGGGGAAACCGCCATAGTCCATAAAACGCTGAAAGAACTGCCCTGTATCGCCAGATGTCCAGCGATGAAATTCAAGATACTCTTTAAAGGATAAAGGCAGCATCTTTATTTCGATATATCTGCCGGAAAGCAGCGTTGCAAGCTCGGAAGACAAAAGATAGGCGTTCGAGCCGGTGATATAAATATCTGCAAGTTTTTGCGTCCGCAATGAATTGACAACTCGCTCCCAGCCCGGAACTAATTGAACCTCGTCCAGCAAAAGTATCGGAGCCTTTTCCGGCTTTTGTCCATCGCTCCGTGCAGGTAGTTTCGAACGAATAAGTTTAGAGAGGCCCCTTGCATCACTTATGTCCCCCGCTTCATCCCATTCCATGTTGATATGAACAACCTCTTCGTCGAGGGCGGCCCAATGTTCCTTGAGCAGTTCCAGCAGAGAGGACTTGCCGGAACGCCTGACTCCGGTAATGACCTTAATAAGGGAAGTCCCCCTCAGGTTGAGCAACTGGTTTAGAAATGTATCTCGTCTATACATATCTCTATTTTAGCAAAAATGAAAAAAGAAGTCAATACCTTTTTGCGGTTATAACCGCAATTTTTATAAAATTTACAAGTTTTGCGGTTATAACCGCAAAACTTACTTTCTATAAAACAATGTCCCTGCAGTCCAGCCGGTAGCGAGTAATATCAGGTTCAGTGCGAAGGGCAGCCAGCGTGCTGTTTCTGACAAGAGGCCTGCAATCCAGCCGAAGGGGGTGCTGACCAGCATGATTATCATCATGAGGATTGATAGAACCCGTGCCCGCTCGGCTTCGTCTACATGCAGGGCTACCAGGCTTTCTGCCATCATGGCCAGAGCGCCCGAACCAAAGGCGTCGAAGACACAGGACACAAGCAAAACCGGGTAACGGAAGTCCCCCTGCAAAGGGGTCAGTATCAAGAGCAATTGCCCAATAAAATACGAGGCAAAGCCGTAACGCAAAGGATGCTTTAAGCCCTTGTGTGTCAGCCAGGGAATAAGGGTAAACAGAAAAATCATTGAGATTATTGAACGGAACATAGGGAAAAGCGGCAGGAAGCTATCCGGCACCCCGATTCTTTTATTGACAATAATCTGCCAGAAGGAAGTATTAATCATGCCGACAATGCTTACCAGGGCCGAAATCAATATGGCAAAAAGGGTGCCTTTAGACTTGAGCATAAGGCGAAGCACCCCTGCATACCCGGGCACCTGCGAAAAAAGGCTCTTTCCCTTTGTTTCGGCCATACGAACCATGCCGGTGCGTGTTTCCCTTGAACAAATGTAGAGGATTATCAGTTTTGCCGTCATTATAATAAATGCATTGGCATAGAGGATACGCACAGCAAAAACCAGCGAATACCGTGACACAAGTATTGCCGAAATCGGAGCAAACAATGCGGAAAGCTGCCCGGCACTGATAACAAGCGAATAAATATCGGGAATCTGCTCACGCTCTGCATCTTCGACAAGCAGGCAGTCCCAGGAATTCTGGGTAATCTTCATTGTGCCATTGAGCAAGGCCGCTATAATAAAGGCCCAAAAGTTCTGGGCAAAACACCAGATGACACAGGGAAGAGACCAGGCAGTAAAATCAAAGATTGCCGTAGAAAGCCGCCGACCAAGTTTATCGGTAATAGGCCCGCCCAAAAAGGCAAACACAACCTGCATCAGCATATAAACCGATGCAACAATCCCTACCTGCACATCGTTCATCCCCAGGGCCAGCATGTAGACCGAAGCATAGGGCAGACAGAGGTTCATAGAAAGGCCCCACATCGGCTCCGTATAAGTGCAAGCCCGCGGGTTTCCCTTCAGGTTTTTCAGTGTATGAAAGATATGCTGTTTAATCGAGTGCTCCTTTGCTGAGCGCCGTCCGTCGCTTGGATAATTCCTTAGCTTCTTTTCCGCTCATGTGCTCAATGCTTATTTCAACGACATTCATTCGGTCAAAAGAACTTTCGATTGCATTCAGCCTGCCTTTTTCGTTATCCGGGGTATATTTTGCAGCGAAGGCCTTCATTGCAGCAAGCTTTTCCTCTTTATCGACAAGAATTCGTGCCTTGCCAAAGATGATAACACTCCGGTAATAGGTGGTATATTCATCGGGAATAACCTCATCCTTATCAATTACACAGAAGGACACCTTGGGGTTTTGCTTAATGGCGTCTATTTTATGCCCCTCTAAGGCACAATGAAAAACAATTTTTGAATCGGCATAACAATAACTTAAGGGAAGCGCATAGGGGTAGCCATCATCCCCGGCAAGGGCCAAAACCCCCGAGGTATTTTTTTCAAGAATCTTTACACAAACATCAGCAGGCAAGAGCTGCTGTATTCTCCGCATTTCTCTAAACATATTGTAATAATGTATTCTCCTCACACTGAATATAGCATAAAACAGATTTCTTGCCTATAGGTCCCAGGCCCGTGGCCGCTTGCCTAAGGATTCCTCCAGAATGCCGGTAAGATAGCTGTGCGCCTTAGCGGCGCTAGCATTTTTCAGGATAAGCGCTGCATCTTCCGGTAAAAGGCCCAAAAGATTGCACCATTTGTAGAGAAATCTTGAAAAGCATAATTTGCAATTATTTTCTTCGATTGTATCAAGGGCGTCCAAACTTTCTTCTGCAATTTGCATTGCCTCAAGCCAGGAGCCGCCTCCGCCATGCGTCTCGATAATAGTTTCAAGGATTGCCGCTTCGGCCATGCTTCTTTTGTAATTTTCCCGAATGCCCGGCCGCCATTTTTGCACATCAAAGTCGCTTGCTTTGTTGTAATCTTTTGTATTCTCATGGTAAACATACAAAACACCTGAATGCCCCGGCGAAATGTAGGAACGCAATTTACTTTTTGGCCCGCCAAAAACCGTAGCGTGAATAATGCCATCCTCGGCGGTAAGGAAAACAGCATCACGGTTTGCTTCCCCTTGCTGCCTGACCCGCAAAACCAGGGCATGATATATGATATTACGGTTCATGATAACCCCCACCCAACCTCCCCCAGAGGGGGAGGAGAATTATTTTATCGATTCACTCCCCTCCCTCTGGGAGGGGTTGGGGGAGGGATTTATATCCAGTGAAAACACTTTTGAACCACGATTATAATTATAGTTTTCCCGTTTTTCTCTGGGGAGGCTTTCTACCGGGGCGGCCTTGAAACCGAGGTATTCAAACCAGTCGTGGGTAACGGTGGTCAGAACAAAGACCCGCTTAAAGCCCTGCTGTTTCGCCACTTCAATCAATTTTCCGACCATTCGCTTCCCCAAACCCTTTTCACTGTAGGCCGGGTCTGTTGCAATGGCTGCAATCTCCGCCTGTTTTGCCGCAGCCGCCTCGCCATCACTTCGGTCGTGCAAGGCGCCCGATGCATGGAGCACACCATCTATCTCGTAAACCCAATAATCATCAATTTTTTCGTTAATATCCTTGAAAGTTCGCTTAATCAAGTTGCCCGATTCCACTAGGGGCTCCATTAACTGAAGGACTGCCGGTATATCATCTTCTTTCATTGGCCTTATTGCCTCATATTCATCGGAATAAATCATTGCACCGGTGCCCTGATTGCTAAAGAGTTCGCCAAGCACTGCTCCCCCTTCCCTGCCGTCAATGATATGCACCCGTTCAACGCCGGCCTTGTTCGCCTCTATGGCAAGTTGAATATCATTTGAAAAAGAGGTCTCGACAGGCTCGACCGCCGTATGATTTTTCAGCAAAGCCTCGGCCTCTTTTGCGGTGAACATCCCCTTAACGATATTATCCTTACCGGATATGATAAAGAGTTTTGCCGCTCCCAGGGCCTTTGTTGTGGCAAGGGCAATCTCATCACTGGGAACATTATAACTTTTTCCCCCGGCACTCCAACCAATACAGGGAATGATAGGAATCATACCAAGAGTCAATACCCGCTCCAGCCCTTCGGTAATAATTTTTTCGACGGCGCCGCTTCTTTCCATATCAATGCCCTTACGCACCCCAAGGCCCCGTGCCCGGACAAAGGTGCCGATAAGCGCATCGACACGGCCGTTTCGGAGGGGGCTCCCGGCGGCAAGTGCATTCATAAACCGTGCCGCATTGTGAAAGGCAGCCATTTCCACAAAAGGCATTGCCTCTGCCGTAGTGATACGAAGCCCCTCGGCATAGCGGCTTTCGATGCCGTATTGGGCAAGCATTTTATCAATAGTGTCCTTTGCGCTGGGCACAATAACAATCTTAAAGCCTGTTTTTGCAAGCAGGGCAATATCCTGCATCAATTGCGAAAAGGCGCCTTCACGGCTTAAAGACGAATCAATCTTGAAAACCATCGTAGAGCCTTCAAAACGGCTCTGGTAGCTAAAAACTTCACGAATAAGGTTGATTTTATTCACATGCACTCCATAGCGCCATCCGGCCTAATCTGTAGCGGCGTGACAGAACCGGCGCCAAAAACCCCTTCCATCATTTCGGTGTAGGCAGGGAGTATAGTGGCCGGCATATAGGCGGCAATAGTGCCGGCAAAACCACCCCCGTGCACCCTACAGGCAGTGTCGACACGGTCTTTATACCTTCCTCGTCCACCGATTTTTCGTAAAAAGTCTCTGCTGAGAGCAAGGGCAAGGGTTACTCCCTGTTCGCGGGTCTGTTTGGGGGCATAGATATTTTGTAAAAGCCTTTCTGATGATTCCCCGGATGCCCGGACAAGGCTTAAATATTCAGGGAAGTTATCGCCCCTCAGGGCTTCTGCAGCCTGCTTCACCCTTTCGTTTTCGTCAAAAAAATGCAGGGCACGCATTAAGGCACGGTCGCCGCAGGTCTTGCGAATATCTTTTGCATTGTGCAGCACATCGTCCTTTTCACATTCCCGAAGAAGCTCCTTCCCAAAAAATTGTGCCACAGCCTTCATTTCAAGGGGCACAGCGGCATAATCATCTGTTAAATCGGCATGGCTCCCCCCGGTGTTCACGACACAGAGGCTATACCCAAAAGCAGAAAGGTCAAGGTTTATTGTTTCCAGCTTTGGGTTTGCCGCATCGGCAAAGTCGATAAAGGAACAGCCCCCTGAAGCACAGGCAATCTGGTCCTCAAGGCCGCAGGGTTTCCCAAAGAATTCATTCTCGGCAGCCTGGCCAAATTGGGCTATTTGTATGGAAGAAAGAATCTCACGCGGAGGCGCGGAGGGCGCGGGGTAGAGGCTATCAAATATTTTACCAATAAGAGATTCTACTGCTGCTGAGGAAGAAAGGCCGGAACCGCCGGGGACAAGGGAGTCGCTTACTGCTGAGAAGCCGCCTACCTGGCGGCCTTGTTTGGCAAACTGGGCTGCAATGCCGCGGATTAGGGCCTCGGTTTTGCCTTTTTCTGCAGGCAGAGGAAGTATTTTCCCGTCAACACGGCCTTCATTCAGGTCTACAACTGCGTCCGGAAAGCCCGTGTTTGTTTCATTGGCTATAGTTCGCAGGATGACGACATTGTCGTCCCGTGTTTTTACCGAAGCGGCCATATCCAATTGCACCGAAGCGGCAAGCACTACTCCCCGGTTATGGTCGGTATGGTTGCCAATCAATTCAGTCCGCCCCGGCGCCGAAAAATAACGCACCGCACCGGAGCCCGGAAGGGAAAGTAATTCTTCGTTTAGCCTTTCGTATCTTGTCATAGTTTCTCTGCCTTTCCTGTTTCAATCATCTTATTGTAAGTTTTTTCGTCCAAGGGGTAGAAGTTCACCAGTATCAGGGCAACAATGAAAATAATCGCAGGAATAGGGCCGATAATTACCCGAATAGACATAACCGCACTCGCCGATTGTTCGGCATGTGCCACATACCCACCCAGATTGAGGATTTGACCGGAAATAAAGCCCGCCAGCGCAGCACCCAGCTTGGAAACAAAGGTCCACATCCCGTAATACGAACCCTCTTTCCGTTCGCCGGTCCGGATTGCATCATATTCAATGGTGTCGGGAACCATGGCAAAAGGAGCCACATAGTTAAAGCCCACCCCAATACCGGCCAAAACCACAACGGCAAGGAAAAGCGGCCAAGTTAAAAGATGCCCGGAAAAGAATAAAATCATGCAGGCAATGGGAAGTATAACAAAGAAAATCTGGTAGGTCCGCTTCTTGCCAATGTGTTTTGCCACAAGAATCGACACCGGAATAAACACAATTGCTACTATTATAAGGAGCCCCAACACAATAAAAGTATCGTTTGGCCGGTGCAGAATATATTCTACATAGTATGAAAGTATCCCCTGTAGCAAGGTGAATGCCATTATGTGAAGCCCATAAGTGATAAACAAAATAACATAGGGCCTGTTCTTGAAAACGGCCAAATAGGTGGCAAAAAAGCCTTTTTTCGAAATAGTTGAACGGTCAACCGGCTTTTCCTTCACCGAGAAGAAGGTAATCCAGGTAACAATGACAATAACCAGCCCAAAAATCAGGCCCATCATGGAATAACCGAAGGGGTCCTGCGAAGGCCGTGGGTTTCCCGGCGAAGCAAAAGCCTGCACAATGGGCCCCACCGCAGCAGCCCCCAACAAAGTCCCGAATGCCGAACAGAAAAACCGGTAACCGTTAAGGCTTGTCTGCTCGTTATAATCGGTAGTCAGTTCCGGCGTCAGCGAAGTATAGGGAATATTGATGATGGTGCTCATTGTTTTTACCAGCATCAAAGCTGTTGCAGCCCAGGCAAAGAGTGGCCACACGGCATCAGGGCCGTCCCGCCCAATCCAGGTAGGATTACTGAAGAAATACCAGAGGGCAAGCATCATGGGGATAGCGCCAAATAAAAGATAAGGCCGCCTGCGTCCCCAGCGGCTCCGGGTGCGGTCCGAGAGGTAACCCATACAGGGGTCGGTAATAGCATCCCAGAGCGCACCTACCATGATAGCAGCCCCTGCAAATGCCGGCAAGAGGCCAACCGTGTCCGTCAGATAAATCTGACTGTAAAACCCGAGCAGAGTAAAAAGAAGATTACCACCAAGGTCGAAGATACCAAAGCCGAGTTTTTGTTTTGAGGATAATTTTTGTGATGTCGTCATATTCTCATCCTTTAATAATGATTAACCGCGAACCACGCAGACCACGCGAACTTGTGATTCGCTATCTTAGGGCAAGTTCGCGTGGTTCGCGTGGTTCGCGGTTAAAATTTCATACAATCTATCTAAGTCATCCATAGAGTAGTAGTCAATATTGATTACTCCCTTATCCATATTCCCCTTAATCGCTACCTTTGTGCCTAGTTTTTCTATAAATTTTTGTTCGATATCTACCAATTCTGGATCGCGGACTACTTGTTTCGGCTCCTTGCTACTTACTACTTGCTCCTTGCTACTTAACTCTACCGCTCTTGTTTCCGCAGCCCGCACCGAAAGGCCTTTGACAATAATCTCATCAAAAAGAATCTTCTGTTTTGCCTCATCTTCCAGGGACAGAATCGCTCTGCCGTGTCCGGGGCTTATTTTTCCCAGGGAAAGGCTATCCCGTATCTCCTTGGGAAGTTTCAGCAAACGAAGGGTATTTGCCACAGTTGCCCTGTTCTTACCAACTTGTTCTGCCGCCTCCTCCTGGCTTAATCCCCCTTCATCAATCAATTCCTGGTAGGCAAGGGCTTCTTCTATAGGGTTAAGGTTTTCCCGCTGAATATTTTCAATAAGGGTGACCATCATCTTCTGCTTTTCGTTATACACCCGTATCAAGGCCGGTATCTCGGTGAGCCCTGCAATGCGGGCAGCCCGTGTCCGCCTTTCACCGGCAATAATGGTATAGCCGCCTTCACTATCTTCTTCCAGAATAACCGGTTGAATCAAGCCGTGCATTTTTATCGAAGAGGCAAGCTCGTTCAGTGCAGTTTCATCAAAGTTTTTTCGTGGCTGGTTAGGGTTGGCATGTATTCTTTCAAGGGGAATCTTCTTTTCTATTTCAGAAGCGCCCAGTATCGCCTGGGGGAGCGCCTCATCAGCATCATCTTCCGGCAGAAGAGCATCAAGCCCCTTTCCCAGCCGCGATTTAAACATTGCCATGGGCCGCCTCCTTTAAAGACTCTTCTCTCAGCGCCTTGGAACGCTCAATTATTTCGGCGGCAAGACTCTTGTAGGCCTTTGCCCCACTACAATTTGGATCATATTTATTGATAGAAAGCCCATGCGAAGGCGCCTCGGAAAGCCGCACATTCCGTGGTATAATAGTAGAAAACACACGATCATGAAAATAGGAGGTGACGCTTCGAACAACTTCCTGTGCAAGACGGGTTCGCTGGTCATACATCGTAAAAAAAAGCCCCCCGATTTTCAGCGCAGGGTTAATGCCCTTTTGAATACGCCGCACGGTTTGCAGCAAGAGCGAAAGGCCTTCCATGGCAAAATACTCACACTGCAGGGGAATAAGCACTGCATCGGCAGCAGCCAAGCCGTTTACCGTTAAAAGGCCAAGCGAAGGCGGGCAATCAATTAACACATACTCAAAGTCATTTTTTAAGGAATCTATGGCATTTCGAAGAAAAAAATTCCTTTCTTCTTCATCAATTAACTCAACTGCAGCGCCTGAAAGGTCGATACTCGCCGGAATTATCCAAAGGCCGGGCATACTGGACTGCTGCAAGACCTCCTGGACCCTCATTTTACCGGAAATAAGCTCGTAAATGCCGCCACGGCTTGTTTTTTTTCCTACAGCAATCGCCCCAATGCCGCTCGAAAGGTTTGCCTGGGAATCAAAATCGATTAAAAGGGTCTTTTTACCGGCTTCAGCAAGATATGCACCGATATTTATGGCAGAAGTAGTCTTTCCTACCCCGCCTTTTTGGTTAACAAAGACAAAAACCTGGCCCATCAATGC
Source organism: Spirochaetaceae bacterium (assembly GCA_031262035.1). Classification (GTDB taxonomy): domain Bacteria; phylum Spirochaetota; class Spirochaetia; order Treponematales; family Breznakiellaceae; genus JAISIL01. The sequence goes on along the minus strand of JAISIL010000059.1, from coordinate 3,246 downwards.
AACTCTGCCTTAATTTCTTCTATTGGCCTCGAGAAAATCTCGATTTCTTCATTAACGGCAGTCATATTGCAATTTCCTTCATACAGAACGCCATCGGCAATTCGAAGCCGCGCCGCAGAGATATCTCCCTTTACCTCAGCGCCTGCATGCATATCAACCTGGTCAAGTGCATGAATTTCACCGGCAACTGTTCCATAGACATAAAGGCTTTCAACAGAAATGGTGTCCGCTTCTACAACAGCGCCCTGGTCGACAATCAACGAGCCTTCGGCGTCTATCGTTCCGCTAAACTTCCCCTGAATACAAAGCGTCTGCTTGAACTTCAGAGAACCCTCAAATTCAGCGCTGCTATCGATTACAACTACATTCTCATCCTTTTTGCTTTCCGCCATCTCTTATTCCTTTAAATTATTCTTGATAGATTTCTCCAGAGCAGGAAGTTCAATCTCATTTTTCTTCATCGCCTCTAAACGCTTGATATCTTCTTTTGTGTCCTTGCTTATCTTTACTGAATTTGTATTTTGAAGCTCAGAAATAATTTTTTCTGCAAGAGTAAGCCGCTTGGCACGAGCCTCTATCTGCGAAAAAAGCTCATGATTTCGCAAAACCGCCCGGACGCGCGCCAAAACCTCCGAAAAATTGAAGGGCTTTGTGATATAATCATCAATTCCCAGCTCAAAACCTTCTACCTTGTCGCGAATTTCCGACATCCCGGTGAGCATTATAATAGGAATCGACTTGAATTTATCATCTTTTTTAAGAATTTTGGTAAGCTGCCAGCCGTCCATCTTGGGCATTATAATATCCAACAGAATAAGATCCGGCTTGCTCGCCTTAATCTTGTCCAGAGCATCTTCGCCATCGACTGCAGAAGAAACTTCAAAGCCAAGTTTTGAAAGCATTAATTCAAAAAAGTCTACGTTAATAGGCTCATCGTCGACAACTAATATCTTTTTCATTTTTTCATCCTCTTTTTTATTATACAAGATATTCCGCCAAAAAGCAAGATACCCAAAGAAAAAATTGCGGCAAGGAGGCCCAAAATATCCCCTGCCTCTGTGTAAAGGCTCCCTTCCCCTCGCAAAATAGGAAGGTCTACCAGCAAAAAGGTCTCGCAAAAAGGTTCTGCCATGGCCAGCAACTTTCCCGTCGGGCTGAATGCACAGGTTTGCCCCGAGGCCGTTGAACGCACAATGGGCTTCCGGTTTTCCACCGCACGAAAGGCGGCCATTGTTGCATGCTGCATTTGCGCCGAAAGGCTTTGCGACCAGGCGTCATTGGTAATATTTACCAGAATATCGGCGCCGTTTTGCACAAATTCCCGTGAAATATAGCCAAAACAATCTTCAAAACAGATAGGTGTTGAAAAATTGAACTTATCTACCTTAAAAACCGTGGGGTCCACCCCGGCTTTCCACATGTGAGTGTCAGCATCCAGCAAGATTTGATAAACTCCGGGCAAAATATCCTTGTAAGGGAAGTGTTCGGTAAAAGGAACGAGCCGCATTTTCCGGTAAATCCCTTTTTCTTCCCCTTTTTCGAACAAAAGAGCCGCATTATAATCGACTCTTTCGTATTGTCCATTGGGCTGCACCTCACGGCGTGCGTCATCGTTTCCCAGCAAAAAGGGCACATCCTGGCTTGCAAGATAGTCAAGCAGTTCCTTTACCAAGGCATACGAAGGCGGGTCGTCACGGTAGTGGGTATGCCAATAAATTCGGGGAACAAAAGCCGTTTCGGGCCACACCACAAGATCAAGCCCGGCATTTTCGTTTGCAGCTTCAGACGAAGCGATTGCCTCATCCGATAGCCGCTTGAGTGCCGCATAATTGGCCTTGTAAGCCGGTAAACCGCCCCGCCAGGGGTCAAGATTTGGTTGAACAAGAGCGATTTTCGCGGTATCCGGGGCATCGGTTTGCAGTTTATTGTAATGATTGATTGATATGAGGCCGTAAACAAGGCTTACGACAAATAAAACCGCCCAAATTATTATCTCACGCGGGGCCGCGGGGAACGCGGGGGTTTTGATACCAATCGTTTCCATTCCTCCGCGCCTCCGCGTGAGCTTTAATTAAGTGAGCAATCACAGCCTGTGGGAAAACCACCAACAGTGACACGGCCCATACGCCAAAAACCGAGGCTACCTGTATCAGGGGCAGGAATTCCCACTGGGAATAGCCGATTATCCCATAGGGGTAACCCAAGAAGCCCTGGATACGAAGGTATTCGTATGCAAGCCATATAAAAGGAAGTATCAGATAGCCTTTTTTGGGGAAGAATTTTAGGGCAAGAGACATTGCAAAAAAGCTTATCAGGTTCCAGACAAAGTAAATAAGCCCGACAATGATGCCTGCCAAAGGGTGAAAAGCGCCAAGCCAGTAATTGAACAGGGTAAAGGAAAGATAGCCGTAAACCCCGCCATATATGGGTGAAGCCCACAGGGGAATACGCATTAATAGAAGAAAAATGGGGATAAAGGCAAACCATGCAAGAATGGGAATGCCATTTATTACCAGCGGGTTGGGAAATGAGCCTGCAAAAAGAAAACAACCAAGAACCAAAAGGCCAATATCAATCAGAATGCCGCCTGCGGCCTTCCCTCCCCTTTTTATTCCTCCCCTTTGTAGTTCCAAAGCGCTTCTTTTATCTCCTTACCTGCTTTAAATGCCGCCACACCGTGCATTGGCACATCGACTTTTTCACCTGTCTTTGGGTTACGTGCCCCATGACGGCCTTTTCGAAGCCGTATTTCAAATGTGCCAAAGCCACGGAGCTCTATTGTTTTACCATGAATCAGGGCGGATTTAATTTCATCACAAAAAAGCTCGGCAACACGCTTGATTTCATAGCGTTCCATACCGATTCTTTCATAAATTGAGTCTACCAGCTCAGCTTTTGTGACTTTACCGGCCTGTATGCCAGCCATAAAACCCCCTTTTGCAGAACTTTGGTAATACTAGGCGGCTGCTTTCAATGTATTATAGAGCTTCTGCATTCTCGATTTTTTCCGTGCCGCTGCATTCTTCTTGATAATTCCCTTTCCGGCTGCCGTATCGAGCTTTTTCACCATATCTTTCAGAGCACTTTCTGCCGCCTCAAAATCCTTTTTTTGAGCAAGCAGAACAAATTTCTTTGCACTGCTGCGGACTGCGCTCTTTACTGCCTTGTTTCTAATTCGCCTGTCTTCGCTCTGGCGATGCCGTTTTTCAGCGGAACTCTGCTTTACTGCCATTGTCTAACTCCTAT
>JAISIL010000133.1 GCA_031262035.1 Spirochaetaceae bacterium | reverse complement strand
GCGCTTTTCCTCTTTTTGCCTTTTTTGCTTTAACTTTTTTCCCATTGGAACCTTCCCCGTTCCCATCGGACTTCTTTTGTTTGACAACAAAAACAACTACCATACCGACTGCAACAATTAGAAAAACAATTATAATAATAGGTATCAACATGCTTCCATTGTATCATATTTTTAAAATACTGTCAATCCCCTTTTGCAAGCGATTGCTGGAGTTCTTTGCGGACCTGGGCATTTTGTTCTTTTACAAGGAGCCTTTGAAGAGTCTCTTTTACCCGGGGGTTTTCAAGGCGGCCTAGGTAGCGGGCTACAGTCCAGCGCACCTGGGGTGTAGGCTTTGTTCCCAGGTTTTCAAGGCTTACAAGCAGGGTATCGCTCTTATTCCCGTTTTTTAGCGCTTCTTCAATGTATGTGAGAGCCTGAAACTGTAAACTTTTGTCATCAGAGTGGCTTAGCTTAAGAATTATCGATTCGACAGTGCTATCTTCAGCATAAACAAGAGATAAAACAAGAAAAAAGAAAAGCGCACAGAGGAATTTTTTTGTCATTGTTTTAGTATAACAAATTTATTTAATTTTGTCTATATCATTGACTTTTTAGAAAAAATTTACTATAATAAAAAGAAGAAACTTGTTTCAAAAAGGGGTTTATCTTGAAAAAGTCTGGGCTTTGGATGTCATTGTTGGGCATCTTCTTGTTTTTTTATTGCTTTCTGCTTTCTTCATGCGGCGAAAACCGGGAGCGAAGCGCTCTTTATATCAATCTTACCGAAAATGACGTTTATGTCCAAAAAGGCTGGACCGGTGCAGATATTAAGGGTGAAGCGCTTGGTAATGACACAAATTGGCAAAAGTATGATTTAAAAGGGAAAAATCACTTTCGCTTTTATGACTTTGACCCAAGCCTTAAAAACAATACGGATATTGGCGAGTATACCTATTGTTTTCCCTTTAGCCTGAGCGAAGCGAAATGGAATCTTATTGTAAAATCTGCAGGTGAAAGCCCCTGTTTGTATATTCCCCGGATGGGCGATAACTGGGCAGTGTATCTCAATGGAAATCTGATTCGGTCGTATGTTCACCTTGATTCCAAAGGTGGCATTCTTAAACATAAATCTTTGGTAAATATTGAGCTCCCTGTTTCCCCTTCATTTTTTAAGCAGGGTCTTAATCTGATGACCTTTAGGGTTATTGGCCATAACAACAGCATCTTTACCGGCCTGGATTTTGTTAGCGGTATGTGCATAGAAGATTATTTTATAGTAGAAAACTGGAATAATAAGGCTGTGCAATATGTTATCCTGGGGTTTTTCCTGATGATTGGGGTGTTCTATCTTGCTGCTTTTGTTGCGCGGCGAAAGGATATCTTCAATCTTTACTATGGCCTTATGGCTATTTGCGCAAGTATATCTTATGCGATGCAATTCACCGGAACAACATCTTTTATAGGCAATACTTCGATAAGCACCCGCATTGAATATATGACCTTTCTTTTTATGCTGGTCTTTATGGCGGCCTTCTTTGACCAGGTAAACTGGCATAAAGTGCATTTACCGGTAAAGATTGTTCTTGGTTTCAGCCTTGTCCTTTCTATTGTTACGGCAACTATCGACTTTCGCTATCTGGGGCCCGTGCTGACCCTCTGTTACTACGGCGGTTTTGCCTGCGGGATATATATTCTCCTTGTTGATATTCTGTATGCACTGATTAAATTCAGCAGAAAAAATGGTTTTTGGCAAACTATTAAAACAACAACTATGGGGAATTTGTTGCTTCCCACTCTTTTTGAATTTGGCTCTTATATATATATATCTGTTCACCGGACATTGAACAATATTGGCCTGCCTATTTCGTTTATCAGTCTTACGGTGTTTATCGGAGCGGGAGGTATCATTCTTATAAAAGATTATGTCAATTCAGTGGGCAATCTGGAAACTTCGGTGAGAAAGCGGACAGCGGAACTGGAAAGACAGACAAAAATTGCCGAAGAACAATCGCAAATTGCCATAGAAGCTTCCCGTGCAAAAAGTGATTTCCTTGCTCGAATGAGTCATGATATACGCACGCCGCTGAATGCAATTCTTGGAATGATTAAACTGGCAATCAGACGGAATCCCCCGAAGGATTTTTACGAAGACGCTCTTACCATACAGAGCGAAGGGAATAATCTTTTGAATATAGTAAATGATATTCTTGATTTCTCAAAGATTGAGTCGGGTAAATTACAGATAGTGAATGAGGTTTATGATCTGGCCTCGATGTTGAATAACACAATAGATATTATCAATAACAGGGCAGATGAAAAGTCGCTCGATTTTATTGTTGATACCGATTCAAAGCTGCCATCAAAACTAAAGGGCGACGCAAATAAGATAATGCAGATACTGACCAATGTTCTGGGCAATGCGGTAAAATATACAGAAAAAGGCAGTGTGCGTCTGGAGGTCGGTGGTCAGTTAAATGAGACTGAGAATAAAATAACACTGCATTTTGTTACCAGGGATACCGGCATTGGGATTCGGGAAGAAGATAAGGCTATGCTCTTCAAGGATTTTACCCGCCTTGACATGGAAAACAATAAAAACATTACCGGCACCGGTTTGGGGCTGGTGATTGCATCTTCTTTTGCAAAGGCTATGGGCGGAGGCATCGAGGCAGAAAGCGTCTATGGCAAAGGAAGCACATTCACGGTGAACATTGTGCAGGAAGTTATCGATAAAAACCCAATCGGCCTTGTTACAAACGGCAAGATAACAAGAACGGTAGACAACCACGATGAACTTCTAAATACCCATATTAGCGCTCCGGAGGCTCATGTCCTGATTGTAGATGATGTGCCAACAAACCTGAAAGTTGCAGAAGGAATGATACATATCTTTGATGTGCAGACAGAGAGTGCCACCAGTGCAGATGAGGCGATAGAAAAGGTTAAGGCAAACAGCCTGAAAGAAAAGGCGGAACAATATGACATTTTCTTTATGGACCAGATGATGCCCGAAAATGACGGCATAGAAGCAACAGAGGAACTGCGAGCATTGGGCTTTTCGGATATTCCCATTATCGCCCTTACTGCAAATGCCATAGAAGGCACCAGAGAATCCCTCCTTTCCAAAGGCTTTAATGACTATGTGTCCAAACCAATAGATTTTAACCAACTAAACACCATCATGCGTAAGTGGCTCCCCCGGGAAAAGATAGGGTAATTATAGTGTTCACGAACTCCCGCTCCTGTTTTGTCCAGAACCATAATTCTTTTGTGTATGATTTCATTGCTTTATCTCCTCATTTGATATAACAGGAATCAATGAATTTTATATGCTTTTCATTTAAACATTCCTTTTTATCAAAAAATAGACAATAATTCCTTTGTCCATTGATAGCACTATAATAACCCAATCCGTATCTTTTTGGATTTCTGATATGCAAATATTCAGTTACTATCTGGGTTGGCACATACTCAATGTTTTCTTCATCATTTTTTATTATTTTCTTACTCATATCTGTAAGTATCTCAAGTAGGAATTTATAATCATGATAGTATTGCCTGCGAGTTTCATCGAAAATACTGGGGAAATGATTATAAGAATATCTATTATTAAAAAATTGAAATTTATGTGTAAAATCATATATTTCCAAATCGTTTTGAACTTCCCATGTACCAATCGAACAATTATTTGTTAATGATAATTCGTTCAAACATGTGTTTGCGTTATCAGAAGCATAAAACATAGATATACCTGCTGGTGAAAATCTGTTTGAATATTTACAATTATATGGTCCTGGAGATGACAACTCTTCTTTTGATAAATGGGAACCCTTCCTCGCTCTATAAATTAACGTCCCTTTTGTTAGGTTCGAATATAATTTTAATGATGATATTGTTTTATATATACGCTCTAATATTTTATAAGGTTGTTTATATTTTGTAAAATCGTCAGTAGATTTATATGTTTTATTTGTGAAAAAAAATCTTGATTTGTATTTAATAATATTTTTAAATCTTTCCCATGTATAGAAACTTTCTTCTGCCTCATCTAATCCATAAAAATCTCGTTTACACCATTGCTTGTCATTAAAATAACTATTAAGGTTTTCTAAGACTTTATCACTTGCTTCGGTAAAAATATCTGGTAGCAATTCATCAGAATCTAAAATTGGACTTGTACCTTCAACATATTCACCATCCTCCCATGCTAAACCATTAGCTGGATCATCATAAATATATTCTAATCCATCTCTAATAACTTCTAGTAAATCATCTAGATTAAGAACTTTTTTCATACGTCCACAATAGCTACATATTTCTCTTTCGCCATTTCGTTTTATGTATGTTTTAAGGTAATCTTCTCCAATACATTCACCACATATTAAATTTTCATCTTCCATAACATTCTTCCTTTTATACCAAATGAACCAATAACCAACTCCCCTTAATCCCGACTGCCCGGACGCCACGGCCTGATTCAATGTTTGATTCCTGTGAAATGGCATCGTATATTTCGCCATCTGCTTCTACGGTGCCTGATGGAATGAGAGGCGATGCGACTATAGCGATTTTACCGATTAGGGCTTTATCCGATTTAGGCTGTTTCATTTGCTCATACCTTCAAGTATGTTCGTTAATTTTCCAATTGCTTCAGCTATGCTCTCATTGATACTATCTTGTTCCAGAGTTTCTGCATCAGATTTTGCCTGCATTAGACTTGATTTTAAATCATCAATTTGCTTCTGCAATTCATTGTTCTGATTAACCAAGGTTTGATTTGTGTTCTTAAGTTCTGATATATTTTCTTCCTTGTTGTTGATATTTACTGTATAAAAATATGATGTCACTAAAATTGCCACTATTGCTAAAATAAGCGTAAAGAAAGAGTTGTTGCTTCTTGTATAATTTTCCCGTGCTTTTTCTACTTTTGTTCTGGCATCAACTTTGGTCTGTTCTATTTGTGCTTGAGTTAATTCGACACGAGTAATAAGTGATTTACTTTCTATTTCGTTTTTATTGTAATCGTTTATTGCCTCACGATATTTGTAATAGCTATTATAAATATCTCCAATAATATCTTTCATAAAAACAAATACAAACAGCAATCTTTTGATGGTGCCAAAACAATATTTCCATGAAATATTAAAACGAAAGCGTAGATGATAGAAATAAGGAAAGTCGATAATTCGCTCAAAAAGTTTAGAGTTAAAGCCGAGCATTACAAATAGCTCTCTAATATCCTTACGGAACTTCACAAACTTAGTCGCCTTGTTATAAGAATTTTCATACTTAATTAAGTACTTGAAAATCGAATTATATCGTTTCTCAAGTGATGCACTAAACCTTCTTAATCTTTCATAATCATCATATATGATGATTATGAATCGGAGCCTAATCTATAATTATGTTGATTAAAAGTATCCACTTTTGATTTATCAGTAGTCAAATAAAATCTACCAGAACCATCTGCATATTCCTCGATATAATATACTATCTGAATAAGAGTATTTTTGAAAAAATCACACGGTAGGTAAATTAATTTATCTCCTTATTTGATTTTACTTTTTTTCATCTGCTTCTTTCTTTCTCCATATAATCCAACTTCTGCCCATTAAGCGCATCTCTAATCCCTCTCCATGCAGGCATATACTGGTCCATCAATGCTATAAACCGTTTATCATGCTTCTTAATAACCGTATGCACTAATTCATGCAAAATAACATATTCCAGGCATTCGGGTGTTTTCTTGGCAAGTTGGACATTAAGCCATATTTTATTAGTAGCCGTATTGCAAGTGCCCCATCGGCTTGTCATATACTTGGTTTGCCAGGCAGAGACATGAAGACCTGTGATTTCTTCCCACTTTGGGAGTAATTTGGCAATATCGGCTTTCAATAGTTCTCTGTACCACTCCCTGACAAAGTGTTCTCTTTGGGCTGGCGTACTAGCCTTTCGAACTGTGAATATCGCTTTATCTCCAGACAACACGAGTGTGTTTTTATTGCCATATTCTGTTTGCAGAAAATATTGTTTGCCCCAGACATATAGCGTCTCGCCAGAAACAAAAGCCCGTTCTGTTTCTCTTGGCTGTTCATTGAACTTTGCAACTTGCTTTTTTATCCAAGCAGTCTTTGTTCGGACAAATCGTTCTATTGCAGTATTGCTCATCGTTAATGGGGCAGAAACAGAAACTTTACCGTCAGGCGGTTTTACATAGAGGTGCATATTCTTGATATTTTTCTTACAGACATCAATCGAGATGCCAGCTATCTCAAGCAAAACCTGTTCCTCCATCGTCAATACTCTTTTTGTTGTTCTACCAGTTTGTAGATCCGTTCAACTTCGTCTTGCGATTTGAGAATATCAAACAGGGCTCTCTTGATTTTCTTGACCCTAAAATCGTTGTATCTAAAATTAGCCTGTATATTTTCCCGGACTGCTTTATCAATGGCTATGGCTAATTCCTCGTCTTCACCGCAGTTATCATAGAATGTTCGCAATGCTCCGCTATGTCGGATGCTTTCTGGATAACGAGGATTGTTTTCAGGTGTTTCTGTTTTCTTTACAAGGTCAACATAGTGTTTAAGTAGTTCTTCATAACTGATAGCGCTTTCATGTCGTGCTTTGATGAGTTCATCAAGGATTTCTGACATTTTTGCGTAATACTTGGGGTTGATTTGTATTTTCTCTACAACTTTCTTGCGGATATTGTTCTCAATGGCTTCTGCTGCTGCTTCTTTACTTTTACCGCCAAATTCTTCACCCTGGGCAATAACAAAATCAAGTAAAGTATAATCATCAAAGCCACCGATTTTTCTGCTGTCATCTGCCTTGATGTAGGTGTCAATTAAACGGCGCATATCGGTCTCGTATGCTTTAAGGTCAATGAAGTCGCCGGACGCTCTACCTATTTCTGTTTTCAACTGGCTATAGAAAACAACTTTTTCTTCTATTTCGGCTTGCTCCTGTATAGTATATCCTGCTTCGGTCATCTCACCCTTGATTGCAGTCCATGCACGGATAAGACGGTTCACCAGCTTGTAGAGTTTTTCCCTGATGCGTGAACACGATTCGTCATCTTCTCCACCAACACCATTTTCTCCACAAAAATAATGGTAGTAGTCAATTTGTTTGCGTGGCATGGCAACGCCTTCGCACAAATCATCAAGTTCTTCCAGAGTGCTATCAAGATATTTTTTCGCATCATCAAGGCGGTTCTTCATCAAGCCGTCAACATCTTCAGGAGCATAGCCTTCAAAAGCGCCTGTTGTATATTTTTTTAGTGTTTCCGCCAATGGGCCAAACAACTGTTTATAATCGACAATATAGCCAAAGTCTTTTTCTTCACCGTCAAGTCGGTTCACACGGCAGATTGCCTGAAAGAGGCCGTGGTCTTGCATGGACTTGTCAATGTAAAGATAGGTGCATGGTGGAGCATCAAAGCCGGTCAAAAGTTTATCAACTACAATGAGCAGCTTCATGTTTGCGGGTTCTTCCACGAACCGGCGTTTCATTTCTGTTTCAAAATCATCAACAGCCATGCCGTTCAACATTTTGGTATAGACTTCGTATTTTTCAAAACCTTCGGTATCTTCTGTTTCGCCGCTTAGTTTGTCATCACCCGGAGTAAATGAAGTGATTATCGCACATTTTCTGAATCCAAGGTTTTGAAATACTTCATAATACTTACAGGCGGAATAAATGGAATCGGCTACAAGCATCGCGTTTCCGTTACCGTCTGCCAGATGGCCTTTGATGTCAAAATCGCTGATAATGTCCTCGGCAATTACTTCAAGCCGCTTCCGGGAACTATACACCTTTTGCATATTACCCCATTTGGACTTGAGTTTAGCCTTAGCAACATCATTCAGTGGTTGCGTTTTGCGTTCAAAGTATTCATCAATTTTATTCTGGGCAGTAATCGTCTGTTCAATATCCCTGGCTTCATAGCGAAGGTCAAGGACCACGCCGTCTTTAACGGCTTCATCGTATTTGTAGGTATGAATATAACCAGGCTTGAAAACCTCAATACTTGTCTTCTTGTCTTTCAGCAAAAGTGGCGTTCCGGTAAAACCTATAAATATGGCCTTTGGAAGTATTGTCTGCATTGCTTTATGCAATTTACCGCTCTGGGTGCGATGGCATTCGTCAACGAACACTACAAAATCGCCTTTTGCGGAAAAGTTTTTTGGTAGAGATTCTTTAAGTTGCTGGATATATTTCTCGTAATCAAGATCAGATACTTCTCCGCCCCTGCGTCCGAATTTGTGAATGAGGCTGCATATAAGACGGTTGTCGCTGGTGTTGAGTTTGTCGATAAGGTCGGCGCATGATGTGGTTCGGTGAATAGTTTGATTCACTCCCTTGTAGACTTTTTCCATTTGGTCATCAAGTTCATCGCGGTCGGTAACGATCAGCACACGGGCGTCGGGGTTATTTTCGAGTATCCACTTGGAGAGCCAGACCATTGTAAGCGTTTTCCCGCTGCCCTGGGTGTGCCAGATAATTCCGCCCTGTCCTTTGGTAAGTTTGACCTGAGCCTTCTTGACGCCAAAGAATTGATTATGGCGACAAAGTTTCTTTTGCCCTTTATCAAAAACAATAAAGTTATGCAAGAGGTCAATAAAACGGCGTTTTTCAAAAAGGCTGTA
>JAISIL010000215.1 GCA_031262035.1 Spirochaetaceae bacterium | reverse complement strand
ATGGCCTTCGGCCACACGAATTTTTGCTTACTTAACATAGATTATTCGTGTCGGCGAAGCCGATTCGTGTATATTCGTGGTTGTTTTTTATGATTTCAAAGTTAAATGATTTTGCCCTGTCAGTGTATCAAAAGAATATTGACAAAAGCTGGAGGATATGATATTATTAGACAGGAGGAAATCTATATGAAAAAGATTTCAAAAGTTTTAGCAATCGGGCTTAGTGCCCTGATTTTGCTTGCAGGAATGGCGCTTGTTTTCACAGGCTGCCAGAAAAAAGAAGCGGCGCCGGCAGCGGCAGTCGGTTCAACAGCCGATTACGACTTCTTTATCTTCAATACAAAGGGCGAGAATGCTGATGCTATGCAGGCAGCGGTAAATGCCTATCAGACCAAGACCGGCCTGAAAATCAAACTGTTCTCGCTGGGAAGCGGCACCAATTCAGATGACGCCCTCCGGGCGGATATGACATCGCGAAATCCGCCGGCAATCTTCTGCGTTATGAACCCGCAAGCTCTGAAAGAATGGGTCGAAGGCGATTTTGCTACCGATTTTGCCACTGCAACAAATCTTGACCCGACATTCAAGACACTTGCCGACAATGTCGACAAAAATCTCTGGCTTACCACAGATGGAAATACCAACTATGGTATTCCTTTCAATGTCGAGGGCTATGGCTACATCGTCGACAAAGAAATGATTGCGGCGCTTTTTGGTGCAGGCAATGTGGACGGCGTTCTTGCCGGTTTAACCGCCTGCGGCTGGGACGACTTTAAAGCCTTTGTTGAAGCAGTCGACGCCTATATCAAAAACGGCACGGCAGGAAATGTTACCCTTGCCGGAAAATCCTTTGCCCTGGCCTCTTCCAAAACAGGCAAGGCGGCAAGCCTGAAAGCAGTGTTCTCCATGGCCGGTTCCGAAAAGTGGACCTACGGCGACCACCTGGTGAATATTGCCTGCGATGCGGTATTCCCCAATGTGGCGGCAGCCGTTGCGGCAACAGACGCACAGGTTGACAGCATGAAGGGTGCCTTTATTGCCTATGCAAAGTGCCTCGACCTTATGTCCAGCCATTCAATCTCCCCGCGCGGGCCTGAGTTTATCAATTCGACAACAAACGGCTACGATGCCTGCGTAAATAATTTTGCAAACAGCGAAACTCTGTTTATCAAGCAGGGTAACTGGGTCTACACCAATATCGAAAAAGCCAATGCGGCAATTTGCCCCACGCTGACCTTTGTGCCCATAAAGATGCCCTTCCAGCAGAGCGATATCAAGGTTCCCGGCCTGACTGTCGAGAAATTGATTACTTCGATTCCGGTCTTTGTTCCCAACTACTACCTGATTAACAAGAAGGTTGATGTAAAGGTGCAGCAGGAAGCAGAGAAATTCCTTGTGTGGCTCAACACAGACCCCGAGGGACAGAAGTTTGTTACAAAGGATATGGCATTCATTCCTTACAATGCAGACCCTGCGGCAACAAAACTCGGTAACAGCCTGGGCGATTCAATTATTTCCTACATGGCAAAGGGTGCAACCATTACCAATGCCTATGCAGGCGCCCCGGTCAGCTGGTCAGGCGATACATTTGGCCTTAAAATCATGGAAAGCTATCTGACAAAAGCAACCTGGACAGAACAGGATTATTCAGATATTGCAGACTATGGTATCCAGATGTGGAAACAGATGAAAAATCAGTAAACTAGTGTGTAGAGGAGTAGTGTATTATGGAAAAGTTTTACAAAAAGATTAGTTATTATCTGTCTTTACCGGCAGTAATTCTCTTTGTTCTGGTTATTTTTGTCCCCTTTGTTATGGGAATACTCTACTCCTTTACCGCCTGGCGCGGCGCCTATTTTGTAGGCGGCGATATGTGGCATGCCTTTAATGGCCTTACCAATTATAAAAAAGTGTTTGCCAGCACCCGCTTCTTTGAAGCATTTTGGTATACAATCAGGTTTACTGTGCTGGCAGTTGTTTTCATAGCTATCGTCGGTTTAGCCCTTGCAATGCTTACTACTTCTATAAGCAAAATGTCCGGGCTTTTCAGAACGATGTTTTTTATGCCAAACCTGCTTGGCGGTTTGGCACTCGGTTATATCTGGAAATTTATTTTTGAGATTATTTTTTCCAGCAATCTTTTCGGCCCCGAAGGGCTTATTCCTATTCCGGCGCTGACCTATATGACACAGAATAATATTAAAGCGATTTTTGCACTGATGATGCTCACCTCCTGGCAGTGGGCCGGGTATATGATGCTGATTTATGTCAACGGATTAATTACTATACCGAAAGATTTATACGAGTCGGCAGAGATTGACGGGGCGAATGCTGTGCAGCGTTTCAGGCATATCACCCTGCCAATGCTGATGCCCTCGTTTACTATAGTGTTATTTTTATTATTGGGCAACTGTTTTAAATTGCTCGACCAGAATGTGGCCCTTACCGATGGAGACTTTTCAACAAGGCTTCTTGCCCTGCAGATTCTGCGAACGATACGGGATAGCGCCCCGCCGGATTATGGCTTTGCACAGGCACAGGCGGTGGTATTCTTTATTATGGTAGCAGTTGTGTCACTCTTACAGGTGCGCTTTACAAAGAGCAGGGAGGTTGAAGCATGAAAAAGAACACTGCTCCTCTGCGAAAAATAGTTTTTAATGTAGTTATGTATGCTGTGCTTAGTATTATTGCACTGTATACTCTTTTTCCCCTGTTTATTTTACTACTCAATTCATTTAAACCGCATAGCGCCATTGTCGCAAACCCTATTGCATTCCCCAACCCCTGGAATTTTGATTATCTTGCAAAAGCTGTTGTTGCAATTCATTTTATAAAATCCTTTTTTATAACGGCTTTGATAAGCATCACCAGTGTTGCCTTAATTGTGTTGGCATCTTCCCTTGCAGGCTGGATAATGGTTCGTGCAAAAACTATCTACATGAAGATACTGTTCTATGCATTCACCGCTGCCATGCTGATTCCTTTTCAGGCAGTAATGTATCCGCTCTTAAGTTTTTTTGACAGCATGTATTTAAAAAATATTCCCGGCTTAATTATTATGTATGGCGGCTTCGGTTTGTCGCTATCGGTTTTCCTCTATCACGGTTTTGTAAAAAGCGTGCCTGCTTCCCTTGAAGAAGCGGCCGTGCTTGATGGGGCAGGGGTTTTTCAGGTAGTATTCAATGTGGTCCTGCCTCTTTTAAAAGGCACAACCTCAACAGTCATCATACTCAATGCTATGTGGATCTGGAACGATTACCTTCTGCCCTTCCTGGTTATCGGGAACGGAGCCAACCGCACGCTGACACTGGAATTGTATTTTGCGAAATTGACATCCGGCCAATACGGCAACCCCTGGGAACTTATTTTCCCCGCCGTTTTGGTAACGATTATACCAATTATCATTATCTTTTTATTCCTGCAAAGGTATATTGTAAAAGGCGTAACGGCAGGGGCTGTAAAGCAGTAAGCACAGAGAATCTATGAAAGGGACACGGGAAGCAGGTATTTTATTGGCAGTCTCCAGTTTGCCTTCGCCCTATGGAATCGGGAATTTTGGTAAAGACGCCTATAAGTGGATTGATTTTCTTGCCCAGTCCGGCCAGACTTACTGGCAGATACTGCCGCTTGGGCCGACCGGCTGGGGAGACAGCCCTTACCAAACCTTCTCTTGTTTTGCCATCAGTCCTTATTCTATTGATATTGACGCCCTTGTTAAAGACAATCTTCTTACACAAGATGAGGCAAAAGATGAAAGTGCAGCATTTGTGCACTGCAAGAGTAAATGTGATTATGGTCTTTTATATCAAAGAAGAAACAAATTGCTCCGCAGTGCTTATCTGCGCTTTGTCACAAATACTACACAGACAGTATTATACCAGCAATTCTGCACCGAGCATGCTTTTTGGTTAACCGACTATACAGCATTTATGTCGCAAAAAGCAAAGAGCGGGCACGATGAATTCTTTCAGTTTGAACAATTTATTGCTTTTACCCAATGGCAAAAACTCAAGTCTTATGCCGGGAGCAAGGGCATTAAAATAATTGGTGACATGCCCATTTATCCTTCTCCGGACTCTGCTGATGTGTTTTTTCATCCTGATTTATTTCAACTTGATGCATCAAAAAAGCCCACAGCCGTCGCAGGCTGCCCTCCGGATGCTTTTACCTCAGAGGGCCAGGTGTGGGGGAATCCCCTTTACCGCTGGGATGTATTAAAGGAACAGCACTTTGACTGGTGGTTAAAGCGCCTTGACACCAGCCTGCAATTATTTGATGTCCTTCGTATCGACCACTTTCGTGGCTTCGAAAGTTACTTTTCTATTCCGGCAGGCGATGCAAGCGCAGTGAAT
The DNA here is from genome assembly GCA_031262035.1 of Spirochaetaceae bacterium. Classification (GTDB taxonomy): domain Bacteria; phylum Spirochaetota; class Spirochaetia; order Treponematales; family Breznakiellaceae; genus JAISIL01. The sequence goes on along the minus strand of JAISIL010000215.1, from coordinate 13,957 downwards.
GGGCACTGGGAAGAAGGGCCGGGAATGGCCTTTATCAATGCAGTGCATACTCAATTTGGTAAAGAGGCGCCTATTATTGCAGAGGACTTAGGGTATTTAACACCGCAGGTGCATGCTTTACTTGATGCATCGGGTTTTCCCGGCATGAAGCTCTTACAATTTGCCTTCGACAGCCGGGAGAGTAGTAATTCTGCCTACTTCCCCTACAATTATCCGAAAAATACCATCGCCTATACCGGCACCCACGATAACATTCCCTCGGCCGCCTGGGCAAAAAATGCAAGCCCTGCCGATGTAGAACTTGCTGTGCACTATTTTGGTATATCCGGCACAGACGATTTGTGTAGTGTTTTTGTCAACGCACTTATGGGAAGTGTCTCGGACACGGCAATTATCCCCCTGCAGGATTGGCTGGGCCTCGGCGCTGAAGCCCGCATGAACACACCTTCAATAGCAAGTGGTAACTGGCAATGGCGCCTTTCCCCGGACATGCTCGACAAGGCCCTTTCCGACAGGATACGAACAGTAACAAAAATTACCGGGAGAAAGCAATGTTAAACAAGATTATGCTTATCAGCTATGCCGACAGCCTGGGGAAAAATCTAAAAGAATTAAAGACCTGCATTGATACTTATTTAAAAGATGCAGTGGGGAGTGTTCATATCCTTCCCTTTTTCCCTTCGTCTGCAGACCGGGGCTTTGCGCCTATTAGCTACAAGACTGTCGACCCTGCCTTTGGAAATTGGGAAGACATTGCAGCATTGGCAAAAAGCTATCCCCTGATGTTTGATTTTATGATTAACCACATTTCAAGGCAGTCTGAATTGGTGCAGGATTTCTGTATCGACTGGGATGCCTTCTGGGGAAAATCCGGTGCATCAGAGTCTGATGTAGTGGCAATTTATAAACGAAAAGACCGTGCACCTTTTGTTGAAATAGATTTTGGCGATACTCAAGGCAAGCGAAAAGTATGGTGCACCTTTGGTGAAGAACAGATTGATTTAGACCTGTGTAAACCTGCTGTGCAGAGTTTTTTTACACACACAATAAATGAACTGGCTGCAAAAGGTGCAAGCATCATTCGCCTGGATGCCTTTGCCTATGCGGTAAAAAAAGCCGGCTCCTCCTGCTTTTTTGTCGAGCCTGAAATCTGGGAACTTTTAGGCAGTGTTGCAGCAATGGCCAAAAAGGCCGGTGTTGAAATCCTCCCCGAGATACACGAGCATTATTCTATTCAGATGAAGCTTGCGGAAAAAGGCTACTGGGTTTACGACTTTGCATTGCCGGCCCTGGTTCTGCATGCCCTATATTCAGGCCGGGTAGACAAACTGGCCAATTGGCTAAAGATATGTCCCCGCAAACAATGGACCACCCTTGATACCCACGACGGCATCGGCATGGTTGATGTAGTAGATTTACTTTCCCCTGAAGAAATTGATTTTACCCGTGAAAGCCTTTATAAAAAGGGTGCCAATGTGCAGAAAAAGTATTCAAGCGCTGAATACAATAACCTTGATGTGTATCAGATTAACTGCACCTACTATTCTGCACTGGGCAATAATGATGATGCCTATCTCTTGGCACGGGCTGTGCAGTTTTTTGCACCGGGTATTCCGCAGGTGTATTACACCGGCCTATTAGCCGGCATCAATGACATTGAGCTTTTGGAAAAAACCAAAAACGGCAGGGACATTAACCGCCACTACTATACGCTGGCCGAAGTGGCAAGTGAAACAAAAAGACCGGTTGTGAAAAAGCTCTTGGAACTCTGCCGCCTGCGAAACACCCACCCGGCATTTGCAGTAGAGGCGGATATTGAGATAGGCACTGATGGTGAACATTCACTGTTTATCAGTAGAACCTATGGTGCGGCAAAGGCCTCTTTACAAGCAGACTTCAATTCATATATAATTAAAATAGATTATAATTCATGTTAGATATGGTCTATAAATTAGCCGCGAATAGCGCGAATGAACGCGAATATATGCTTCTATTAGCGTTCATTCGCGCTATTCGCGGCAAAATTAATATAGGAGAAAACTATGTTACTTGATTTACCAATTCCGGAACTCTTTAAATGGCAGGGCATCAACCCCCGGCCGCAAGACCATGATGCTTATTGGGAACGCGCCCTTGCAGAGATGAACAGCCTTGATGCACAGGCTGAATTTATCCCTGCATCTTTTAAAACTGATTATGCCGAATGCTATGATCTGTATTTTACCGGTGTCCGTAATGCACGGATTCATGCGAAGTTTGCAAAACCGAAAAAGGTTTCGGGACGCTGCCCTGCGGTGTTTATGTTTCATGGCTATACCGGGAATAGCGGCAACTGGATTAACCTGCTTCCCTATGTTGCAGCCGGTTTTGCTGTCGCCTTCCTTGACTGCCGCGGACAGGGCGGCTTTTCAGAAGATTCAGGCGGCGTCAAATGGAACACTATGCACGGCCAAATCATCCGCGGCCTTGATGAAGAAACACCAGACAACCTCCTTTTTAGGCACATCTTTCTTGATACGGCCCAATTGGTCCAGATTGTTTCCGCGCTGCCCGAGGTAGATGAGGGCCGGCTTGGCTGCTTTGGCGGTTCACAGGGCGGCGCTCTGACCCTTGCCTGTGCCGCTCTCTGCCCGCAAATCAAAAAGGCCGCTCCCCAGTATCCCTTCCTCTGCGATTACAAAAGGGTTTGGGAACTTGACCTTGCAAAAAATGCCTATCAGGAACTGAAAGATTATTTCAGAATGTTTGACCCCCGCCATGAACGGGAGGAGGCTATTTGGACACGCCTTGGCTATATCGATAATCAATTTCTTGCCCCTCGGATAAAGGCTGATGTTCTGTTGTTTACCGGCATAATGGACGATATTTGCCCGCCTTCAAGCCAGTTTGCCGCCTATAACAAGATAGAATCGAAAAAAGAGGTCAAATTCTACCCTGATTTTGGTCACGAATGGCTACCAGACGCCGATGATATGACTTTCCAGTTAATGAGCGAACTGCGTTAAACGTTTATGAATTTTAACCACGAATAACACGAATAGCCTTTGGCTACACGAATATTTGTGTCCAATTATTCGTGTCGGTGCAGCCGATTCGTGTCATTCGTGGTTATTTAATCAGCGTTTCTCTAAGCCTCATTCTGTGCCAGAATGGTGTCAATCTCTTCCATTGTATAAAGCTTCCCTGAATTCATTCCCGGGCAGTGTTGAGAATAGGCATCCCAGGCTTTTTTCGAAGTCAGTATCTGCTGCCAAAAGGGAAAGGTCCTGCATTGCAGGGGCCGCGCCCGATAAAGCTCACAACCGCCGCCATTCTCATTGTTTTTCCAGAAGATGCAATCAAAGTTGCGCCTTTCCTTAAGCGATATTTCAGCGCCGATATTCCGGCAATATACTTTGACAAATTGCTCAGGCCTTAATTCCACCGCTTCGGCGAGCTTTGCAATATCATCATCCTTAAGAAACACAAAACCCGGCTCCCCCCGGCAGCATGATGAACAGCGCTTGCAGGCAAAACGCAAGCCCTCAGCATAAAATGGCTTTTCCATACAGCTATTATAACACAATTTCCCAAAAAGCACTAGACTAAAATGATAATTTATTATATATTTAAGAGGAATTGGCCCTGTAGCTCAGTGGATAGAGCATCGGTCTTCTAAACCGATGGTCGCCTGTTCGATTCAGGCCAGGGTCACAACGCTAATTCCGGCCTTAGGGCCAGAATTAGCTTAGATAGTTTCCTTCGGAAACTACCGCGTTATGGTATGAAACAATTTAAACGATCTTCGGGGAATCCTTTATATATTAGGGCTTTTGCTCTTATTTTTCTCGCTTTGTTGGTTTTTCTTGGGGTTTATATTATATTTACGGTGCGGGGGCAGAAGAATCAGGAGACAGAGGAACTTTTAAAGCTCTGGAACGATGGCCTTTTTCGGGATGCCTACGAACTGAGCAATGAAAGGCTTACAGGCGAGCCCTTAAACTATGATAATCTGGTGATTAATGGCTTTGCTGCCTATCAATTGGGCGAGGCACAGATTACCAATGCAAGCAAACAGGAATATTTTGACGATGCCATTTGGTCTTTACGAAAGGCCCTGCTGCAAAACCCGCCCTGGGGGCGCGAAAAAGAGACGGCACAAATCTATTACTGCCTTGGCAAGGCCTACTACCGTAAAGGCATTGGCTACGAGGACCTTACCATACAATACTTTGAAAAAGCCGAAACAGCTGGCCTTAACGCCGATGACCTCTATGAATTTCTGGGCCTTGCCTATGCCGCTACCGGGGATTACCGTTCCAGCGTTGCAGCCTTTACCAAATTGTTAAACCAATATGAAAGCGATGACAATGCACCCTCGGATTTACTGCTTTTGGCAATAGCCCGTTCCTATAGCGCCCTGGAACAATATGCCTCGGCAAAAGCCTATCTGATTCGCTGCATAGACACCAGCCGCGACGATATAACCAAGCTTGAAGCCCGTCTTTTTTTGGCAGAACTTATGCAAAAATCCGGCGATACTACCAGGGCCGAACTGCAATACCAGACCATTCTTGCGGAAAATGGTGATAATGCCGAAGCATACTTCCAATTAGGCGAAATCTACAATGCCCAGGGCGATACGGTAAAAGCAAGAGCCGAATGGCGAAAAGCCATCCGCACCGACCCCACCCACCCCACCGCCCGCGAACGCCTGGGCCTGCGCTAGTATTCTGCAATATTTCTTCAGGGCAAAATCATTTAAAAATTTACAACCACGAATGAACACAAATCGGCTCTGCCGACACGAATAATCTATGATTTGTATTAAAAATTCGTGTCCGCCATAGGCGGATTCGTGAATATTCGTGGTTGTTTTTTATGATTTCAAAGTTAAATGATTTTGCCCTAAATATTTCTTTTACCCCTATTGACAAATATGCAAAATCTTGCTATAACTAAAAAAATATATTTTTTTAGTTCATATTTCGGGGGAATGTTATGTTTGGAATGAATGCATCAGTTATCGGGATAGATTTAGGGACCTGTAATACTCTTATCTATATTCCCGGTAAAGGAATTGTCATAAATGAACCTTCTGTTGTCGCGGTGGAAAAGGGCACTAAAAAGCTTGTAGCCGTTGGGGCTGACGCCAAGAAAATGCTCTGGAAGACTCCCGAGAATATCATGACTATAAGGCCCCTTCGGGACGGTGTTATTGCCGACCTTGAATCCTGCGAAAAGATGATTCGTTTTTTTATCGGCAAGGTAATGCCTCGCTACCGTTTTATCAAACCCCGTATGGTAATCGGTGTTCCCTCCTGCATAACCGAGGTTGAAGGCCGGGCCGTCGAAGAAAGCGCCTACAAGGCCGGCGCCCGCGATGTTGAGGTAAAACACGAAAGCCTTCTTGCCGCCATCGGTGCAGATATCCCTATATACGAACCTGCAGGCCACATGATTTGCGATATTGGCGGGGGAACAACAGAAATCTCCGTTATCTCCTATGGCGGCATGGTTGTTACCAATGCCATCAGGATTGGCGGCGATGAATTTGACGAGGCAATTATCAAGTATGTGCAGGTTTCCCATAACCTGCGTATTGGCGAGCAGATGGCCGAACAGCTTAAAATGCAGATTGGCAATGCAAGCCCCGATAAAAATATCGAGAAGGTAGAAATTAAAGGCACCGATTCAATTACCGGCCTTCCGAAGCGCATTGAAATTGATTCATTCGAAGTCCGCGATGCGCTGAAAGACCCAATCGTGCAGATTGTAGACGAGATTAAAAAGACCCTGGGCGAAACACCCCCGGAACTGGCGGCAGATATTGTAGAACGGGGCATTGTAATGACAGGCGGTGGCTCCCTTCTTAAGGGCCTTCCCAAGCTGATAGCTGCGGAAACAGGCGTTCCGGTTATTGTTGCCGAAAGACCCCTGGAATGTGTCGCCCTGGGTGCAGGCAAGTATTATGAGAATGCAAAGGGTTTTGACGCTACCCGTAATGCTTACGATAAATTGAATAAATAGGCGGCCTTGCTGCCATGGCAAAGAAAAGAGAAAGTAGAGAAAACCGCCACATAAATCTGGACTCAATTGTTTTTCTTGTCCTGCTCCTTGTGTCTTTTCTTGTCCTCCTTTTATCTTCAGGCTCATTCATTCAAATTTCCGGTTTTGGCTTATCAGTTTTTTCGGGGCTGCGAAACGGGGTGGCTCAGGTAGGCGGTTTCTTTAAGAACACCGTTACCAGTGTCAGTGAACTGGCAGAACTACGCGGCCAATACGAAGAGCTGCAAGACCGTGTTGCCCGCTATGAACAATTGGAAAGAAATGCCTCTGAAATTTTGCAGGAGAATAACCGCCTGCGTGACCAGCTCGGGTTTTCCCAGACGCTTCCCTACAAGCATATAGCGGCAGAAATTATCGGGCGCGACCCGGACAATCTCTATTCGGCGCTGGTTATAAACAAGGGACGCAGGCAGGGGATTAAGTATAACATGCCGGTAGTGGCCTACCAAAATGGTGCACAGGCCCTTGTCGGCAAGGTTGTCCAGGCCGGCTGGGTAGAGAGCCTTGTTATGCCGATATACGATGCAAGCTCCTTTGTGCCGGCACGGTTTGAAGCCTCGCGCTATGAGGGCCTTGTTGAAGGTCAGGGCTCATCATCCTATCCTCTTTTAATGACGCTGATAAACAAACGGGCGCGTGATGAAATTCAGATAGGTGATATTATTGCTACCTCGGGAATAAAAGGGGGCAGGGGCGGCATCTATCCGCGTGGTATCAATATTGGGCGGGTCAGTAAAATTATCTATCAGGATTATGAGATGACTATGAATGTCGAGCTTAATGTCTACACCGATTTTTCACGCCTTGAATATGTCTTTGTCTTAAGCGACGAGGCTGAAAGTGCCGGGGAGGTCCGCAGTGATTAAATCAATTGTATGGACAACGCTTTTTGCCTTTGGCTTTACTGTATTGCAATCCACAGTGCTTATTAACTTTCAGCTTTTTGGTATTCCTATTCCTGCGCCGGACCTTGCACTGCTTGTTTTAGCATACAGCTCCTATGTTAATGGCGCAATGGTAGGAGAGGTTGCAGGATTTGCCTCGGGCGTATTCCTCGACTTTCTTTCGGCAGCGCCTTTGGGGCTTAATGCTTTTATACGAACACTTATAGGCGGCCTTGCGGGAAGATTAAAGGGCGCTTTCTTTCTGGATAAATTTTTACTCCCTATGGGGCTGGCCTTTGTAGCAACTGCACTAAAAGTGCTTGTTGTATTTATTCTACACTTTATATTTGGTTCAGTTGTTGCAGTGTATCATTTTAATGCACCGCAATTATGGATTGAATTAGGGCTCAATATCATTTTAGCGCCTCTGCTCTTTTTGCTTTTATCACTTTTTAAACCCTTGCTGCTTCAGGGGAGACAGGGAAATTGAACTTTCGCATTCGTATTCTGCAAATTATTTTTATACTGATTTTTGCCCTCTATGCTTACCGGCTTTTTGGTATGCAGATTGTCCGGGGAAGCATTTATCAGGCGCGTGCAGAAAATATAACCAGGCGAACCAATGCCATTGCCGCACAGCGCGGTGAAATTTTTGACCGGACCTTTAGCGAACCGATTGTGCAAAATTCTGATTCCTATGCAGTAAGTATAACACCCGGCGAAATACCTTCCGAAGAAATTGATGAAATACTGGAAAGGCTTTCTACCCTGCTCTCGATTCCCCGTGAACAAATTGACCGGACGGTGCCGGCCTCTGCGTATAGTTTGTATCAAAACCTCGAAGTGGCAAGCGGCCTTTCATTCGATACGGTTGCCACTGTTGCCGAAAATGCCGATGCGCTTCCCGGTGTTACCTGGCAGTTAAAACCAACACGCAATTATATTGCCACAGGCAGCCTTTCGCACATAACCGGCTATGTCGGCAATATTACCCGCGATGAACTTACCGTGCTGTATAACGAAGGCTACAAAACCGGCGATACGGTTGGTAAAGCAGGCATTGAAAGACAGTATGACCAAATCTTAAGGGGAACAGAAGGCTGGGAAACAAGGACTGTAGACGCCCGCGGCCGGCGTATCAATATTATCGAAGGAGTTGCCACCCGAAAGCCTGCAGAATCCGGTAAAAATTTAGTGCTTACCATAGACCAAAAGATACAAACCCTTGCCGAAAAGGCCCTGGGAACACGCATCGGGGCCGTGGTGGTGATGCGGCCAAACGGTGAAATACTTGCCATGGTTTCCTACCCCTGGTATGACCCCAATTTGTTTAACCGCCCCGGTTCGGGCACTGAATATGCAGCCCTTTTAAACGATGAGAACAAGCCGCTTTTAAACAGGGCCATACAATCGAATTATCCGCCTGCCTCTACCTTTAAGATTGTTATGTCTACCGGCATCTATAACGAGAAGATAATTCCCCCGCTGCAGGCCATTGAATGCAAGGGTTATATTGAATACGGTAATCGCACCCTGCAAACAACCCCCTGGCGTTGCTGGCAGCGAATTGGGCACGGAAGGCTTAACCTGCACCAGTCAATGGCACAATCCTGCGATGTCTATTACTGGGTTGTCGGCCGGGATTATTTAGGGGTCGACCGCATTGTTGAGTATGCAAGGGATTACGGTTTTGGTTCGCTTACCGATATTGACCTTCCCGGAGAGGTTGCCGGTTTTGTGCCAAGCCCTCAATGGAAACAGAGGCGCTTTCACGAAAACTGGCTGGGTGGTGACACAATGAATATGTCTATCGGACAGGGTTTTACCCTGGTGACCCCTATTCAAATGGCTGATATGGTAGCAATGGTAGTCAATTCAGGAACAGTGTATAAACCTCACCTTTTAAAAGAAGTCCGCGACCCAATTACCGGAGAGGTAATTAGTGAGAACACACCACAGATACTACACAAGAGTACTGTTGACCCATCGGTTTTCGCCGAGGTCCGTGAAGATATGCGCGGAGTTATAAGCTACGGAACAGCGGTGTATCCATTAAACATAAAGTCTGTGCAGATTGCCGGCAAAACAGGCACGGGCGAGGTAGCCGGCCTTACCAATCAATGGCATTCCTGGCTGGCATCCTATGCACCATTCCAGACCGATAAGCCTGAGGAAAGGGTCATTGTAAGTGTTATTGTCGAGGCGGTAAACCATTGGGATTGGTGGGCGCCTTATTGTTCTGCAATTATTTACCAGGGCATTTTTGCAAACCAGACATACGAAGAATCTATTCGCAGCCTGGGCTTCCAGAACCTGCAACCAATAGAAGGCAGACGGGAGTAGTTAAAAAAAGTAGGAAGTAGGAAGGAGGAAGTAGGAAGTGAGAAGAGGTAAAAGGTGAAGATAAGAGATTTACTTGATGTTGATTATTCATTGCTCTTTTCGGCGGCGGTGTTGTCGGTGTTTGGGATTCTTTTTATTTATTCATCGGGTATTAATTCTGAAGGGGTCAATGTTTCTAATGAGTATGTCCGGCAAATTATCTGGGCATCCATGGGGTTTGCCGCTGCTCTGGCTCTTGCCTTTATCAATTACCGGCGCTTGTATAATGTCTCCCTCTATTTATACATTGCAGTGCTTGCCCTGCTTGTCTATACTATGTTTTTTGGCCGCACCATAAATGGAGCCCGTTCCTGGCTTGGCATTGGCCCGGTGGGTATTCAGCCCTCGGAATTTGCGAAAATCATTACTATTGTTTTTCTTGCCCGCTACCTTGACGGCTCGCGAAAAAACGAAAACCAATTGCTCCGTTTTATCATTGCCTGCATCATAGTGCTTATTCCTATGGGCCTCATTCTTCTGCAGCCTGACTTTGGCACCTCCCTGGTGTTTATTCCGATTCTGCTTGTTACTACCTTTGTCTCCCGCATGAAACTCCAATATATTGCCTTTCTTTTTTTCTGCATTGTTTTTGGAGGCGCGCTTCTTGTCCTTCCTATTTGGCAGGAATATATTTTGGGGAACACTATTCCTGCCCTTGATATTCTTGAAAGCAGCCGTTTTGTTGCAATCGCCGTTGGCGGCCTCGTTCTTATTACATTGATTGCTATCCTCGGTTTCCTCCGCCTGCAAAAACGCTACTTCTACTGGATATTCTATGTATCGACAATACTGATAATTTCGCTCGGCGTCTCTTTTGTCGGGCGCAGCGTCCTTGCCGAGTATCAGATTATGCGCCTCATTGTATTCCTCGACCCGAATGTCGACCCCCGCGGCGCAGGCTGGAATATCATTCAATCTGTTACCGCAATCGGCTCAGGCGGCCTTTGGGGCAAGGGCTATCTGGAAGGAACGCAGAGCCACTATCAGTATCTTCCCCAGCAGAGCACCGACTTTATCTTTTCGATTTTTTCAGAAGAATGGGGCTTTGTGGGCGGCCTTTTGGTCTTTGTCCTCTTTCTGATTATTTGTTTGCGCTTAATAAGGGTAATGCGCACATCATCCGACCTTTTTGGCCAGGATATAGCCGCCGGTATTTCCGGTATGTTTATCTTTCATTTTTTGATTAATGTCGGCATGACGATGGGAATAATGCCTATCACCGGTATCCCGCTCCTCTTTATGTCCTATGGCGGCTCGGCAATGTTGACCGCCTGGGCAGGCATCGGCCTTGCCCTCAGTATATTCATGCGCCGTCACATCAGGTCGGAACGGTAGGGGTGGATAATTATCCGCCCGCCAATATGGTAGGTATAATATGCAGTATATTAATATAGAAGAAATTGCCCCGCTCCTCGCCGGCGTCGCACAACCGGCACGGTATGTCGGTGGTGAGTATGGCAGATTAACCTCGAGGAAGCGCCATGAGGAGGCAGCCCTGCGAGCAGTGGTCGCCTTCCCCGACCTTTACGAAATAGGCATGGCCAACCAGGCCCTGCGGATTATCTACAAGGGGATAAACGAGATAGAAGGCCCTTCCGGCTCTGCAAGCTGCGACCGGGTCTTTGCCCCCGCTCCGGACTTTGAAGAAGCCCTTGCCCAAAATGATATTCCCCTTTACGGCCTTGATTCAGGGCTGAGCATAAAAGACCACGATTTTCTTTTGGTAACGATGGCCTACGAACTGGGCCTCACCGGCTTTTTATCGATACTCAAGGCATCAGGCATTCCCCTAAGAGCCGAAGACAGGGGCGAAGACGACCCGATAGTGATAATGGGCGGCCCCTGCATCTCGAACCCCCTCCCTTACAGTTTGTTTGTCGACGCCTTCTGGATTGGGGAGGCTGAGGCTGGGTTCTTTGAATTAATGAAAGATATTAACCGCGAACCACGCCAACCACGCGAACAAAACCAACAAAACGAACAAAATAAAAATAATTTAAAATGTTCGCGTGGTTCGCGTGGTTCGCGGTTAAACATATTATATGAGAATCCTCATATATGGATGATGGGGAAAGAGAAGGCAGTGCGGGCTATCTATTCAGGCTTTGGGAAGAAGTCAGACCCCGCTATCTTTCCTATACCCAGCATGAAGATTACCCAGATGCATGGGGCTGTGGAGATTATGCGGGGATGTCCCAACGGCTGCCGTTTTTGCCATGCAGGCATCTGGTATAGGCCGATGCGGCAAAAGCCTGTAGAGATAGTTTTTGATGAGGCTTCCTCTTTTATACAAAGGGGAGGCTACCACGAGATAAGCCTTTCGTCTTTATCCACCGGCGATTACTGCGGCCTTTCAGGCCTTCTCGACCACTTGAATGCCGAGTTTGCCGACAAGCATGTGTCCTTTCAGTTGCCTTCTTTGCGGGTGTCTACTTTCAGTTTGCCACTTTTGGAAAAGGTTTCGGCGGTGCGGAAAAGCGGCCTCACCTTTGCCGTAGAAACACCTACCGAGATGCAGCAGTTGATGCTCAACAAAAGGGTTATAAAAGAAGACCTTATCGCCATTATCAAAGAAGCAAAAGAACGAGGTTGGCGTGGCATGAAATTCTACTTTATGATCGGCCTCCCCGGCTGTAAAAATGATGCCGACGACATCATCAACTTCATAAACGATATAGCCTACGCCACCAAACTGAACTTTAATATAAATGTGGGAACCTTTGTGCCAAAACCACACACTCCTTTTCAGTGGGCCGAACAGATTGATGAAAAAACAGCCATGGAACAGTTGACCAAAATAAAAAGTGCCCTCCGTCCAAAGGGACACAAGGTCAGCTTTAATGACCCCTTTGTTTCAACACTGGAAGGCATTATAAGCCGTGGCGGCGAAGAGGTGGGGGTATTAATTGAACAAGCCTTTAACGAAGGCGCCCGCCTTGACGCCTGGGATGAATACTTTAAAAAAGACATCTGGCGAAAGCTCATTGGTGTAAGGGCAGGGTCCGCCTGTCCCTCCAATAGCCCATACCATACCCCCCTCCCCTGGAATTGCATCGAAAGCGGCACCACCACAGCCTATCTGCAAAAAGAAGCAGCCCGAGCGGCACATTGCGAACTATCGCCTTTGTGCGATTGGCCTTGCAAGGAGCCCTGCGGGGTGTGTAATAAAAATATAAAATTAACCGCGAACGACGCGAACCACGCGAACGATGGTGTGACAAACGATGTAGGGGCGGATAATTATCCGCCCCTACGTAGGGACGGTAAGGGCGTAGCGACGCTACGCCCCAACAACGCCCCTACCCCCGTTCCCGGCGATACATCAACCCACCGTATTCTTTTCACCTTCTCCAAAAAATCCCCCGCTATATGGCTTTCGCATCTATCTTTAATCGAGGTTTTTTCGATGGCTCTAACCCGGTCCGGTTTGCCTGTGGCTTATACACAGGGCTTTAATCCCCTGCCTGTTTTGTCCTTTGCCGCTCCCCTGTCTGTAGGTATGAGCGCATTGGCCGAAGTTGCAAGCCTCGACTTTACTGAAAGGCTTAAGGCCGAAACCTTTATCTCTGCATTAAACCCCTGCTTCCCCGAAGGGCTGCATATTGAAGAAGCATTGGCAGTAGACATACCGCAGGGGGCAAAAAAGCATTCCGTCCCCAGCCTGCTCTGGGGCTTCACCTACCAGGCCGGTGAACAAGGGCCTTCGAATGCAGTGTCTGTAGACACAGTGCCTGCAGATGCAGTTCCGGTAGACGCAGTCCCTGCAAAAGAGGAAAAAGCATACCGCATGATCCACCCAAGGGCCATCCGCAGCGGCTGCCTGGCGAAGGGACAGAGGCCGTATTTTGAAGTGTATAGGGAGCTGTATAAAATGGTGCCTGGCACTTTGGAAGATTCCTATAAAACATTTGGAAAGGAGTCATAATTAAACCAATGGTTTAATTTTCGATAATATAAGCCGTGAACGGCTTTTTATAGGAGGAGTTAACGATGCATTATCATTTTAGGGTTCATGATGACAGTGATGGTTTATGGGCTGAATGTGTTGAACTTAAAGGTTGCTTCTCTTGTAACGACACAAGTAAAGGGCAAACCACAATTGATGTTTTGAAGGCTAATTGCGAAGAAGCCCTTGAATGTTATCTTTATACCGATGAAAAGGATGAAAAACGGCAGATTCCCATGCCAAATACTGTTCTTGACAAAAAGAGCGATCTGCTACAAATACAGGTTGAACCTAAAACCACCTTTAGTCTGCTTATGCGTTACTATAGAACTCAGGCAAAACTAACCCAAGCAAAAGCAGCCAAGTTGTTAGGCATGAAAAATCTTTACAGTTACCAACGCCTTGAACGAAAGGCCAATCCAACACTATCCACAATGCAGAAAATCAAAGACGTTTTCCCTGATATTCCCCTGGAACAGGTATTTAATTAAGGTTTTTCCTCAATTCCTACCCAATCCGGGCGAGGGTGCGGTGTTCATGCCTCACTGTATGTTTTTATCCATTGTAAAAACGAAAGGGCAAATTTTCGTTTTTTTTCGCTTTCATAAAAATATTAAAAGAAGTATTGTTGAAATGCAGCGAAAATGTCCCCCTATAAAACCAGCGATTATGTCCCCTTGAAAAAGAATGCTGAAAA
>JAISIL010000214.1 GCA_031262035.1 Spirochaetaceae bacterium | reverse complement strand
ACAGGCACAATAATCGAGATTGCCGGTGTATCGCTTGCCGCGTGTTCTATCTTCATCTTCCCCATAGATTTATTATAACATATCATAAGAAAAAGGATAAGCTCCGGAATATGGGTTGCCAATTTCGCTTGGTTGGTTACCGATCTCATTACTTGAATCAAAGAATAGTGATGAGTATACCGACTTTCGAGACAGAATTATTTCATTAACAGGGATTATCGCATAACAGAAAAATATCTCTACCTATCTACCCCATACGCTTTCAACAATTCCTCTGCTTTCTTGCATCCTTCCTCGCTTATCATTACCGATTTTGCCTTGTATGAACCATAAATGTAGTCCTCTTCGGCCAGAGCGTCAATTGCGTCCCAATTGTAAGTTTTCCAACTGCGATGATACTTTTCTGTGCCGGATTTGTCGCCTTTCTCCTCCCATGAGGTAAGATAGAGCAGTATCAAAACAAGGTCTTTGATAATGTCTTTGGTTTGTGCCATGGTTTTCTCCTTTGGTAACGATAATAACACATTTTTTTGGTTTATACAATACTATATACACCAATAACGCTTGTTAATATATTGCATGAAAGAAACCGTATCTAATTCATTTCTGATAGGGTCAAGAAATTTTTTTGGTGAAATCCTGATATATCGTTTTGGTTCCTTTAATACATATTTCCATATCTCTTCCATTGTTTTCAGGTTGTTTTGTGAAGCAATTTCCGATAGTTCTTTTGAAGTTATAACGCCAAGCATCTCTTTATTCTCATCAGGAACAATGTGGAGATGTATATATTCATCTGCTCCATATTCATTGGATTCTACCATTTTCCAACCTAACAGGGTTTGTCGCATAAGTTGGTAAAATGGTTCATAGTATAATGCCTTAAAAGGATTGGCAGCACCAATCATTACGATACTGCTATTTATTGGACAATCATTTTCCTCCAAAAGGGGATTATAAATTTCCCAGCGAGGTTTTATATACATACAGTCGCTATTATAATTTTCTGTATATTTCCATTCTATTAAAAACAACACATTCTTTTTTGCTTTTCTACCTAACATTACTGCATCTATTGAGGTAGCATTTGCGCCCCTAGTATGTTGTCTTTCGTGTAAATAATTTTGGCTGCCTACTATCTCAAATTCCACATAACCATCGTCAAGTTTTTCTGCACAGATAATATCTTTATCGATTGCTTTCAGCATAGCGGTAGCCAAATCCTGCCGCTGCCGTATTGGGTATAAATGATTTACACAGGCTACCTGTGATGACAACAAATGCCCGGTTGGGGTATGTATGTCACTTTCCCACCAGGGTATATTATTATCTTCAAAATACTTGATAGCATCCTCACAAATACCCGACCATAAATTTTCTTTAGGGTTTTTCAGTATAAATTTGTAATTTCTACCATTAAAACTGCCATTCCCGGGGTCATGAAACATATCTTCTAGTAAGCCCTTAGCCCGCGTTCTTTGTTCTTTTCTATATGACATATCAAACTCCTTTACTAATGAAATATTATAATTTTCTGCAAATCCTTCAATCCATTCTGTAATATGATCTGGCCCAATAGAACATTCCTTATCCCATCCTGAATTTAACAAATCAGGTATTTGTCGATAAAATTCAGTAAAAGATAATTTTCCGGTTACTTCATCTGTCTTATCAACAGTTATAAAGAAACTGTCTTTTCTAAACCCATCAAGGTCAACCCAATATATTGTTTCTTCGCCATTGGAAAGAACTGAGAAAATACAGGAATGAGGAAATTCCCAAACCAAACCATATTTCTTCATGTATTCATCTAATTTCATTTTATCACTTATTTATTTCTAACATCTCTTTTATTATTATGATTGTTGCATCAAGAATTTGTGCAAGGGATTCTTCTGTTAATTCGTCGAAACTGACAGAAACTTTGTTGCTGATAAGATGCTTATCATAGATATTCGGTAATTTCTTAATTTCATTTTTATATAGAGTATAAATCTCATCAGGCACCTGTGCTGATTTTCGTGCTTTTTCAGAAACCAAATATAAGTAGGTATCATACACAAACTGTAATGCATATCTTTTTTGTCCTGTTATAAAACCAATCGAAAAACCTGTTGTTCCCATACTGATATTTATTATACTACTATATTTTTCTTTAAAAGCAGTTAGTATTCTACCGTATTTTGTATCAACCGTATTAATGTACTCATCCCAGGTTTGCACAGGTTTTGTGCCTTTATTGGCGTTGTCCGGAGTCTGTGAATCAATTGCAAATTTTTTGTTATCCATATCTATCGAAATATTTATAACACTTCTTTCTATTTCTTTTGTATTTTCAACATTATAGGCATTAAAAATAATATTTTGTTCCAGCGAATAAGATTCTATCCTTATTAAATTTATATGGAAGGATAAATGGGGTGCAGATTGTATTGAATCTATAATACCTAAAATGTTAGGATATATGTCATCACCAATAATTATGCCATATATATTACCATGTTCAATATTTTTACTGAGAATGCTTATAAATTTATCATTGATTAGAAAGTTTTTGTTCTTTGTTAATTTGCCTGAATCAATTGCTTCTAATAATTTATTGGCTCCTTCCTCGGCCATTGCTTTTATATACCCAACCAATTGTGCCACTACAGACCTGATCGCTTCAGGATTCCGTATCAACTTGGTTTCTATGATTATAATATCAGCGTTTTCTGTAATTAAGAGAACATCAATGTTACCATAGCCTGTGTTGAATTCTCTCATTTTTAGAACGGTTACAGAATTAAGCAATTCAAGTTCAGGGACACTGTAAACAATATCAGGACATTCAAACAATATGCGTTGCAGTTCTTTTTCGTCCTTGTAATCATAAGTGCTTATTTCGTTTATGTTATTGTCATTTGCTTTTATATAAAGACTCATTTTACATTTCTCCGTATACTCTATAGTATATTATTATCGGCCTAAAATACCATAAATTTTAATATCTTCTCTTACCATGAGGTAAGATAGAGCAGCATCAAAACAAGGTCTTTGATTGTATCTTTGGTTTGTGCCATGGTTTTCTCCTTATCCAAGAATTTTACTAATTATTGAAATAATATCTTTATTACGATTAACAGTCAGGGTGGCTTCAATCCACATAATGCACCCCCAATAAATGCCTAAAGTAGCCTTCAATTTGTTTGTCCTGGTCATTATAGGTTTTTGTTCTACCGGGGAACTTCAGATTTGGATGTTTCTGGAGGCTTCTCGCCATAAAAAGGTCGGCCATTTCTTTAAAACCTGCATCATCAATCATGATGTCGCTGTTGCCAAAATAGTAGGGAATGTGTGGGATAAAATCTTTAAACACATCGACATAACAATAATAAGGCAGTTTCTGTTCTGTAACACGAACCGCATTATAGTTCTCTTTTGTTAAAAAAGTTGCCGTGCGCTTTAAAGCATTTATATCACGCATTGTATAGAAGTAGGCTACAGTATCTTCTTCGCTCACCGCTTTATGGTTTGGGTATTTCGATACATAGTGGCCTATTGAATCAAATTGATTGATTGAAAACTCTTTGCCGTCCTGTGTTTTGAATTTGTAATCTTGGATATACTGATAATCCATACCGGCATTATTGCGTTCATAGAAAGCAATAATGATTGGAAACGAAGTAGTCTTTGAAGTTGCAGAAAATACGCCTGAACTGAAAACAACAGCATCAGTCAGTTTATAATGATTTCTAAACTGCCACAGAGCCTCAAAATTTGCCTTCTTGATTAGATAAGATAAAGGATGGAGCACGCAAACATAATCAGCTTCCAATTTGTCATAAGACATCAGAAATGAAATGCCTAAATCCCTTGAGTAAATATCCGCATCTCTGTCAAATTTAACTTGTTTAATATCACTGCGAATAATTGAAGTTGTGTCATTATAAGGCGGGTTGCCCACTATAATCATTTTTGCATTTTTGTCGAGCCGGTATTTTGAACGGGAAATATCAAAAAGACTATTATGTTGGAAATAGGTGTAGTTCGGCAATGTGCTTCTTGCAGTTTCAATGGCTTTTTTATCAATATCCGCACCGATAGCCTTGTCCCCCCGTAAGAAACCGCCATATCCACAAGAAGTATCAAGGATGTAATAAGTATCATGGGCAGGAACATGCTTCCGGATTAAGTCGTAGACTATATCCACCAGCCATTCGGGCGTATAGAAGCTACCAAGATTCACCGTGTCCTTATGACTCAGATGCCTTTGGTCCATACTTGAAATATATAAATAGGCTATTGCTTTGTCAAGGGGCTTAGACTAAATCTCAGTAATTAAAAATTCAAGCCTCGCGTACGGGGGAGCAGGACAATCTTTTGTTCGGGCTGTTGAAAGTTCCGCCTTCGGCGGCGTCTTGATATGATGCCTACTGACAAAGCTATGACAGCAACTTTCAAATGCCCTCACAAAAGATTGTCCTGCTCCCCCTGCCCCACGCATTGCGCAGTAATTTTTAATTACTAACCTGACTGGTAAGGGCTTTCAGTACCCTGGCCTTTTCTGCTATACTTCCCTCATGCAGACACTTATTTGGACGGCGGCGGGGACGGGGTTTATCTTTTTAATGACCTGCTTTGGTTCGGCGATGGTTTTCTTTTTTCATAAGGAAGAGAAACAGTCGGTTCAGACAATCTTTTTGGGCTTTGCCGCAGGGGTGATGGTTGCCGCCTCTATGTTCGGCTTGCTCGCCCCTGCCATTGAGGAGGCTGAGTCCAGGGGCCTTATCGGCTGGATTCCTGCGAGTATCGGATTTCTTGCCGGGGTTTTCTTTTTGCTTGCTATGGACCGGCTTATCCCGCATTTTCATCCGGCAACAAACACCAGGGAGGGGCTTTCTTCTTCAATGAAGCGGACAACACTGCTTGTCTCTGCGGTTACCCTTCATAATATACCGGAAGGAATGGCTGTCGGCCTTTCCTTTGCCCGGGCCGCAGAGCATGGGGACGAAGGCCTCTTTACCGCTGCTATGGCCCTGGCTTTGGGGATTGGCATACAAAACTTTCCCGAAGGAGCAGCTATTTCCCTGCCGCTTCGCCGGGAAGGTTTTAAGACGGGAAAATCTTTTGTAATAGGCTGCCTTTCAGGCATTACCGAGCCGCTTTTCGGGATTCTGATGGTGCTGATTGCCGCCTGGACCGGCCCGGTTATGCCCTGGCTCCTCGCCTTTGCCGCCGGGGCTATGATGTATGTTGTCGTAGAGGAACTTATCCCCGAAGCCCGCCTGGCCGAACATTCCGGCCTGGGGACCATCGCTGTAATGACCGGATTTACCCTGATGATGATACTGGATGTGGCTTTAGGCTAGCGGGAAAGCTAGAGCACAAAGCTCCAGCCAAAGCGCTGGAAAAAGCTATTCAACATGGTCAGTTGACCAAGAAGAATAAGAACGCCGACAGCGATAATCAGAAGGCCGCTAATGATATTAAAGACGGGGAGTATCTTTTTCAGTCTTGTGTGAAGCCCTGAAAGGCGGGCGCCGAGAAGAGCGAAAAGAAAGAAGGGCAGCGCCAAGCCCAGAGAGTAGAGAGCAAGATAGAGCACGGCACGAGCGACATTGCCCTCGCCTGCTGCCATAAAGAGGATGCCGCTCAGCACCGGGCCGATACAGGGGGTCCATCCTGCGCCGAAGGCCAGCCCGAAGACGAAGGAACCTGCAAGGTTCAGCGGTTTTTTCATTTCAATAGCCCGTTTTTCATAGTTCATAAAGGGAAGGAAGTTAAACAGCAGTTGGAGGCCGAAAAGAAGGACGATGATTCCTGAAACAATGTTGATATAAGTCCGTGCTCCGCTCAGCATGAAGGAGACTCCCGAGAAGATGATGCTGAGCACGATAAATATCAGGCTGAAGCCCATAACAAAGAGGGCCGTTGATGCAAAATACCGGGCTTTGCCCTGCGAGCCATCGCCCTCTGTCAGGTTTTTCCCCAAAAGAGCAAGATACACCGGTATCATTGGGAAGACGCAGGGAGAAAGAAAAGAGAGAAGGCCTGCCAAAAAAGAGCTGATAATTGAAATACTGCTATTCATCAGTTATTCTCTTTAATTTTTCAAAAGATAATCGAGAACCGCAAGGACGGCTTCGCCACTCCAGTCCCGGCCTCCCTGTGCCGCTGTAGCGATATTGCCCTTCTTATCTATGATAAAAGTTGTGGGGATGGCCCGAACACTATAGGCCATTGCTGCATAGCCTTTTTCGTCCAGGGCGATGGGAAAGGTATAAGCGGCATCTTTTATGAAAGCGGCTACATCACTCTTCTTTTCCTGAAGGTCGACAGCAAGGAACGCCACGTCCTTTCCGGCAAGGTTCCGGTAGAGGGCTTCCATTGAAGGCATCTCGGCCTTGCAAGGCGGGCACCAGGTAGCCCAGAAATTGAGGAAGACCACCTTCCCCCGAAGATCACTGAGTTTCACTGTTCCGCCATCGAGATAAGAGACACTAAAATCAGGAGCCTCCACTGTCCCCGGCACAGGAAGCAAGCTCGCCTTTTGAAGCAGGGTAGAAAGCTCGTCCCCCCACATAGGGGAACCTATACAGAAAGACAAGAGGATTGTCCAGAAAAGTTTCATATAGTATAGTATAACATAAATTCAAGAAATAAGCTATGCTATAATTACTCTTGAAAAATCAGCCGGATTGCACTATACTAAAAGTATGACCTATCAAAACGAACTTAAAGAGGCAATGAAAAAGCTGGGCGGGCATTTCCTGGGAGCGCTGGCAACATCCGCAGAGAACAGAACTACTGTCCGAACAATGAGCTTTATTGTGCACGAGGGCAGTATTTATTTTCAAACCGGCAGCGATTTGCTTAAATATAATCAGATAAAAGAAAACAGGAATGTCGCTATCTGCTCCGGCAACATACAAATAGAAGGTATAGCAGAAATATTGGGCCAAAGCATGCAGCATGCAGACATCATGAAAATATACAAACAGTATTACGAAAATTCCTATGCTACCTATTCCCACCTGGAAAAAGAAGTTTTAATCAAAATAAGCCCCAAAAAAATAACAGAATGGGAATACGACAACGAAGGAAAACCCTACCGTATATTCCTCGATTTAGTCCAAGAAACTATCTGCAAAGAGCCCTATGTGGTATCTAATTAAAAAGGAAGAAGTAAACCACGAATAGCATGAATCGGCTTCGCCGACACGAATAATCTGCGATAAGTAAGTGAAAATTCGTGTGATTTGCCGTAGGCAATATCATTCGTGTTATTCGTGGTTTAAATTTACTGAGCCCTATTGTTATAGAAAGCTTTTTCCAGTAGACTGAAACCTATGACAGGAATTAAACTTGATGCAGAAATTCTGCTCCCCAAAGACCAATATGCAGGGCACTGGCCGGTGATAGCCTGCGACCAATACACACAGGACAGTGCTTATTGGGAAGCTGCTTCCCAAAGCGTGGAAAACAATCCTTCCAGCCTGAACATTATTCTTCCGGAAATATACCTGAATGATAATCGCCTGAGCCGCATTGAAAAGATACACAAGACCATGGAACACTACCTTGCAGATGCCATCTTTCAGCCGCCGGTAAAAGGCTGCATCTATGTGGAGCGTTCGACGGCCTGGCACCCCAGGCGGCGTGGTTTAGTGCTGGCCATTGACCTTGAACAATATGAATATGGTGCAGGCAAAGAAGCCGGCCTTATACGCCCCACCGAAGCGACGGTTCCGGAACGCCTTCCTGTTCGTATGGAGGTTCGTCGCGGGGCTTCTTTGGAAAGCCCTCATGTGCTGGTCCTGATAAACGATAAAAGCGATGGCCTTTTTAAAATGCTCGAGACCATGGCTCAGGCACAGGCAAAACCGGTCTATGATGTAGAATTAATGGCCAAATCGGGTCATATAAAGGGATATGCTATAACAAATAGTCAGGAATTGGCGCAAATTGAGGCCTACTTTAACAAATTGCAAGCGCAAAGCTCCTTTGTCTTTGCTGTTGGGGACGGCAATCATTCCCTTGCCTCCGCCAAGGCCCTTTACGAAGAAGCAAAGTCCGTAAGGGCTGGGTCAGCCAGCCTTGGGTCTGCCAGCCTTTTACGCTATGCCTTGGTCGAGATTGAAAATATCTATGATGAGGGGATTAGTTTTGAGCCGATTCACCGGGTGTTGTTCGGGGTCAAGGAGAAAGATGCGATTGATTATATTGAAAAAGCTCACGCGGAGGCGCGGAGGCGCGGAGGTGGGGGTTCCAGGCTTTGGGATATTCATTGGGATGGCCTTGGTTTGGTGACGCCTTTGTTGCAGCCTGTATTGGATGCCCTTGTTGAAACGACACCGGGGGCCTCCATGGACTATATACATGGAACGGAGGAAGTGGAACGGATTGTGCGGGAAAGGGATGATGCGATTGGCCTTATCCTGCCGCCAATTAACAAAGACGGTTTTTTTGAAACAATAGAAAAATCAGGCGTTCTTCCCCGAAAAAGTTTTTCTATGGGCGAAGCCGACGAAAAACGCTTTTACTATGAATGCCGGCGTCTATATCCCTAGCAATTCCCGCACTTCGGCATCGGTCATTGTTTCTTTTTCGAGCAGGGCTTCGGCAAGTTTTTCAAGGCCGGTTTTATGCTCATGCAGTATGGTTTCTGCATGCTTGCGGGAGCTTTCCAGTATATCAATAACAGCTTTGTCTATCTTCTGTGCAGTATCTTCCGAATAGTTTTTATGCCGGGCAATTTCCCGCCCGAGGAATATCGGGGCTTCATCTTCGCCGTAGCTCACCGGGCCTATGCCCTCTGCCATGCCCCATTCGCAGACCATTCGGCGGGCCATTTCGCTGGCCTGTTCCAGGTCGGCTTTTGTGCCGGTAGTTGTTTCATCAAAGAAAAGTTTTTCCGCAGCCCAGCCCCCGTAGCAAATAGCGATGCGGTCTTCTATCCAGCCTCTGGTTCGGCTGTAGCTATCTTCTTCGGGAAGGCTCATCGCCATGCCCAGGGCCTGTCCGTGGGGCACAATCGTTACCTTGTGGAGCGGGTCTGCATGCTTCAGATAATAGTGCAGTAATGCATGCCCTGCCTCATGGTAGGCCGTCATCCGCCGTTCTTTTGACGAAATAACCAGCGTCTTTCGTGCCACACCCATAATTACCTTGTCGCGGGCTTCATCAAAATCAGTTTCGCTCACTTTTTCATGGTTATAACGCGCCGCATACAGGGCCGCCTCGTTTATCATGTTGGCAATCTGCGCGCCGCTCATGCCCGGTGTCGCCCGTGCCAGTTTTTCGACATCAATTTCATCAGCAAGAGGGATTTTTTCAAGGTGAATCTTAAAAATAGCCTCCCGTTCTTTTATATCGGGCATGGCAATCGTTACCTGCCGGTCAAAACGGCCGGGCCGGAGCAGCGCAGGGTCGAGAACATCAGGACGGTTTGTTGCAGCAAGCATAATCACCGTTTCTTTCTGGTCGAAACCGTCCATTTCGACAAGCAACTGATTGAGGGTCTGCTCGCGCTCATCGTGGCCGCCGCCTAAGCCCGCGCCCCGGCTTCGCCCGACGGCATCAAGCTCATCAATAAAAATGATGCAGGGAGCATTCTTCCGGGCCTCGGTGAATAAATCGCGCACCCGGCTTGCCCCGACGCCGACAAAAAGCTCGACAAAATCGGAACCGGACATATGAAAGAAGGGAACATCGGCCTCGCCTGCCACCGCACGGGCCATCAGGGTCTTTCCCGTGCCGGGCATTCCTACCAAAAGAACCCCTTTCGGTATCTTTGCCCCCATTTTTTGATACTTTTCCGGGTCTTTTAGAAAAGAAACAACCTCTTCAAGCTCATATTTTGCATCTTTTTGGCCGGCAACATCTTCAAATGTAACCTTTTCGGCATCATTTTGAAAGCGTTTGGCCTTATTTTTGGTAAACTGCATCGCCCGCGACTGGGGAAGCTGCGCCTGCCGGTTAAAAACAACAAAAAGAATGATGAAAATTATCCAGGGAAGCCATTCCCGCACAAGGCCCCAGAAGCCCCCGCCTGAAATCTGCCCGCTGATATTGACCTTTTTTTCTTCCAGCGCAGGAAGCAGCGTCGGGTCGTTGTAGGGAATCAGCGTCCTGAAGCGCCCGCCGCCATTCTGTATCGTTCCTTCTATTATATTATTATTGATAATTTTAACGGCATTAACTTCGTTGCGTTCCAGATAGGCCTGAAAAGAGGAGTAGGGAATGACCTGAATCTGCGGCCGTGAATTATTCCAATAAACAAAACCCGCAATGGCAATAATACCAATAACAAAAAAGAGTCCCATACGGTTCGGCTTTACTTCATTCTTATCGCCCAATACAATACTCCAGAAATACTATACAAGATTCTCTGCATAGTGTCAAGTTAGGACCGCGAGCAGTCAGGGCAAAATCATTTAACTTTATAGTAACCACGAATAACACAAATGATATTGCCTACGGCAAATCACACGAATTTTTGTTTACTTATCATAGAATATTCGTGTCGGCGAAGCCGATTCGTGTGTATTCGTGGTAGGGACAGGAAAAATAATTTTTTAAAGCCAGATACGAAGGCCGGCTTCGAAGCCAAGTTCTCTCCACCAATCGAAATGCACATTGGGAGCAAGGCTGCTATTATCAATATCGAACATCTGTATATAGAAAAAATGGGGAACAATTTGGAAGTATGTTTCAAGAAAATGGTTAAAAAACTGAACTGAAATCCCCACAGGCAGGCGAAAACCAAGCCCCAGAGTAGTCAGTTTTCTGGAATCCTCGTATACCTTAAAATCAGCATACATACCGGGGCCTGCATACCAGCCTATAGTAATAGTATTGGCATTGAAAAAAGAATCATCAAATGCATACCAGTCGCCAGAGACACCAATTGAAAGGTCATCGCCTATACCAAGATTGATGGCAAAAAAAACAGGGATATCGGGTAGTTTAAAACCAAGAGCGACATTGGTATCAAGCACTGTGCTATAAAGCCCTCCGGCTTGTATACCCAGGCCAAAGGTATTTGGGTCAAACAAAGCATGCGGCTCATACTCTGCAAAAGCCATCGTCCGCAGGCCAAGAACCAAAAGCCCGGCTAGAATGATTTTTTTCATTTGTTTATGTCTGTAGTTTAGGCCATTTTGTCATTCTTGTCAAGTTAGGGCCAGCACGGGATTAAGCGATTATACTTTTTAAAGCTCACGCGGAGCCGCAGAGGCGCGGAGAAGAATATTTTTGTACTTCATTTCAAATTTCGATAGATTTGGATGGTAAAAATAAGTTTTCATACTAAAACTCCGCGGTCTCTGCGCCTCCGCGTGAGCTCTTTTTTCTTGGGATTCGATACCCTTCCTGCTCTGCGATAAGCATATCTTCCCCTTCCAGGGCGGCGGCAGCCTTGAGGAGGCGTTCGTGGTCTATATTTTCGGCCTTTGCGATTGCATCAAGAGAGAGCGGCTTTTCGCTTCGGCTTAAGGCGCGGAGTATTGCACCCCGGGCCTGGCGGAGGGAGCCTTCAAAGCGGGACTGCTTGCTGTAGTGAGCGCTCTTTTGGTTGATGCGCTTCTCTGTCTTTTTCAGCATCGCCCCATAATCCATCAGTGCATAATAGAAAATCCGGGGATTTGTGGTGAGCAGAGTTTCTTTAATCAAGCTGATAATCTCGGTATCGCGGACTGCAAGGGGGTTTTGAAAATAACCACTAAAATGATGCATATACACGGTGCGAATATTGGTTTCGATAAAATATTCAGGCCGGTTAAAAGCAAAACAGATGATGGCACGCGCCGTGTAAGGGCCGATTCCCGGCAGGGCGTCAAGGGCATCGGCAGTATCAGGGAAAACACCGCCATATTCGTCTACAATAATCCGCGCCGCCTCTTGCAGAAAACGCCCCCGCCGATTATAACCAAGCCCCGACCACTGCACCAAAACATCGGCAAGACTTGCACCGGCAAGAGATTGAAGTGTCGGAAAATGCTGAAACCAGTGTTCATAATAGGGAAGCGCCCTTTCGGTTTGCGTCTGCTGAAGCATAAACTCACTTACCATTATGGCATAAGGATCCTCCGTCCGCCGCCAGGCAAAATCCCGGCCCTTATCCCGGTAAAAATCAAGAATAAGCCTTTGAAAATCAGCAATCTCCGATGCCTGCATGGTATAAGTATAGCAGAAAAGGAGGTCTTAAGCAAACTATGGTATTAGATAACAAATTAAAAGTTCGCGTCGTTCGCGAGGTTCGCGGTTAAATTACCCCTTGCCCTTTCTCTAGCCCTGTGATATACTCCCCACATGAACAACACACTAAAACAAATTGCCAATGCGGATTTTCGCTGTAATCCTTTTACGTTCTTTTCAAGGGACTGGGCGCTTATCACTGTGGAGCATGCCGGGCAGGTAAACGCAATGACTGCTTCCTGGGGTGGGCTTGGCCATATCTGGAACAAAGATGTTGCTTACTTTTTTATCCGTCCCCAGCGCTGGACACGGCACATGATGGATGCCGAAGCAAAGGTCTCGCTCTGTTTTCTTCCCGATTCTTTGCGGCAGGTTCTGGACTATATGGGCAGTGCAAGCGGGAAGGACGAAGATAAAATTGCCAAAAGCGGCCTTAGTCTGCTCCGTGACAATGGCACACCTTACTTTGCCGAATCGGATACAGCCCTTATTTGCCGGAAACTCTATACCCAGGACTTTACCGAAGCATGTTGGAATGATAAAGAACTGATGCAAACTGTGTATCCCGAAAAGGACTTTCATGCCTTCTATGTAGCCGAGGTGGAAAAAGTGCTGGTTAAAGAGCAGTTACAGCCCTAAGTCGCGCGGGATAAATAGCCTTTTTCTACTGCATCGTCCAAAAGGGCCAGTGCGAACTGCCATAGTTTTTCGGAGGCCTCTTTAATGAATATGTTTTTTTCTACTACCATGTCATAACTTACATTCCATTTTTTCCAGGTATAGCCGCCTGCCGTATAGTTTTGCAGAAGCGGCTCGAGGCGGTCGAAGATACCGGCGAACTTTGCCTCATTGGTTTTCTTTTCTTCAAACTCGTTCCATAAATCAATAAAATACTTTTTCTGTTCGGTGCCAAGCATACCAAAGACCCGGTCTGCAGCCTTCACCTCTTTTTCGTGTGCATTGGCTCTTTCTTTTGAGTACACCGATACATCGCCTGCATCAACTTCTACTATATCATGTATCAGGAGCATCTCGATAGCATGGGGCAGGTCAACTTCAAAGTCGACATATTCTTTTAGGACAAGAGCCATCACCGCGATAGTCCAGGAATGTTCAGCGTCATTTTCAAAATGCAGATTGTCCGGGTTTACCCCGCCTTCGTTTCCGGTGAATATCAGTGATTGCCGGAGTATCGTTTTCAGTTTATCGATTTCGATAATAAAGTTTAATTGATCTTCGAGCCTTTTGTCAAAATGAATGTTTATCATTTTTTATACCTTATACCTTATACCATCTTATACTAATTTGATTATATGTGCCAGTGGATTAGGTATGTTACCTTTGCTGCCATTCAGCTTTGCGCTTATATAAGCGGGAATCAGTTTTGCACTAGACAGGGGAACCATATCTGTGGGGTTGACCTTCATCAAGTGGCACATTGCAGTAAGGGAGGCACAGAGGTCATTACAAAAATGACTATAGTAGACATTTTTTCTACCCAGGCGCTTTTCCAGGCGCTCGCCTGTTTCCGTTATGGCGCAATCCCCGGCAATCAGCACGCGGCCTGTAATGCTGTCTAGCTCCGCCGGGTCATGGCCCTTTCCCATCACCAGTGTCCAGCCGCCCTTGCCGCCAAAATCATTGTAAAGAACTTGCAGCAGAGTCAGCGGATTGTTAAGACAGCCTTGTTTGCAGAGCCTCGTCTTCCCCTTCACCAGGCGCACATCGGGCGGATAGGAATCGTAAAGCTCAGCCGGATAAGATGTATTGAACATCGAAATATCGCCGTCTATCTCTATCTTGTCAATATCGCTCACCGTTTTGATATCGCCGCCATAGCCTGCTTCAATAGCCAGCTTAAGATGAGGCACATCTTCTATTGAAAGACCGAAAACCTTCATTCCTGTAAGATCGCTGGCCAGAACATTAGCGCTGCCAATCAGCAGCCGGAAAGGAATAATACATTTATCGGCAAGTTTTAATACCGGGTAGTGTCCGTAAATAGTCCCTTCAACACCTTCTATCAGGGTAAAATCGGGCTGCAGGTAGCTTAAAACATCGACGAGCTTATTGGCAAGGTTAAAATTATGGTCATGCCGGCGGTCGTTCTGCCGGGGAAAGGCCCACTGGTTTTTCACCCCCAGGGTAAGTCCTGCCATTGAATGTGTTTTTAGCTTGGGAACAGTAATATAAAGGTTCTTCTCTTTATCCCGAATCAGATTGTCTGCAATAAAACGGGGCATTTCGAAAGTGCTGTGTTCATAATCATCTTTTCCCTTAAAGCCAAAAAGAACATTCTCGCCTTCATCAAGATACACCGGAATAGCCCCGCTGCGCCGGCAGATGTCGGTATAACCTGTCGCCTTAAAGACAATGCGCGTCAGATTGCTCTGTGTCGAATTTTCAAAAAAATAGATGCGCTTGGCACCGGCTTTCTTCCAGTAAGAGATAAGCGCCTCGATAAGTTCCGGCCTGGTGTAACAATAGGGCTTAGCGTCTATTGCATTTGGTTTGATATAAACATCCCCGGAAGATTTAAGAAGGCTTGCTCCCCCGGCCTTATCAAATATCTCCTTAACACCAGCCACCAGCGCCTCTTTCATTGCAGCCGAAAGAGGACGAAATTCCCTGAAGCTTTCGCTCTGATGTTCAGCCTTTAAATGATGCACATATACCTTATTCATTAAAGGACCTCCCTAGCTAAGAAATAACCACGAATACACACGAATCGGCTTCGCCGACACGAATAATCTATGTTAAGTAAGCAAAAATTCGTGTGGCCGAAGGCCATTCGTGTTATTCGTGGTTACTAGAAAGTTAAATGATTTTGCCCATACCTAGCATACCTATTATAGCATATATTTTGATTTTGCGGAACCCGCAGGCCACTATGCAGTGGTTGCTCCTTGTGTTTGGGCCTATGGGATAGATGTAGAAAAACTTGTCGTATCCATCCGATAAATCTCTCACAAAGGCACAAAGGCCACAAAGTTTCTTCCTTTTTTTTAACGAAATCCGATAAGCCGCCTTGGTTCTGGCGGCTTGACAAGCAAAGCATTCAAGGCTTCCATTATTGTATCAACCCGTTTATCATTCTTGTCCATATAAAGAAGCATTGTCTTACGAAGTTCCATGATTTGATTTGTTGTATCCGGCTGTGAAAGAGCAAATTTCCGCATTTCAACAAAAGTTCGCATAATTGATATATTGATATCAATTGCACAGTCAGAATGCAACACGCTTGATAGCATGGAAACACCTTGTTCTGTAAAGGCATAGGGTAAAGTGCCTCCAAAATACTGCATGGAAGGTATCACATTTTGTGATACCAAACTTTTCGCTTCCTCTTTTGTCAATTGAAACATAAAATCATCAGGAAAACGACGAATATTCCGTTTAACTGCTTGATTGAGACTTCGTGTTTCAACCTCATAGAGCCGTGCCAAGTCCTTATCCAACATAACCCGCTGCCCGCGAATTTCGTAGATAAGGTTCTGTATTTCAATTATATCTTCCATACA
>JAISIL010000196.1 GCA_031262035.1 Spirochaetaceae bacterium | reverse complement strand
GAAAAACGTATCGAATTAACTTTGGCAGCCTTTCCGTCCTGCACGGTGGAGGAGTTTAAGATTAAGTTTAGAGCGATGTGTAATGAAGAACCGGGGAAATCGGCATTACAGAAAATGTTACAAAGATTGTCTACGCTCAAATTGATTGGCATAGATGGAGATGTTACCGATAGTGATACACAGTTAGTGTTATATCCGGGCATTCCGCTGGCGCTTGACCGGAATAGCATCGAAGAATCTGTAGCGATGCTGGTAAAAACGGAGGATAGCGATGTTGACGCTTGACAGAGTGCGCCTGGTAAACTGGCACAACTTTGATGATATTACTATCAATATTGGCAACCGCTGCCTTCTTGCCGGGGATAACGGCTCGGGAAAATCTACGGTCATTGATGCCATTCAATATGCAATGGTGACAGACCTACGCAAGGCAAAGTTCAATGTGGCAGCAGGCGAACGGCGCGGCTCGGGGCGCGATTTGCTGGGCTATGTGCGCTGCAAACTGGGCAGTGAAGAAACGGAATACCGTCGAGGCGATACGGTTACCCATGTTATTTTAGAGTTTTCAAAAAACGAGAATACCTTTTTGGCCGGGGTTTGTGTTGAGGCTTGGCATGATAACAGTTACAAAGAGCATTTCTGGATATGGGATTATAAAAATACTAACAGCGAACCACGCCAACCACGCGAACAAATAATACAATCGATACCTGTCAGAAATGAAAATAATATTCCATTTAATTGGCGGCAATTTGTAGGGGCATTGCGTGCAATGCCTTTAAAAAATGATAATGATGTTATTGTTTTTGAATCAAAATTTTTATATATTAGGGAATTCACAAACAGACTTGGCGTATGGAAAAAACATGGCGATTTTAATCCCTACCTTGAAGCCCTCTCTCGCAGTGTTGGTTTTTCGCAGATTACCAGTGTTGACCGTTTTGTCTGTGATTATATTCTGGAAGAAAACCTTGTCCCCATTGCCGATATGAAGGAGAACCTTGAAAGTTACAAGGAAGCCGAGCGGCAGGCAAAGGCGGCGTCGGAAAAGATTGCGGCGCTAAAAAAGATTTGCGCTACTGCCGATGAATGGCAAAAATATACCCTTCTCATTTTAAAGCAGGAATACTTACGGCTGCGAACTGAAAAAGAAATTGAATTGCAGCACGAAGCGGCAGAACAAAAGCGCCTTTCAGAAACGCAGCATCACCTGGAATTTATCACCAGAACCATCAAAACTACAGAGAATAACAAACATGAAACTGAACGGGAACGCCGTGATACCGAAGCGGCGCTGGCTGCAAACGATGCGCACCGCTTGTATCAGAGTATTCAAGACCGTCTTGAACGATTGGAAAGCGACCGCAAGCGGGAAAGCGAGCGTGCAACTCGGTTCAACAATCTTGCAAATCAATGTGAAGCAATACTGGGCCGCCCTCTCTTAATAGAAAATCTTGATGAGGAAGCCCGCATCATTGATGCCGAAGAGAAAAAATACCGGCAGATGCAGTTTGAAGCGGAACAACAAAAGAATGAAATTGCAAAAGAACTGAACACCTTGCGTGCAGAACTTGCCGAACTGGAACGGGGACGCCTCACCTTCCCCGAAGCGCCGGTTGCCCTCCGCAAAATGCTGGAGGATTCAGGCATTAGCGCACATTTTCTGGCAGAAGTCGCCGAGGTAACAGACCCAAAATGGGAAGACGCTATTGAAGGCTGGCTTAATACCCGCCGCTTCGCCTTGCTTGTTGCCCCGGATGATTTTCAAAGGGCCCTTGCCATTTATGACGGCCTCCCCCGGAAAGTTGCCGGAGCCCTCCTTCCAAATCTGGACAAGATGCGGAACGAAAATAAAAAGCGGGCAAACAATGGTGTCAAACCGGGGAGCCTTGCCGAATTGGTCAGTGCAAAGGGAAAATACGGAGAGATATACCTTGATTATATTTTAGGTGATATTATTTGCGCAACAATAGATAGTTTAAAAAATTATAGCACTGCCGTTACTGCCGACTGCATGACCTACAGTAATCATACGGCGGGGCGGATAAAAGAAGAAGTGTATAAACGGCATTATTTGGGTGAGGCGGCAAAGGAAAGGCGTAAAAATGAATTGCAGAATGAGATACAAGACAAAGATACTCTGCACAGTAAATATACACAGGAAAAAAAAGACGCTGAAGAAAAAAGCAGGGCCTTTAGTAATCTTGCACATACACTGCCCTTGATGAAAGATTTATTTCCTGCACTTGCGCTGCTGGAACAAATCGAAAAAACAATTGCAAGCGCGCAAGAAGAATTGGCAAAGATTGATACCGCCTCGTTTAAAGAACTGGAAACAAAGATTGCGTTCTTACAAACCGAATTGCAAAAGCAGGAAGATGAATTGCACAAACACTTGCAGGAACAGGGACGGCTGGAACAAACACTGTCCACTTGTAAAGACAATTTGTCTACAATTACTGTGCGTTTAAGTGAAAAAGATGATGCACTAAAATCATTTGCAGAAAATAATCCTAACACCATTATCGACTGTGAAAAATATGCAGAAGAAAAATTGAAGGAAGAAACGCTGAAAGACTTATCCGACAGTAAAAAACAGGAGGCCACACGAAAAGGTATTCAAACCCGCACCGATAACCTCCGTGCTGAATATGGCCGCCTTGTTGCAGCCTATGACCGGGAATTTAATTTTTATCTATCTCTTGAACCAAACCAGAACGAAGAAGCGGCGGCAATGCTGCAGCGTCTTGAAATATCGGAACTGCCTCTCTACGAGGAGCGAATACGCAATGCCCGCCTTGATGCAGAAAAAGAATTCCGTGACCATTTTGTGTCGCGCCTTAACGAACAGATTGTTGAAGCAAACAATAGTTTCAATGAAATAAACGATATTTTAAAAACGCTCCGTTTTGGAAATGACCAGTATGAATTTAAACTGGATGAGTTGCCCGATAAAAAAGCACAAATTGAAGTAATCCGAAAAGCGGCAGAAATCCCCAGCACCGAAGACGGCCTTTTCAGCCAGTTGGAAGGCGGCGAACTGGAAGCGGCAAACAATTTGCTCGACGAAATTCTGAGTACCGATATTGATTCCCGCCGTATGCGGGAAATTTGCGACTACCGTACGTATTTTCATTATGACATCCACACCACCGAGAATGACAACATTGATGAAAAAACAGGAAAAGCTGCCCGCATCAGTCTCACCAAAAACTTACGCGAAAAGTCAGGCGGCGAAACGCAGACTCCCTACTATGTAGCAATTGCGGCCAGTTTTTACCGCTTTTACAAGGCCCACCCGGAAGACACTATCCGCCTGGTGATTTTTGACGAAGCCTTTAACCGTATGGACGACGAACGCATCGGCAAAATCCTCCAGTTCTACCGCGACCTCAACCTGCAAATAATCACTTCGGTGCCGCCTGAAAAAATTGAAAGCATCCTCCCCTGGATGGACCAGGTAAATATTATTACTCGCTTGGGCAGCGGAGTGAGGGTTTTTGGTTGTTTGGCGAAGGAGTTTAGCCACGAACTACACTAACAACACGAACGAAATTATCAATCTTCTCGCCAGTCATTATTATAAATCATCACGCAGAGAATGTAGCAGTCGTAGTATAAGTTTTATTCGGGTGAAGGTTGAAAATTTGTTTCCAGGTTTTGCCACTGCAAGTCCTGATGAAAAAGAATCGTTTTTAGAAGCCCTTGAATCATTGGCAGGTGATAATGTAATTAGAGTTAAATGGCAAAAGCATCGTGTTGGCGAAGAGCCTCTTTCGGTAACTTGCACTGATTTTGACAAACTATTGACTATGACAGGAAAGGCAAAACCGCAAGACTTAATTGATGAGGTATCATCTGCTGCAAAAGAAATAGTCAATCAACATATTGCCCCTGATTTTTTCAATTTTATATATACTCATATCAATATAAGTGATATTATGTCAGGTATGAATACTAATGCTATATATGATATTAGTGCAGTATTTGTGTATATGCAGAAACACAATACACTGCCTGCAATCCGTGCCTTATCAATTTTGCTATACAATGATTCTAAGCGCCTGGAGGAATTGCTGTCACTGTTTCAACCATTGTTTAGAAAAGCAGAAAAGGCAGGAATTGTGCTGCCGGATATGACAGGGCTGGAACGTTCGTTTCCGGAGGTGTGGTTTGCTGGAAGGATAAAATTAACCGCGAACGGCGCGAACCACGCGAACATAATGGAGAATAGTAATGGCATCATTGGTTTATCATTATCAACGGTTAATCAGATAGATAGAATTACTCCCCTCCCCTTGAGGGAGGGGTTTTCTATACTGACAGTAGAAAACAAAGAAACATTCTATGCTCTCTCACAGGGCGCTATAAATAGCGCCCCTACGGATTTATTTCCTGCGTTATATGTTTACACCGCCGGCTATCCAAATCGCGCTGTATCTGCCTTTATTAAAAAACTTGCAGCGCAGGGCTGCACTGTGTATCACACAGGAGACCTTGACCCGGACGGCATTCTCATCTTACAGGACCTCTGTGCAATTATTGGAAGGGCCGTTCTTCCCTATCGCATGGATACGAAAACTTTCAATCACTACAAACAATGGGGCCGCCCTTTGGAAGACACACAACTCAAGCGGCTGGCCCTGATTAAAGACGAAACAAAAAACCTTCCCGGTATTGCCGCTTTGTGCAATATCATTGCACAAAGCGGACTTGGGGTAGAACAGGAGATTATAAACTATGAACAATGAAGAAATTCGCATGCAGGTTCGGGATACTGCGGAGCAAGAGACTCATTGAAATAGATGTGCTCTACCTTAATGAGTATTTTGGCCACTATGATATTGAAGACCCGCCCCTTATCGATAAGTTACTACACAAAAAGCCTGAGTTGTTGGAAGTATAATAGAGGTGCGCCCTACACCGTCGTGCCAACCGTCCGTCCGGCGGCCATCGCTTTGGCGGCTTCGTAGGCGGCTTTGGCTTTGTAGTTGTGGTTCCAGCGGTTGATGCCGATGTGGTCGAAGATGGCAGCGCCGGTGTGCTGGCAGAAGCGTTCCATCTGTTGCAGGCAACTTAATGCGCCATTACCCGAACCACCCGGCGATGCGACAAGTAGCGCCTGCTTCCCTGCGAAGGCCGATTTTACGGCGCCCGCTTCGCGGCTCCACTGTTTGGTTGCCTCACAGCGGCGAAGGCGGTCGATAAAGGCCTTGAGCGATTCGGACACTTCGCCCCAGTAGACCGGTGTGATAATACAATAGGCATCGGCAGAGGCAACTTGTTTTTGAGCCTCGGTAAAGCCGTCGTTGCCAAAAGCACAGATATGGCTGCTGATGCAGCTACCCCAACCCTCGCCGCAGATATGGCAGCGCGGAATGTCCTGCGTAGACAACACCGACACCTCAGCCCCGCCCTCTTTTGCCCCGCGAATAACTTCCTGCATAATGGAATCACAAAGGCCGTCCTTCTTCGGGTTTCCTGAAATGATAAGATACTTCATCGTTATGTTCCTCCAGGGCAAAATCATTTAACTTTATAGTAACCGCGAATAACACGAATGGCCTTCGGCCACACGAATTTTTGCTTCCTTAAACATAGATTATTCGTGTCGGCGAAGCCGATTCGTGTATATTCGTGGTTGTTTTTTATGATTTCAAAGTTAAATGATTTTGCTCTGATGTTCCTCTACAGCAGTATAGCAGATTTGGGGACTTTGTGCTATACTGATAATTAAAACTGATAATTAAAACGAGGAGGGCAGAATGGATGTCTACGATTTCAAAAAAGAAGAGAAGGCCCTCTATATGCCGTCCGGCAAGCCGGCTTTAATTGAGGTGCCGGAGATGAGTTTTGTTGCAGTCGATGGGAAGGGCGACCCGAATGAGGCAAACGGAGAATACAGCGCCGCGATTACGCTCTTGTATAACATTCAGTATACTATCAAGATGAGCAAAAAAGGTGATTCCCAGCCGCCTGCTTATTTTGATTATGTGGTGCCGCCGCTAGAAGGCTTGTGGTGGTTTACCGGCAGCCTTCACGAAATGCCGAAAGACAAGTCGCTTTTCTGCTGGACTTCCCTGATTCGCCTGCCCGATTTTGTCACCAATGATGTCTTCGATTGGGCCTGCCGGGAAGCAGCACGAAAAAAGAAGATTGATACACAAAAGGCCAAGCGCATTACCTTTACCGAAGGGCTTTGTGTCCAGTGCATGCACACCGGCCCCTTTGACGACGAAGCAAAAACAACAATGCCCCTGATACATCAGTTTATTACCGAAAACGGCATGGCACTCGACATTAACGATATGCGGCATCATCACGAGATATATCTCTCAGACCCACGAAAAACCACGGCAGAGAAGATGAAGACCGTGCTGCGGGTGCCGGTGGGGTATAGATAAGAGTGTGTATGCCCTTGAAATTCACCCCGTCACCATTCCCACTGCATAGGCACCGCTGTGGCTCATACTGCATGCAAGTTCTGTGCTTTGCCATTTTTCGCCGGTATATACTTCAAGGCAAAGACTGCCGTTCTGCTGGCGTTTTATGTTGATGCTGCTGAATGGTAGCGAAGCATATTCGGCGCTGCATTTTCGCAGGGCTTCTTTTATGCACCAACGTGCAGCAAAATGTTGTGCAGGATATTCTGTTGCAGTACAATAGGCAATTTCTTCCGGGGTGAAATTTTCTTTATAAAAAGATTCTGCCCAATAGTCATCGGCTTTGGGGAAGATGCTGATGTCTTGAATATCGATACCACAGGAAAACTCACGCGGGGACGCGTCGGCATGTATCCCAGAGACGCGGGGAAAATTGACGGGCTTATTTTCTTCACTTATGTTACTACTTTCATGATTTTCTCTGTTTCCTGTATTCTCTGTGTCTTCCGTGATTTTATTTTCTTCTCCGTTGATTCTTGCAATTAGGTCGCCAAATGTTGCCAGGCCGCTGCAATCAATTTTCTGTTTGTATATTTTTTTTACCATGTTGCTCAAAATAACTGTTCCGGCAGAACTTTTCAGTTTTTGTTGATTCAATGAGAATGAATCATCAATGCTGTTCTCTGTTACATTCAGTGTTTTTGCCAATGCTTTTTTGAGTTTGTCTTTACTGTTTTCCATATTACCATCCCTCCATACATATAGTGCACACTAATTGTGTATCACCATTTCTGTCAATTGTTTGCACAAGATACTGGTCCATTGCAGTCAGTTCATCAACATCACGGTAACATTTACTGCAACAAGGCAAGTCCTCTTGCCTATTTTCTGTGGTTTCATCATTTTTCCTTTGTGTATCTTTATGTTCCTCTGTGTGAGATTCTTTTGAAATTGGTAAAACAGCAGGACACAAAACCTGTTCATGGGCAATAAGCCGTTTTTTTAAATCATTCAGGAATGCTGCTGCTATTTGTCCGTCGCTTACCCGGTGGTCAAAGGCAAGAATAAGCGGATAACAATTTCCCTGGGGGTTTTCGCCGCCGATGCCCAGGATGGCAGATTGCCCGGTATTCAGCACCGGATTAAAAAGCCATGCGTATCCCGATGACAGGTCGGTGATAGTAAAAGTGCCGCCTGACATTTCGGCCATTGTTAGTGTGTTGGAAATATATTTCTCAATAAATGTATCTTTTTGCCTTAAAATATCGTCAAGATTCATTTTGTTACAGTCTTTGAAAACCGGCACTTTTAAGCCTTTTTCAATGTTCAGTGCGTAACCTATATGTGTTTCAGTATACTGATACAGAGCGCCATTTTGATACATTGATTGCAGGCTTGGGTATTGTTGTAAAAGACGAGACACTTCAAAAATAATCCGTGCAGAAAATTGTTTTGCAATGCTGCCATCCTTAGCTGCTTTTGTAAAAATGCCTTTTGTTGGGACAAGCACAGAAACCTGACTGAGTATTACCTCACTTTTTGCTTCGCTAAGGAGTTGTATTTCAGTCTTCTTGGTTTTGCTCACGATATTCTCACGCGGAGACGCAAAGGCGCAGAGTTTTGGTACTTCTCTTTTTTCTATTGCCGCCTTGACATCTTCAGCACGCACTAATCCTGTTAGTCCCAGTTTTTCTGCATTTGTGTTATATTGTTGTAGTAATTCTGCAGCAGCCTTCGTAACACGGAGATAGGATTTTTCTGCCACTTTTGTGTCATTAGGTAGTATTTGTGTGCCATCATCACTATTTGTGTTAAATGTAGTGTCGCCTTGATACTCTTGCAGTATCTCTATCGTATCAGCAACAATTGCCAACACAGAGCCAACAGGAACTTCATCTTTTTCCTGGACCAGAAAATGCACAAAACCTGTTGCCGGGCTTGTTATGTTTATTGCGGCTTTGCTTGTTTCAATAGTTAGAATCTCATCGTCTGCATTGACAGGCGATAGGTCAGGCACTAGAAATTCTGCAACTTGCACCGATTCATCGTTTACATTTTCTACCGGAACCGGTATCTCGGTTATTTTACTTTGTTCACTCATTCTGTTTCCTCCTTTAACATATTATCTAATGTGTCAAGTATCATGTCAGCATTGGGCAACATCTCAAGTTCCAGCGGGCCGGAACAGGGTATTGGGTATTCGTCCATTGATACACGACGAACACTGTGTAAGGCACTTGTATCAAGCTCATTTATGCGGGCAATAATTTCGCTGCTCCATGCGGCAAAACGATATCCTTCTTCAACAATAAGCAGCCGTTTTGTTTTTCGCACCGAATCAAGTATGGCCTGCATCGTTTGTGCACCAAGCGGATAAATACAAAGAGGACAAATTATTTCAGCGGCAATATCAAGTTCATCAAATACCTGTAACTGGGCAGTTTCAGTGTACGAGAGGCTGCCGCCATAGCAGAGAATAGTAATATCAGCATTTGTTTCAGGACGGATACGAAGGCTTGGATATGTTTCAGCGGAAAATTCAAGTTTAAATCCATCCTCCATTTTGCTGCTCAAGCGGCGGGAATACAATAGTTTATTTTCAAACACCATCACCGGCCTTTTTATTTCTGCAAACAAACGATTATAAATCAGCGCAGGGTCTATTCGCTGGTTTAATGCAAGGACAATCGTTTGTGGAATACCCAGAAAAAACTTTTCCAGAGACTGACTATGTGTTGGCCCATATCCCCGGCCGCCTCCCATCGGTGTGCGAATAATTATCGGATTCTCCATTGCTGCATTATAGGGTGAACGGTGATACATACCGGAAAACTTTGCCGCATGATTCAAAATCTGGTCAAAGACTAAAGTCATAAAATCACCGAACATGATTTCACAGACAGGCAGCATTCCGCCAAGACTCAAGCCGTTACCGATTCCCACAATAGCCGATTCACTAATGCTCGTTCCAAAAACCCGTTCCGGAAAGCGGCTCGACAAACCTTTTGTTACTTTAAACGCGCCGCCGTAAGGGTCGCAAATATCTTCACCAATCATCACAATGCGTTCATCCTGCGCCATGTTTTCTGCAAAGCAATCGCGAATTATTTCATTGAAGCGCCTGTCCTCGTTCTCAGTAAGATCTGCTTCGTTCCAAATTACTGGTAGAGTTACTGCATTTACTGTATGAACTGTTTGTGGTTTTTTTGGATATGGCGCTTTCTCCGCCGCCGCTACCGCCGCATCAATTCGTTTTCTGGCGTTCTCAAAAAATTGCTCATACAAACCCGGCTCATCTTTTTTGAACT
The DNA here is from genome assembly GCA_031262035.1 of Spirochaetaceae bacterium. Classification (GTDB taxonomy): domain Bacteria; phylum Spirochaetota; class Spirochaetia; order Treponematales; family Breznakiellaceae; genus JAISIL01. The sequence continues at coordinate 2,873 of JAISIL010000196.1, read as the reverse complement.
GCGACAAAATATCACGCTCCCACATCTTTTCAACAAGTTCTTTCGGACGGTCATCATCACCTTTTGAATGTGCCATAAGCCGGTCGGTCTCGATACGCAAGAGCGCCGGTCTGCACTCTGCACGGCAGTAAGCCACCGCCCGCTTCGAAGCATCATATAACTCATCAATCTTCCAGGTATTTGTATCGAAAGTCTGAATGTCAAGGGCAGTGAAACGGTCGAGCAGATTTCCGGCAAGCGCAGCGTCCTGCGGAGTGCTCTGAGAATAGCGGTTATTTTCAAGAATGATAAGACAAGGCAGTTCCCACTTGCTCATCAGGTTAGCCGCCTCGTAGACGGCGCCTTCGCCAAGAGTGCCCTCGCCGATAAAACAGGCGGCGATAGCCCGCTCCCCCTGCGCCGTCTTCTCCTTGCGAAGTTTCCCGCTCAGGGCAAGCCCCGCAGTAATCGGCACAAAGCCGCCTTGAATGCCGTTGCTGAAAAAACGCTTGTAGTGCAGATGCTGGCTCCCGCCCCAGCCGCCGCAAAGTCCGGTCTCCCTGCCCATAACTTCAGCGATAAGCCCCTCTACCTGACCGGTCAGGGCTATGCAGTGACCGTGGCAACGGTGATTGCTGAACACAGAGTCCTCTGCCGTCAAAAATTCTGCCAAAACGCTGCCGGAAAGTTCCTCACCGATGCAGGTGTGCACAGTTCCGTAGAGTTTGCCCTGGGAAAAAAGCTCGAGAAGCCGTTCTTCCACAGAACGAATCAGAACAGCTCGTTCGAGAATGCCATTTCGTATTGATTCTTCCATAATATTTACCCACTATTTCCTTAAATGTTCTCTTATTGTGAATATATCACATTTTATAATTCACTGCAAGTGTCTATTATTCAATTTGTTGTTAGCAGGTAGAATACAAACTATGGATTTGGGTTCTGTTTTTGTTCGCAATATGAAAAAATACCGCAAACAAGCTGGCCTTTCTCAGGCAAAATTAGCGGAGCAATGTGAGGCTTCTCATTCATTTATCAGACAGATTGAATGCGGGAGCCGCTACCCCTCTTTCAGCTTTATAGCACGGCTTGCCGATGAGATGCATATCCCGCCCTCCTGGCTTTTTGTTGATGAAACCGACCCAAGACTCGGAGACAAGGCCCGAAAACAGGCGATTGAAAAAGAGCTTTTAAAGAATATAACAAAAGATGTCAGAGCAGCATTAGGAAAAATATAAAAAAAATTCTCACGCGGAGGTGCGGAGACCGCGGAGTTTTAGCATGAAAAACTTATTATTATCATTCAAATCTATCGAAATTTGAAATAAAATACAAAAATATTTTTCTCTGCGCCTCTGCGGCTCCGCGTGAGATTCTTTATTGTTTTAAATGGTTTTGCCCTGAGGCAATTCATACCAGCGACGCCATCCCTGCCGGGATAAAATCCAGCAAGTCCTGCACGGCAACAAACACCACCGCCCCGCGCTTTCCGGCGCTGATAGAGATGCTGTCGTAGAGGATGGCCGTTTCGTCAATCAGGGTGAGGAATTTTTTCTTCATGCCGATGGGCGAACAGCCGCCGCGAACATAGCCGGTGAGCGGCAATAGTTCTTTCTCGTGAATCAGGGCGATGCTCTTTTCACTAAAAGCGGCAGCGGCAAGTTTCAGGTTGAGTGTTGCATCGGCAGGGATACAGCAGACATAGTGCTCGCCGCTTGCGCCCTGCAAGACCAGCGTTTTGAAGATGCGCTCTGCCTCCACGCCTAGCAAAGCGGCAGCATGCACGGCGCTTAGGTCATCCTCATCCACAGGATACTCTTTCAGTTCATAGGCGACATGTGCCGCATCGAGGAGGCGCATCACATTGGTTTTTACAGGTTGTGGCATGGTTTCTGTTGTCTCTTGTTCCTTTTTATCATGTTTATTTTACTGTTTTTCTTGTAACAACCTTCTATACAGAGCAAAGTTTTCTGCATCAAAACAGACAAAATACACATCCTGCACTACCTTGCACGAGGGCAGAACATCCGCTACTGTGCCGATTGCCACCTCTGCCGCCTTGTCTTTCGGGTAACCGTAGACGCCAGTGGAAATATTGGGAAAGGCAATCGAGGTAATGCCATTCTCCTCGGCAAGACGGAGGCTGTTCCGGTAACAGGACGCCAGGAGTTCCGGCTCCTTGTGATTACCTCCCTGCCACACCGGCCCGACTGTGTGTATCACCCGCTTCGCCGGCAGCCGGTAGCCGCCTGTAATACGAGCCTCCCCCGTGGGGCAACCGCCGATGGTGGCACACTCCTTTACCAGTTCCGGCCCGGCAGCTCGGTGTATTGCCCCATCAACACCACCCCCGCCAAGCAGGCTCGAGTTAGCCGCATTAACGATTGCGCCTACCGAGAGAGTGGTTATATCGCTCTGAATTATTTGTATGGACATTAGGTTTCCTCCTGTTATATCTATCGTTCTTCTTCAATCAATATTGTGCCTGGTGGCAGTGCAATACCTACCAATTGAGCGACTACATTACCACGCATTATTTTTACTGCTAAGTTATAATCATTATCGTTTATTGCTTCAAGCATTGGGTAGTCTTTTAATTCTTCGACAGTAAAGTGAGGCAGGATACTTTGCTTTACAATATCAAAATATGGCTCACAACTTTCAAGCGTTGTCTCGGTTACTGACATAATATCATTTACCAGAAAATCAAGTAAAACTGTGTTTTCATGCAGACAGGAATGTTGTTCTAGAAAGTTAATTGCAAATAATGTAGATTTTATTGCATCATCAAAATACTTCCCGGTTTTTTCATTTTGATTTACCACCGAACCTTTTCTGCTAAAATGATACCCAAGTTCACCGTTAATGACAGCGCATGTTTTAGACACCGCTTC
>JAISIL010000166.1 GCA_031262035.1 Spirochaetaceae bacterium | reverse complement strand
CCCCCCGCAAGGGGGGGGGAGATGTGGGATGGGGATGAGCGTATCTCCGGAGTAAAAATATCAATCAAGGGTTGGTAATACTGCTGGGTATGTTGGGCGATGCCGTCGCGTTTGCAGGTTTCGGTAAAAAGGCTGTAGAACACCGGCAACTCGGTTGGGTCTGCATCGCGAACCTGCACCCCATGCCGTCCGGCAAGACGAATATTGTAGCGGCCCTTTGGTTTCATCTGCTTTAAAATGTCCTCTTCCGATGGCCTTAAATCGAGTATAACCGTATCGGGGGGCTGCACATCGGCAGGAGCTTTCTTTAAGAAGTAGGAAGTAGAAAGTAGCAAGGAGTAAGTTTCTTTAAGTTCAGGTGGGTCGTAACGGACAAAGGTAGTGTCTTTGGGAAGAAAACCGCGAATCTCGTTAAGTACACGAACAATATCATCGGGCTCTATTTCACCCCAGGGGATATATGCCATCCCTATATGGAAGGGCAGGCGCCGATATAAAATCTGCAAAGACTGTTCGTGCTTTTCGTGAGGTTCGTGGCTATTAAATACCTTCCACCCGAACTTCTCTTTGAATTTACCCCAGAACTCGGATTGTAAAAAATTACCTCCCACTTACTACCTGCTACTTGCTACTTGCTACATAATTCAATGGACTTCTCCATTGTCTACTTTCAGGGCTTTTATCTGGGCGCCGTTTAGCATAAGGGCCTTGCTGTCAACACTGACTGCATAATCTTTCACCGTCATAGGCACCTTGCAGAAGGTATCTATGTCTATTTCTTCGGGGTAGTCGGCAGGGTCAACAGGGCAACCATCTACAGCTACCCAGGTACCGCCAGGGACAGAAGCAGAATCAAGCACATCGACAATCTCATGGACATCACCCTCAGCGTCTGCTACATTTTTCGAGGCGGCCAGGAGCATACCGTGGCTTTCAATGCCCCGCATCTTCCGGCCTTTAAGGTTCCAGGCTACGATGATGCTCTTTCCTACCAGCTCTTCGGCTGTGTATATACCGACCAGGCCTGAACAAATTGTTCTATTTTCGCCTGCAATGTCGAGATTTATAACAAATAGTTTATCGGCATTGGGGTGTTTTTCGGCGCTGAGTATCTTGGCGGTGCGTAAGGCGACATTCTTTGCAAAGAATTCATAGGAAGAAATCTCATCACGCGGAGACGCGGAGGCCTGATTTGATTTCTCATTGCTCTCCCCGCGCCTCTGCGGCTCCGCGTGAGATTCTCGTTCCTGTTGACTACCGGAATATTTTTCGCGTAATTCGTCTATCATTGTATCCTCCAGTTTGTTGAATAATACTTTTGTGCTGACTACCTTTTCAAGGCCATCGGTTTTGCCTAAATCGGCCCAGCTTAAATCCTTGAGGCCGAAGAAGCCGGCTATGGTGGCCGCTGTTTCGGGCATAAAGGGTTCTACCAAAATGGCCAGGTCTTTTACTACATAACACAAATTGCTAATAAGAGCTTCTGCGGCAATGGGGTCTGTTGTTCGTGCTTTCCATGGTTCACCTGCCTGAAAAGTCTTGTTGCAAAAATCGCACAATTCAAAAATGCTATGGAATGCATCCCGTTCATCGGCCCGCTCCATCTGTGCAGTAATTGTAGCTTCAAATTCTATAACGGTATCCCAGAAGACCTTATAATCAAGGTGTGCATTATCATAACCTAATCGTTCAGCACGGCTTCCCGGCACAAAATAGGAGGCCATCCAATCTTCTGTATGGCTCACCGGTTTGACGCCGGGGGGAATAACCTGCGCCGGCACATTCCCTTCATAGTATTTCTGCACAAAGGTCAGGGTGCGGTTCACCAGGTTGCCCATGTTGCCAATCAGTTCACCGTTGACCTTTTCGGCAAAATCTTTCCAGGTAAACAATGCATCGGACTTTTCGGGCCGGTTATAGAAGATATAAAAACGCCAGACATCGGCAGGAATCCCCGTTTCCATGACATCAGTCCCAAAGACCCCGATGCCCTTCGATTTGCTGAATTTCCCTGCCTCATAGTTCAAATACTCGGTGCTGCTCATGTGATAAAGCTTCGTCCAGGGCTTGGCTCCGCCCTTCTCCGACCCCAGCAAACTCGAAGGGAAAATCACCGTATGAAAGGGAATATTATCCTTCCCAATAAACTGAAAGAGTTCCACATTATCCGGGTCGTGCCACCAGTAGTCCACAAAATCCTGCCAGGATTTTATGGAAGTAGCAGGTAGCAGGTAGCAGGTAGCAGATTTTTCACTTGCTCCTTGCTCCTTGCTACTTGCTACTTCTTCCCCCAAACACCCGGTAATGCTGATATACCCAATAGGCGCATCGAACCAGACATAGAAGACCTTGTTTTCAAAGCCGGCCTTGGGCACCGGGATTCCCCACTTCAGGTCGCGGGTAATAGCCCGTTCGTGGAGGCCGTCGCGTATCCAGGCCCGGGTCATCTGCACAGCGTTTGCCGCCCAGAAGCCTGAGACCGAAGTTTCCTCTATCCAGGGTTCCAGAAGGGATTTAATCTTCGGTAAATCAATATACAGATGCTTTGTTTCTTTCAGCATCGGGGTAGAGCCGCAGGTGGAGCAACGGGGGTTCTTCAGGTCGGTTGGGTCAAGAAGCTTGCCGCAAGCCTCGCACTGGTCGCCTCGTGCGTCTTCGTTCCCGCAGTTGGGGCAGGTGCCCGCTACAAAACGGTCGGCCAGAAAGCGCCCGCATTGTTCGCAGTAAAGCTGTTCAATTGTATGCTCGGTGATAAAACCTGCCGCATCAAGCTTTTTGAAGATATCCTGCACAATTTCAGTCTGAATGGGCGTAGAAGTCCGGCCAAACTTATCAAAATTGATATTGAACCACCGGTAAATCTGCTTGTGAATTTCATGATAGCGCCCGCAGAGCTCCGCCGGCGTTACCCCCTCAGCAGCAGCCCGTGTCTCGGTCGCCGTGCCGTATTCATCAGTGCCGCAAACATAGAGGGTCTCGTAACCGGCCGACCGGCAATACCGGGCAAAAACATCCGCCGAAAGAACCTGTATCAAATTACCCAAATGAGGAACATTATTCACATAAGGCAAAGCCGAAGTTACCAGCCGCCGTTTTTTATTCGTATTCATACTATAAGTGTAGCAAAAAGACTGATTTTACGCAAGAGGACAATCATTTAACCACGAATAACACGAATCGGCTGCGCCGACACGAATGAAGAATGATATTCGTGTCCGCCGCTAGGCGGCTTCGTGTTATTCGTGGTAATTTATTGTAATCACACAGTTAAATGATTTTGCCTTGGCTTGAGAAAGAATCCCCCTTGCATAAATTTGGTAAAATACGCTATAATTGGTAATATGAAAGATAGAGAGAGCTACATTCCCGATGAGGAATGGCAAAGGTTCCTGGATTTTTCCAGGGACCTCGAGACGCCTTGTATTGTCATCAATCTGGAGGCGATTAAGCGGAATTATAGGGAAATTCAAGAGTTATTTCCTTATAGCGATATATATTATGCCTTAAAAGCCAATCCGGAAAAGCGAATCGTTCAATTGCTTGCCGAAATGGGTGCAAATTTCGACTTAGCCTCTCCGGCGGAATTAGACCTGGTTTTGTCTCATGGGGTTGACGGCAGTCGTGTTTCTTATGGTAATACCATAAAAAAGGCCAAGGACATTGCCTATTTTTATAAAAACGGTGTTCGTATGTTTGCGACGGACAGCAAGGAAGACCTGAAAAACATTGCCGTTGAGGCTCCCGGTTCACGGGTGTATATCAGAATCCTTGTTGAAAGCGCCAGCACGGCGGATTGGCCGCTCTCCCGAAAGTTCGGTTGCCACCCCGATATGGCCTACGACCTCGCCATTGCAGCCCGCGACCACGGCCTTGTCCCCTACGGCATTTCCTTCCATGTGGGAAGCCAGCAGCGTGATATTGGGCAGTGGGATGATGCTATTGCCAAAACAAAGTATCTTTTTTCCTCGCTTGAAGAAGATGAAGATATAAAACTACAGATGATAAATATGGGCGGCGGCTTTCCGGCTCCCTACCGCCAGCCGGCCAACCCGCTGACTGAATATGCTTCGGAAATTAAGCGTTACCTCACCGATGACTTTGGCGATGATTTCCCCCGGATAGTTTTGGAACCGGGACGTTCCCTTGTTGGTTCAAGCGGGATACTGGTTTCGGAAGTAGTTCTTGTTTCGCGCAAGAACAATACGGCCTTAAATCGCTGGGTTTATATTGATGCAGGCCGCTACAATGGGCTTTTGGAAACACTGGACGAGGCAATCAAGTATCCGCTTTTTACCAGTAAGGACAGTGCCGATGTAAAGGAAAACGAAGTAATTATTGCCGGCCCCACCTGCGACAGTATGGATATTTTGTATGAACAGCATAAATACCGGATGCCGGTGGATTTAAAGATTGGTGACCGGGTTTACTTCCTTTCTACAGGGGCCTACACGGGAAGCTGTGCATCGGTAAACTTTAATGGTTTTGCTCCTATCAAGACCTACTTTATGGAATAATATATCTAAATGTATCTACTGGGCCGCTTCGATTATTTTTTCGGAGCGGACCTTTGCCCTTGCCGCCTCGGTAAGACGGCCTGCTTTTTCATACACCACCGAAAGGGCCTCCCAATCGCTGATTAGCCCATGGGTGTTTTCCGCACGGCGGTCAAAGGCAAGGGCATTTTCTAGGGCCGCTATGGCCTTATCGTAATCCCCGGCCACCGACCAAAGGGAGGCAATCAGGTAATTATCATAGGCTGCAAGTTCAAGGGACAGGGCCTTTTCGTGTATGGCAAGGGCCTTTTTAAAGGCAGCCTCGGAAGCATCCCAATTGCGATTGAGTTTTTCTGCAAGGCCAATGACCGTCCAACCCAGGGCCTCCGCTAATTGATTGTGCACAAGTGCTGCTATATCAGCTTTTGTGTTCTGTATTATACTGTTTATTTTAGTGGTATCAGTATTTGTGCTAACAGTATTTCTGTCAGTGCCGTTTTGTGCTTCATCAAGCAGAATAATTGCTGCACGGTTACGGTAAATACGGCACATTGCCTGCATTTCCGGATCTTTAGCCGCTGCCGCCTCGGCCTCTGCTTCATCCCAGGCCTTAGTGGCATTATCGCTATTGTCAAGGGCCAACCAGGCATTCCCTCTGCTGAGGGCAGTATTGATAATCAGTTCGGAATTGTCTATCTGGTAGGCAAGCTTTTCTACATCGATGAGCATTTGCAATGCTTCTTCATAGCTACCCCGGTCAATAGCAGTATTGGCAAGCTCCAACTGCTGCCATGCCCTGTTCCGCACAACACTAATCTCCGCCGGCTTCTTCGGCGCTGTGGAGCACGAACAGAGGAGTAACAGTATAATGATTAACCGCGAACCACGCCAACCACGCGAACTTGTTGTTAGGGCTACTGTGTTATTACTCTGTATATTATTTTGAATACAATTTCTTTTAATTTTTTGTTCGCGTGGTTTGCGTGGTTCGCGGTTAATCAATTTTACCATTTAACTCCTCCCCTGTTCCCCGTGCCGCCGGTGTTGGTGTTTGCCTGTTCGGGGACGCCGCCTTTTAGTAGGGGGTTGTTGGTCATGGCGGTGAGCACATTTTGTGCGCTTTCAAGGGCTGTTCGCAGTTGCGAGATGGCTGCCGTTATCTGCGGCATCTGACCGGGAAGGCTGTCGCTTGTTTTTACTGCATCGTTTAGCACCTTGTTTGTGCTTATAAGGGCAGAGCTTAATTCATTGTATAAGGCGCCGTCGCTATCTACGAGCTTTAAGACCCCGCCCGGTTCGGTCAAAGTATTGTTCACCGTGTTTAAGGTGAGTGTTGCAGAATTAACCGTTAAGCGCAGGGATTCAAGCACCGAAGAAAGTTCGCTTGATGCAGACTGAATATTTGCCAAAGCGCTTCCCAGGGTATTTTCACCATCGGGCCCCTGTAATGCCGTATTGATATTCTGCAATACACTTTGCACAGAGGCAAGTATCGCCGAAACGCCCTCTTCGGTAAGGGGGGCTGTGGCAAGGCCGGCCGTTACCAATGCCATCGCTTCGGGGCTGCGTAAAACGGGGAGGCTTGTGCCCTCTGCCAAAAGAGGCTGGCCGGCAAGACCGGGATAGAGGTAAAAGGAATTACCCAAACCAATAGGGCTGACACGGAGCTCTACGATAGTGCCTTTTCGAAGGAGGTCGGTATATTCTTCATAAATACTTATATCTGTTTCAACCTTGTCGGTATCTTTCATCAGCTTGAAGCTATCAATCTTACCGATAGTAATACCCTTGTATTGCACCGCCATATTGACGTTCAAGCCCTGAGCGCTTTCAAAAAAAGCCTTATAGCGAAGATCATCTTTAAACCAGCGCTGCCTTCCTCCCAGTGCGATTATCACTGCGATGAGCGCTGCAAGCGCCGCTATAATGAGTATTCCCACGATTTGGTCGGCAAAGCGTATTTTAAACTTCATCTTTCTTCTACCAATATCTCTTTCTATTATAACATATTTATTGAATTTCTACTACTCTGTCGGCGAGGCGCTGAACGAGTGCATCATCGTGGCTTACAAAGATGACGGTGTTGTAGCCATTTTTCATGTTTTCAACTACAGTGATAAGTCTTTCGGCGGCGCTCTCATCGAGGGATTCGGTCCATTCATCAAGAAAGAGGAGACGGGGGAGGAGGAGGATTGCCCGGGCGAAGCTGATAAGCTTTTGTTCCCCCATCGAGAGCTCCGCAGGGCGGATATCAAGTTTTTTGTCCGATGCTCTGTTCCAGCCGGCCAGGGCAAGAGAACTGGCAATACGGCGGTTCATATCGGCCCGGGACATTTTAGGAAAGTGAAATTGCAGGGGGAGCTCAAGGTTTTGCCGGAGGCTCTGATTTTCCCAGAGGGCTGAATCCTGAAAAACAAAGCCCATGTTTCTTCTGAATGCACGATTTTCGCTCTCGCTCATTTCAGAAATATCTTCCCCATTGTAAAGGACACGGCCCTTTGTCGGCTGGAGGATTCCTGCTGCAAGTTTAAGCGTAGTGCTTTTTCCGCTTCCTGCAGGACCGGTAATGGCAGTGAACTTCCCTTCTTCAAATGATATATTACAATTTGTAAGCACAGTATTAGTCTGCACAGTAAAACTAACATTATGAAATTGTATCATTACCCTTCTCCTGCCTCTTATATAGTAACATAATACACCAGGGACAAAAGCACATCGGCAATAATGCAGAGGCTTAATGCCCGAGAGACCGCCTTTAGGCCTGCAACCGGAACCTCGGTACTTGCCCTTTCTACCCGAAAGCCGTAATACAGGGCGGTCGTCGCAATGATTGTTCCCAGGACTATGCTCTTTACCAGAATCATCAGAATATCGGCAAGGCTTAAATGTTCAAGAATTGAATTAAAGTAGACGCTTGCCGGCATAGGATTAAAAAACTGTGACACACCAAAAGAGGCGGCAAGGCCGAAAATAGAAAAATAGATGTTCAGAAAAAAAAGGCTTACAATCACTGCCAAAAGGCGGGGCGCCGCAAGGTGTTCCAATGGGTCAATTCCTGTTGCAATGTAGGCTTCAGCTTCGTGCTGTATCACAATGCCTGCAATCTCTGTTGCAATTGCCGTGGCGCTTCTTGAGCTGACAATGATTGCCGTTAAGAGCGGCCCCAGTTCCCGGGCAATTATTGTTACCATAACCGGATAACTCAGAGCCTGCTGCGATAAATCGGTGAACATCGGCATCAGCACAATGTTCAGCATACTCCCTGTGGCCAGAGCGAGAAGGGAGGAAACAGGCAGGGCTTCTACAAAGGTAAAGAGTATCTGCATAGTAAATATTTTACGCGATGCCTTTCCCCGAACAATGAATTGGCCGCTTGCTTTTAATAAACGGGAAAAAAAGCCTATCGCATAAAAAAGACTCGTCATACGCTATGCGGTAAGGTCGAAGGCAATGGCGGGCGGCGCTTCCGGTGCGGCCATATAGGGGTCTTTTTCGGCCCTTTCTTTTATCGCCTTAATTAATTTCTCGAAGCTGATAATATGGGTATCAATTTCGCTGTCGTTCATTTTTTCTATGGGAGTTTCAAGCTTTGGCGCCTGCCTGGCCTGCTTTAGTTGTTCTATCAATGTGTTAAGAATTGCAAGCTTATTGATGCTTACCCCTTCGGAATCGGAAGGAGCGGCAACTCCTTTTACATGCTTGAACTGAGCATAGATAAGGTTTTCCTGGGCAACGGGGAGCGAAGAACGCCCGCTCCCCTGCATACTAATCGCCTGCCCTAAATTGGGCATCCCGATATGTGCTGCCTGAATTCCATTCATACTTACAATATCGGAATGCCCAAATTTTTATTTAGTTTTTATTTATGTTGTTGTGCTCTCGCTTGTTGCATCCCCGCTTGCTGCGCTATCGTCTGTTGTAGGGGCTGCCAGTAATGAATCCTTTGTTTTAAGCATTTGATTGACGCTCCAGTCGCCCAGGGAATACACAAAGCTTGAGGCAAACTTACCGCCTGCAGGACTGCTCGTAATTGATACATTCTGCGAGGAGGCGCCTTCTTCTGCCTTTGCCCCAATTTGTATCGTATAGCTCAGCCCATTGTCGGCAACTATTTTGACTGAACCACCGCCGCTTGTGCTGCCTGTGCCTGCCGCATCTGTAACAAAATCACTGGCTGTTGCATCAAGTATACTTGTAAGGAGTGTGTCTACCGCTGTAGTTTCTACACTCCGGCCTTCAACTGCAGGGCTTAGCTGCCAGCCATTACCGGCACGGCTTAGTGTGTAGGACTCTGCTGCGCTGGGTGCATCGCCTGTTGTTGCAGGTTTATCGATGGTAATGCTTAACACGCTTGCGGCGGTCAAATCATTGGCGTCATGGTCGGGGAATAAACGCAGGTCATACCAGGACTTTGCCCCGCCGGATAAATAGGTAGTAAAAGTATCTTTTCCCGAACGGGCTTCTTTTTTACTGCCTGCCCCATCGCCGCCAAGGGCAAGGTAGACATCGCCCTGGCTGTCGGTATTACCGACAAGTAATTCAATTATCAGGGCGCCTGTGCTGTCTTTTACGCTAATCTTTTTGGCGGCACTGTCTGCAAGCCCAAGGCTGTTAAAGGATGCAGCATTACCGGCACGCAGGGGATATTCTTTCCTTGCGCTTATTGCAGAAAGCATATCGCTGACCCTTGTTTGCAGAACGGGGTAGCTTATACTGTTTACTGTTGTTGTCCAGGGGGCATCCTTACCGGCCCGCTCCAGGCTAATATCGCTGCCGTCCGCCTGATGAATAACAATCTCTGTAGCGGCGCTCAGTGCATCATCTGTAGACCACTGGTAGTAACTTGAACGGGTGCTGACCCTTTGGGGGTCAAAAACAAAACTGATAATAATGCCAATGGCAAGGGCTGCTGCAATACAGCCCAGTGTCAGAACTTTTGTCTTAAATTTCATTTTCTCTTCGTCTCCTCAGTGCAATTCGAACAATTGCAATTACAAGCACAATAAAGGGCACAACAACAATGTTAAACCACTGTGCAAAATTTTCTGTGCCAAGCCGTTTTTCCTCGTCGGTAATTTTATCGAGGCGGCCGGTGGTGGCAGGCTTTCTCTGTATTGCCGCTACATCTTCGTCGGCAGTAAGGAAGTCGGTCAGGTTTAATAGATAGTTCATATTCCGCTCGGCGCCGTTAAACTGTAAGAGGGTTGAGGCAAAATCAGAATCGCCTATAAGCACAATTCTTGTGCTCTCCGCTTGCGTCGGCATATCGGGCAATTCTTCGCCGCCCTCTCGTGTGGGCTTTTCCTTTCCGGCAAAATACGAAGGCAAGGGGCCCCGCAGTGCGGCTCCAAGTACCTGCACACCTGCATCTTCTGCATTTTTCGCAAAGGCGCTTGTCATATTAGGCAGTATCGGATTCATGTAGGGCATTTGGGCGTATTGTGATACCTGATCGCCGGTAAGTAATTTTGCCACAGGCAGTGATTGAAAAAGCACCCTGCTTTCAACACCTGCCGGGGTGCTCAGTTTTATGGGGCTTGGCCAAAAAAGGTCAATCCCTGCAAAATCGGTTTTAAGGCCGGCGCTCCAATCGGCTGTTTCGTCGCTAGCCTTTCCCGTATCGGCGGTGGCAAACCAGAAAGGATACATATAGAACATTTGTTGTGTAGGCAGCATCAAAAGGTTTTGCACCTGCATTACGTAAGAGGTATCAATTGTAGCGCCATAATTTTTTAGCATGGCAAGAAGCCTGCTATCGATATAAGGGTATACCTCGTTTAAATTACCGAATGCATTGGTATATATGCCTTCTGTTGCAAAAAGGGCATTGCCGCCCTGCTGCAGGTATCGGTCTATTCGGTAAAGCGAATAATCATCGAAGGATTGTGCGCCGCCAAAGACAAAAAGCGCTGCAAGGCTTAAGGGAATATCATCCCCGGCATTTATCTGCCGCATCTTATAGCCATTGCTTTCCAGCACCTGTGCTACATATTGATAGTCATTATTCAGGGTCTTCCAGCTATCCCCAATAAGAATCCCGATTTCCCGTGAGGCGCCGCTAACAAGCGAGCGAATCTGGCTTGTCAGGTTGTATTCAAGATTATCCATACTGAAGACCCAGGGCATAACCTGCGTCTTATCCAGGTATTCAAGCAGTATTCCTGAGTAGACAATTGCTACACTGGCTTGATTTTTTTCGGTAACCTGCATTCGCTGTGGAGTCATGCCAAGCTGTTCAACCTCGGCGGAAAGGTTTGCCGTTTCCGGGTCGCGGACAACAAGAGTGATCTTTCCGTGCGAGTAGGCTACATATTCACGAAGTATATCTTCTATTTCGCCGGGTATTGCGCTTATGGTAGAAAGCCTTGCGCTTCGGAAATAAGTGATGCGTACCTGGTCGGGAATTTCGGTATAGAGATTTCGTGATACCTCAGAAATAGTGTATATATTATTCTTGGTCAGGTCTGCACGGAACCACAAACGGTAACTAAGCACAATTGCTAATACCACTATTACTAAGGAGAGCGCTGTAATAATGACCGCCTGTCCTTTTTTATTATTCTGTATATCTATCTTTTTCATTTTGTTTTTCATCTTGCTTACCTCCATTTCCTGAAGAGTATAATTCTTGTGTTGATGAACAAAAAGAGGAAGGAGCTCAGAATGAAGAACACAAGGTCGCGGCTATCCAGTAATCCCTTGGAAAAACTTTCAAAGTGATACGAAAGAGAGAGGAACTTGATAGCCTCTGCAAGCCATGCCGGAAGGTTTGTTACCCAGGGTATCTGGCTTGCCAGCATAAAGAAGACCAGCACCACAGCGCTTGCCAAAAAGGCCCCGGCCTGATTTTTGGAAAGAGCAGAGAACAAAAGCCCCAGCGCTATAGCAGAGGCGGCAAGGAGCAGTGCCCCAATGTATTCTGCAAAAATAACACCGCCATCAAAGTTTCCCAATGGCAACAGCGTAAAGGGCACCGGCAGGGAAAACACAAACATCACCGCAACTGCAACCAGCGCCGCAATGAATTTTCCCAGGGTAACATTCCATTCGCTAAAGGGAAGGGTTATAAGCAATTCGATGCTGCCTGTTTTCCTTTCCTCTGCCCAGGACTTCATGGTTAATGCAGGTATTACCCCGATAAAGGCAAGGGGGAAGGCTGCAAAGTAGGCCCGAAGGCTCGCTGTATTTGCCATAAAGAAGCGTTGCAACACAAAGAGCCATATCGAGGTAAAGAGCAAAAAGAATATTGCTATACCATAAAAGGCAGGGGATATACTATAAGAATATATTTCTTTTTTCGCCACTGCCCAGGTGCGTTGTAATGAATCAGTCATTGCCTGCCTCCTTATCATCGCCGGTAAGTTTAACAAAGATATCTTCCAGGCTGAGCCGGTTCTGCCTCATTCCCAGAATCTTGTAGCCCTTGCCTACAGCCCAGTCGCTAATCTGTTCGGCCTGCGCCATCTCATCAGCCTCATTCTCAGAGCGGGGCATAGTGATGGTAAGGTTGTAAACATTATTTACATTTGTTTCGGTAATTGCGCCTTCTGATGCCCCATTAAAGGGTAGGGCAAGCCCTGCCCCTACGCCCGCCCGGAGGGCGTCCGTAGACTTAATGGTAAGCGCCCAGGTGTTGCCGCCACGGAGGGTCTCGGATATTTCTGCCGGAGTGCCCTGTGCGGCAATACGACCCTCGTTGAGGATAAGCACATTGGAGCACATCGCCTCAACTTCCTGCATGATGTGGGTAGAAAGAATAACGGTCTTACTCTTTCCCAGCTCGGTAATGAGGCTGCGAATTTCGATAATCTGATTCGGGTCAAGGCCTGTTGTCGGCTCGTCCAGAATCAGAATACTGGGGTCGTGCATAATAGCCTGTGCAAGCCCTGTTCGCTGCCTGTAGCCCTTGGAAAGGGTTTCAATGCGGCGCTTCCTGAAATCGCCGAGGCCGCAGGCTTCAATGGCCTTGTCCATTCTGCCTTCCCTTTCGGCCTTGCCTATTTTACGGGCGTCTGCGATAAAGCCAAGGTATTCTTCAACAGAAAGTTCCCCATACACCGGCACATTTTCGGGCAAGTAGCCGATACGCCGTTTTACTTCAAGAGGGTAATCCTCAACCGATAGGCCTTCAACCAGGGCTGTTCCTGCTGTCGGAAAGTGAAAACCGGTAAGAATTTTCATGATGGTGGTTTTCCCCGCCCCATTTGGCCCCAAAAAGCCCAGCACCTGCCCGCGCCCTACGGAAAAAGATACATCCTTCACCGCTTCAAAAGGCCCGTAACTTTTGCTTAAGTGCTGCACTTCCAGAATAGTTTCTTCGTTCATTTGTCTGTCCTTTTAGCAATATAATTTTGTTTCCCCTATTGTAGCAGATAGTAGAAATTGTTGCAAGCAGATATTGTTCTATCCCAGGGTAAAATCATTTAACTTTGAAATCATGAAAAACAACCACGAATATACACGAATCGGCTTCGCCGACACGAATATTCTATGATAAGTAAGTAAAAATTCGTGTGGCCGAAGGCCATTCGTGTTATTCGTGGCTACTATAAAGTTAAATGATTTTGCCCTCACCCATCCTTCAATATGCTGTCCATAATCTGCCGCTGGGCGTTTTGAAGGTTTTCTTCTATTATATTATTCAGTTTGCTAAAGAAATCACCTGAAAGAAGCTGCTCCCCTTCAGCACAGAAAAAAGCGGCCGGGGGTGTGGCAAGAATAGAGGATATTTTAGTAAGAAGTTCTGCTGATATAAAGTTTTTCCCACATTCCAGCCCGCTTAGGTGCTTACCGCTCACTTCCAGCTTTTCTGCCAGTTCATCCTGAGAAAAACCAGCCGCCTTCCGGTATTGCTTTAACCTTTTCCCGAATAAGACTTTAATATCCATATTATCAGTCTAGCATCCTTCAAGGCCAATAAAACCTAGTATAGGGTGTATTTTGAAAATATTTTTTTTAATTTTTTACATTTTGTGTGTATTTATGCTTGACAAATTCACCTTAAGGGTGTATAATACAAGGGTAACTTAACCTCTGGTTAGGGGTTGGCCTTGAATTATAAGGAGTTAAATACTGGTATCAACCGCATAGTGCTTAATGTGCGGAAGGTATATATTAGGGTGATGACCAACATCAATCGGCAAATTAGGACCTTGCCGAAAAGGAGAAATTGTATGAAGAACAACAAGTTTTTGTTCACCGGAATGCTGGCATTGGGCTTAGCATTCACATTGGTATTGACCGGATGCCCGAAGGACCCACCCGCTGGCCCGCCTCAGACCGCAGAACATTACTTTTATGACACAGATGAAACCGTAGATGGGACAACATTTAATAACTATATGGGTGCTCCACTGGCAGCATGGTTTGCGAATGTTGATACAAACTGGGGCAATGGAAAATCTGGAATTGAGTCAGCTGACTATGAAGCTCATCAAAAGATACTGAACACTATCTTTGAACACCTTGTTGATGAAGGTTATACAGCTTCATCAGTAACAACAGCCACAGCTGATTTTAGTTGGGCTAGTGTTGGAAAAGGCATTATCTATCTTGGAAAAGTAGAGGAAGGGCAGGAATATAAGCTTCAATATACAAAAGAAGTTGGGACAGACCCCGCTCAAACTTCAGTACATTCGGTGACATTTACAAAATAAATAGGTACCAAATAAGTGCCTGGCACCATTTAAGAAAAATTAACCGCGAACCACGCGAACATGCAATTTGCTATCTGGCAGCGAGTTAGCGAGGTTGGCGTCGTTCGCGGTTAAATTCACTTTTCGGAGTGGCACCATAGCCCGAACATACATGAACAATCAGTTCGTGTGCGTCCGTGGAGTTCGTGGCTATCTTTACACCTGTTCCAGATTCTTTGCAAAAAGAGGCTTGACAAAAAAGGAAAAAACTTGTATATTTACAAGTGATGAAACAAGATAATTCTTTGGTTATAGACGCTTCGGCAATAATGGGGATTTTACTTGATGAACCTGCCAAGGCTTCAATTGTAAAATCAGCAGAAGGTTGTGATATTTCTGCACCTTCTATTATGCCATTTGAAGTGGCAAATGCTCTATCCAGGGAGATTAGGCGTAATCGTATCACAGTGGAACAATCACGGGAAGCTTTTAGAATCTATAAAACCATACCTATTAACAAGGTAAAAATTAATTATGAGAGCACTCTTGAAATATGCTATGCACAAAAGACCTATGCGTATGATGCCGCTTATATCGATTTGGCTTTAAGATTGAGAGCGCCCTTATTAACATTAGATGATAATATGCGCCGTATAGCAAAATCACTCAATATATATTTAGTATTGGAGGACTAAAATGCAAGTTTATACTTATTCCGAGGCAAGACAAAAATTTGACGATGTATTAAACTGGTCGTTCAAAGATGATGTAATTATAAAACGACGTGATGGTAATCAGTTCAAGATTATACCAATAACGACAGCGGCAAAGAAACCTGCCAGGAAATCTCCATTAGATGTCCCAGGAATTGACTGTGGTATTACCCGAAAAGAAATTCTCGAAGTAATACATGCTTGTCGGTCACACGAACCTGAATAAACTCTTCCCCTAATAATGCGGCGGCTTCCTGTCCGGTATTTCTTCTGTCACTGACTCCCACAATTCCTGGTACTTCCGTGCCATTAGTTTGCTTTCCTCCTCCAAGCGGCTGATACGTTTTTCCTGCTCTATTACCAGGGTATTGAGATTTTTCAGCATGTCTTCCACATAGGCTAACTTTGTTTGTGTGGCAATAAGTTCATCACTCGTTTCCATGAGGCAATTATAGCACAAAAGATATCTTTTGTATAAGCCGGTTTATATAAAAGCAGTAATTACAAATTCAAGCATAGCGCACAGGGGACAGGACAATCTTTTGTTCGGGCTAGTTGAAAGTTCCGCCTTTGGCGGCGTCTTGATACTCTGCCTGCCGACAAAGCTATGACAGCAACTTTCAAATGCCCTCACAAAAGATTGTCCTGCTCCCCCTACCTCATGCTGTTCTTTGTAATACTGAATTAATAAACAGACAGAGGTAGGGGAGGAGGCGCGGAGTTGTCATATCAAGTTATTTTGTATTATTTCTAGTTACGATAATTAAGAAAGAATAGAGAAAAGTTATCTAACGACAAC
>JAISIL010000147.1 GCA_031262035.1 Spirochaetaceae bacterium | reverse complement strand
ATTTTTCTGCCGTATTCAAAGACGCTTTACTTGAACAACTTGCTATGTAAGCTGCCCAAAACTCACCTACAGTGGCAATTACTAAACGCCAAGCAAACCCCTATACTAAAACACGCTTTTTGTATATACTAATACACCATGCCCAGAATCTCGGACGCTACCAAAAAACAGGTGCAGGACCAGCTTGATGCTGTTGCTATTGTTGGCGAATATGTTCGTCTGCAGAAGAAAAGCGGCCGTTGGTGGGGCTGTTGTCCCTTTCATGAAGAAAAAACCCCTTCTTTTACTGTTACTCCCGATAAAAAAACCTATTATTGCTTCGGCTGCCATAAGGGTGGGGATATTTTTGACTTCATAATGGAAGAAGAACGGCTTAGTTTTCCTGAAGCTCTGGAATTTCTGGCAAAAAAAACCGGCGTCCCTATTGTTTATGACGAGAATTATCAGGAAAGTGATGAAGATGCAAGGCAAAAACAGATAGCCGCTGCCGAAAAGGACGCCCTCTATGAACTTTACCGCCGGGTAACAGACACTTTTCACTATTTTCTTAGCGAAAATAAGGCTGGTGCAGCCGCTTTAGCCTACATCAAAGGCCGGGGAATCGATGATGCTACAATAAAGGCCTTTAAACTGGGCTATATTCCCGCAGGCCGGAACTTTTTGCATGATTTTCTTTTGAAAAAAGGCTATTCCAATGATTTTCTTGCCCGTTCGGGGCTCTTTTCGCAGCGGCATCCTGGTTCTCCCTTCTTTTTTGACCGGCTTATGTTCCCTATATGCGACCGTGAAGGCCGTCCGGTGGCCTTTTCGGGAAGAATCCTTGCCGGGGACGGTCCGAAATACATTAATTCCCCGGAATCTTCGATTTACCATAAGGGTAAAACCCTTTTTGGCATAGACCGTGCCATGCCGGAAATCCGCAGGACAAAATCGGTCTACCTTGTTGAGGGCAATCTTGATGTAGTTGCCATGCATCAGGCCGGTGTTAGGAATACGGTTGCGCCTCTTGGCACTGCTTTTACCGAAGAACAGGCAAAACTCCTCAGGCACTGGGCCGATACCCTCTACCTCTTGTTTGATTCCGATGATGCAGGACAAAATGCTACGGTAAAGGCCATCCTCACTGCCCGCAATGCCGGCCTTATAGCAAAGGTTATCAATCTGCAAGAAGGAAAAGATAGTGCCGAAATTCTTCAAAAAAAAGGGCCCGAAGCCTTGACTTTTTCGCTTACAAATAGTATATTGGATTACGACTATTTGGTGCGAAGAGCCGGGCAATTATTCAATATTCAGAGTGCAGAAGGAAAAACACAGGCGGAAAATTTTGTGTTTCCCTTTATTCAGACTCAAAAGACCAGTGTAGAAAGGGAAAGCAGGTTTAACGACCTTGCTTTTTCTCTGCAGGTGAATGTTGCTTCGGTGGTAGAAGATTATAATCGCTGGAATGGAGGCCGGCGAGCTGAAAAACCGCTTGAACAGAGTCAAGCAACACAAAATCAATCTGAAATTACGATGAATTCTGAGCTTTACCTGATGTCGGCGCTCTTTCTGAACCCGGAATATTTTAAAGAGGTCAGAACTAAGATTAAGCCTGAGGAATTTGCAGATACAAATGCACGGGAGCTCTATATTGTAATGGAAGAATCTTTTCGTTCCGGAGAAATGATTTCGGGGAAATCGGCAGAATTTGCCGATAATATAAAAAAGATTCCCGATGAAAAACTCCGGAATTTTATGTTGAAGCAGGCGGCTTCGCCCTATCTTACTGTTGAGCCTGAAAAGCTTATCAGCGGAGGCATCAAAAAGATGAAGATGGGCGGGCTGGAGGCAAGGCGCGGCGAAATCGAGCTTCGATTGCTGCGAGGCGGTGAAAATCTTACCGAATTACTGGAAGAAAAACGCCAAATTGATATGGAGATAAAGAGACTCAATGGAAAATAACGAAGTCCAAACACAGACAGAGCCACAGGCAGAGAGTAATGAACTAGATCCGGGGGTAACAAAGCTCCTTGAGTATGGCAAAGAGAAAAAATCGATTGCCTTTGATGAATTACAGAACTATATTTCTGCTGAAACACTTGCCGATGAAGAAAAAATCGGAAAAGTGCTTGCTCTTCTTGAAAAAAATCACATTGAACTTATCGAAGAAGATACTTTAGACGAAGATGTAGAAGAAAAAACCCCTGAAGTGGCACAACGTATTACCAATACCGGCAAGGAATCTGCTGCAGATGACCCAATTCGTATGTATTTACGGGAAATCGGCAAGGAAAAGCTCCTTACCAGTGAGGAAGAGACCGAACTTTCCAAACAAATGGAACAGGGCGAAAAGATTATCCGCGATGTTATCAAGAAATCTTCGATGGTAATTCCTGAATTTTACCGCATAGCGACAATGGTTTTTTCGAAAAAAGACATCAAGGATATGGGTTTTACCAAAAAGGAAAAGTCCGACTACATGATTGAACGCCGGCGCCTTGCATCTTCATACCGGGAACTCCTGAAACATATCGGGCAGGACCTGAAAGATTATGCCGACCGCAAGAAAAAGGTTATCAGCAGGGGCGGAAGTATCTTTGATGACAAGGAATTAAAGAGTTTACGGGCAAAAATTCTTGAGGCAGTAGGAAAAACCAAGCTGCAACAGGAAGAATTGACTGATTTTTCTGATAAATTTATTGATGCATCCAATAAAATCAGGAAATTACACATTCAAAAGGATGAAGTTGAACGAAAACTTGGCGTTGAGTCTTCAAAAGAGCTTCGGGCCTTGGGGCGCGGTATTTCCAGCCCGAGCGAACGGGGCCAGATTGAGGAACGCCTGCAACTTTCATCGGATGATATTAAAGAATTGATTCGTCAGGTGCAGACAACAGAAAAACGGCTTTTTCAGGTAGAATCCGAATTTGAAGAATCTATCGAGGGAATCAATGTGCTTGCCTCGGAAATAATCCGGGGACGGGTGATGATGAAAGATGCAAAAGACAAGCTGATTAAGGCAAACTTGCGCCTGGTTGTGTCTATTGCCAAAAAGCATATCAACCGGGGCCTCCACTTTTTCGACCTGGTGCAGGAAGGGAATATTGGCCTTATCAAGGCCGTTGAAAAATTTGAATACCGGAAGGGCTTTAAGTTCAGCACCTATGCAACCTGGTGGATACGGCAGGCTATTACCAGAAGCATCTCGGATATGGCACGGACAATCCGTGTTCCCGTTCACATGATAGAACAGATTAACAAGGTAAACCGGGAAAGCCGCAGTTTGATGCAGACCCTTGGCCGTGAGCCGACCGATGAAGAAATTGCCGAAAAGCTTGCCTGGCCCAGTTCAAGGGTAAAAATGGTAAAGAATGTAGCAAAGGAACCGGTGAGTCTTGACACGCCCATTGGCGAAGACGATGATTCGAATATCGGCGACTTTATTGAAGATAAAACCGAGGAGAATCCGGCAAACCGCACCCACTACACCCTTTTGCAGGAACAATTAAGCATGGTGCTGGCAACCCTGCCCCCCCGTGAACAGGAGGTTCTGAAAATGCGCTTTGGCCTGGAGGACGGCTATTCCCTGACCCTTGAAGAAGTGGGCCTTTACTTTAATGTAACCCGGGAACGCATCCGCCAGATTGAATCCAAGGCCCTGCGGCACCTGCGGCATCCCAAACGGAGCAGGAAGCTCAAGGATTATTTAGACCATTAGTCGCTACATCGCAAACATAAGGGCTTGACTAATTTTAGTAGTTTTTATATAATGAAATGAGGTTATTCTATGGAAATGGATGAAATATTTGAACGCTTAAGAAACTTACAGGAGATTCTTTCGCAGAAAATTGCTCTCGAGAAGGAAATCGAGGATATTCCCAAACTACTGTCCACTCAGGAAGAGGTTTTGGTCAGGGCAAAGCAGTCCTTTGTCGAAAAGAACAAGGATTATGACGCCCGCCGTGCAGAAATGGAAGATATCCGGAACAAAATGCTTATTGCAGAAGGTTCCCGTGAAGAATCCGAAAAAAAGATGGATTTTATTACCACACAGCGGGAATATGAGCTTCTTGACAAAGAAATCCACGATGCGGCAGACCGGGAAGCCCAGTATCGCAAAGAATACTTACGAATTGAGCACATTGCCAATGATTTAGGCGATGAAATTAATTCACAGAATGCCCTTATTGCAAGCCAGGAAGGCGAGCTTGCCGAACAGCGAAAGAGTGTTGAAACTGAAATTAACGAAAAACGCAAGCAGATTGATGCCCTGGCCGAACAAGAAAGAGATGCAGGCAAGGGAATTGACGAAGAAGTTCTGTTTAAATTCGATAGAATAATCCGGAACAAGCAGGGCAAGGGTATTGTTTCCATTAAAGGCGGCGTGTGTTCAGGCTGCCATATGATTTTACCGGTGCAGTTTGCAAATCAGGTGCATGAAGGGAAGGATCTGGTGTTCTGTCCCTATTGTTCACGCATACTCTACTATGAAGAATCGGAAGATACGGTAGAAACCTTCTTTAACGAAGAAGACCAGGGTTCGCTTGCCGACCTTGAAGACCTTGACGATGAATTTGAAGATGACGAAGAGGATGAAGACGAAACAAAAGGCATCGACGAGGAAGAGTAAAACCAGTTTTTTAGGACATTGAACCAGACTATCGCAAGGTAAAACTTGAGGAAAGTCCGGGCTCCGCAGGGCAGAATGCCGGATAACATCCGGGCAGGGGAAAAAGGCTGATTTTTCAGAACCGGTTCCTCTGACAGAAAGCGCAACAGAAAATATACAGCACACGCAAAATGCTTTGCATCGAGCGTTGCAATGGTGAAATGGCGGGGTAAGAGCCCACCGGGTTTGCAGTAATGCAAATCGTTTTGGAGTTTGCTTGCAAACTCCGGAAGCAAAATTCGCAAGAATTTTGCGTTGGCAAACCTCATTCGGAGCAAAGTCAAACAGAGGGTTATACGGCTGCCCGTCGTATCCTCGGGTAGGCTGCTAAAGATATGGGGTAACTCATATCGTAGACAGATGATTGGTCTTAAATACAGAACCCGGCTTATGGTTCAATGTCTTTTTATTTAAGGGTTATTTTTTATCTGCCTCTCCCGCGGAAACACGGCGCATGACAAAGAAGGCTGCTAGCATACAGAGGGCACAGAAGACAAAGATGCCGTAGTAGTGGGTCAGGTCGATGATAAGGCCGGTAATAGGCGGTGCGACAATGGCGGCGCTTTGACTAAAGGTATAATACAGGCCGGTAAAAATTCCCATATTGCCAAAATCGGCCATCTGCCAGAGCATGGGGAAGGAATTTACTACAACACCCACCCAGAATGCACCAAAACAGAAGAACAGGGCAAGGCACAAAACCAGAATGCCCCCGGAAGAAAGGCCGGCGCTTTTTGCCATTATTGTTGAGGCCGGAATAAGGGCTAATATCAGGGTAAGTATCAATAAGCTGAAGCGGATATAGCGCTTTCGCCCAACACGGTGGGCAAGGTAGCCCACAGGCAGTGCGAAAATCACCTGTGCGACACCGACAACACCCATGGCCAGTGTTGCATTGGATTCCGTTGTTCCCAGGACCTCTACCATATACTTGCTTAAAAAGGCCTGTGCGCCTTCATAACCAAGGAACCAGCAGAAAAGAGACACGAGGATTAAGGCAACACTTGAATGCCCTGCGGTAAAGGCTGTTTTTATGGAATGCCATACCGGGGTGGTTTCTTCAGTCGTTTCTGGCTGGTCGGGAAGTCTTTCGTGGACGAAAAGGAGCAGAACCAAAACGGCAATGACGATGCAGACTGCGGTAACGGCAAAGGGAAGCCATTCTGCAATGGGGCCAAGGAGAGGGGCCAAAATCAAGGTGCCAATGATGGCGCCGATGCCGCCCATCATATTAATTACACCATTTGCTTCGCTGCGGTATTCACCGGGAATGGTGTCGGGCATTAAGGCTACAACAGGGCCGCGCACAGAGGTTTTAAAAAGATTAAAGCAAAAGATGGCAATAACCAGAGCCCGGATGCCGGATGCAGCAGAAAAGGGCAGAAGCAGGAAAAGAGCGGCAGAAACAGGAAGCATCACCAGAATAAAGGGCATTCGCCGGCCGATTCGTGTGCGGGTTCTATCTGACCAGACGGCGATTATGGGAATTAAAATCAGTTGGAGAACATTATCAAGGGTCATAACGGCGCCAATCAGGGTATTGGAATGTATATAACGACTTAAAAAAAGCGGGATGTAAGAATTATACAGCGGGTCCATGAGCCCCATCGTCATAAAACCAAAACCTATGAGAAAGGTGAGCCCTATCCACTGCTTGAAACCTGTTTTGTTTTGCATAGCATGCTCCATTTTTTTTCATTATATTGTAAAAAGAATGTAATGTAAAGCTATCTCTTGACCGATAATATAATTATGAAAAGGTTTTTAATAATTTTTTTATGCCTTACTGCGCTTGTTACAAGCCAGATTGCCGGCCAAAATCAATATGGCCCGTTCAGGCAAGAAGGAATCGCTTCCTGGTATGGCGATGCTGTAGTCGGACGGCAAACGGCTTCGGGCGAAGCTTATGACCCGGCACAACTTACTGCAGCTCATCCGACACTGCCCTTTGGAACAATGGTCAGTGTTACCAATGAGGTGAACAGGAATCAGGTGATTGTTCGTATAAATGATAGAGGGCCCTTTGTTTCAGGCAGTGTGATTACCCTTTCAAAGCGTGCCGCCGAGCTCCTTGCGATGACACGAACAGGCAGCGCACCGGTGATGATTCAGAGTATGAATGCCGTTTCATATACGATGGATGCACCGGGGACTGTTGCTGCAGCTCCGTCGGTGGCGCCTTCGTATTCTAATAGCGGATTAGGGACGCCGCTTAATGCCCCTGTTTCAACGCCGCAGGCGCAAAGCTTGACACAGGCACAGCCTGCTCCGGCTTCTATTCCGGCGCCTACAGGTTTTGGGCAGCCTGTTTCGCAGACGCCTTATCAGCAGCAAGCGCCCTACCCACAAACGTCTTACCCGCCTGCTGGGATGCCGCAGAGTCCACAGCAGCCGGTTTATCCGCAGCAGCCGGCTTATCAGCAGCCTTCGCAGCAGCTTGTTCCGCAACAGCCTGCTCAAACAAGTCTTTCGCCGCAGGTTCCATCGCCGGCGGGAACACCGGTTACTTCGAGCCAGGTAATTCCGCTTACGATAAATGTTATTCCAAGGAATCAAGCTGAAACATTGCCGCCGCTCCCACAGGCCAATGTTCCTACAAGCCCTGCGATTCTTGTTGGGGCTAACCCCCAACCCGGCATGGGAAAGTCTTACCGGATTCAGGTTGGTGCATACCTGGTGCCCCAGCATGCAGTAGATGCAATTGACCGCTTAAAGGCACAGGGATTAGACCCGGCCTATGAACGCTCCGGCGATTATTACCGTGTTGTTTTGTCGGGGATTAGTGCCGAAAACATTAATTCCATTGCCGAAAAGTTAGGGCAAGCAGGCTTTGCCGAAGCGCTGGTGCGGGAAGAGAATTGATATATGGGGGCGGCAGGTTGAAAACCTGCCGGTAGGGGCAGGCACACCCTGCCCCTACATCAATTGTAATGTTTTTATATAGCGCAATCCCTTTTTCGGCGGTTTCACACCATTTTCATCCAGAAAACCTTTGAATTTTTTCTCTTTGTTTGCTGCTATCCATAAATGGGCTAGTGCGATGCCGGAATCGAGTGTTTGGAGGGGTTTTAAGAAAGAATTCATCAGGATATTGGCATTTCCGGAAAAGAGGCGAAGTCTTTTGGGCATACCGGCAGACATTTCCGAGGGCTCACCTGACCAAAACCATGCCTGTTGGTTCACTGCCGAGGGGGCAAGGCCTGCCGCTTCGAGAAGGCTGTCGAGGCCTTTCAGGTTGCTGATGGCGCTTATGGCTTTTCGGTTGAATTGATTGAGGTTATCCCGATAGATTTCCTGTGAGCCGTAACCGATTGCCATCATTTTACAGAACTGCATCTTTTTGCCCTCTTCGGTAATTTCCATAAAGTCCTTTTTCGCTTTTGCCATTCCCAGCCAGCAGCTTCCGATGCCTGCATCAGATAAATACAAGCTCATTTCCTGCATTAAAAAAGCTGCATTAAGGGCCTCATCTTCATTGGCCATCCCCTGTTCTGTGTAAGTTGCCAAAAAGTGCGGTGCTCCACCAAAGGGCTTTTCGACATCGGCCTCGTTTAAAAGCTTGAAGACACAGGCACATTGGTTTAAAGGCACAGCCTTGTTTTTGGCTGCATCAAGGATGCGTTCTTTGACGCCGACTGGAAGCTCTTCGCTCTTATAGCTTCGAACCGATTTCCGGCGGTAAATTTCCCGGTTTAATTCATTTAATTCTTCATCTGTCCACATAATTTTTTCTCCTTGGCTTGTTAATATTGCCGCGAATAGCGCGAATGAACGCTAATATAAACATTTATTCGCGTAAATTAGCGTTATTCGCGGCTACTTAATAGACCGTGCGTAACATGAGTTATTATGTTCTTTAAGTCCATCAATTATTTCTATCATGGTCTGCGGGTGTGAAAAGGTTGCTGAGCCGACCTGGACAGCCTTTGCACCGGCAATTAAAAATTCCAGTGCATCATTGCATGAGGTAATGCCTCCCATGCCGATGACCGGGGTGTCACAATTGTGGTCTTCCAAAAAACGGCAGAGTTCCCAGACAATCCGTAAAGCAATGGCTTTTATGCAGGGGCCTGAAAGCCCTGCGCTGATGTTGTCGAATACCGGTTTTCCTGTGTGTATATCTATTGCCATGGCCTTAAAGGTGTTTACCAGGGAAAGTGCATCGGCGCCGGCTTTGATTGCAGCCAGGGCAACGGCATTGATGTCCGCCGCATTGGGAGAAAGCTTTACGATTAAAGGCTTATTCGAAGCGGCATTTTTTACCGATTCTGTGACCAAGGCAGCCTGCGAAGGCTCCAGGCCAAAGGCCATACCGCCGGCCTTCACATTGGGGCAGGAGATGTTTAATTCGATTGCATCTATTGCCGAGCAGGAAAGGAGTTTGGCACCATCGCTATACTCTTCTACCGTGCTGCCTGAGAGGTTTGCTATGATAAGCGGCCTGTGTTGCCTGCCGTGTCCGATGGCCAGCATTTGGGGCAATTCGTTTTCGATAAAGTGTTCAATGCCGGGGTTCTCGAGGCCTATTGAATTAAGCAAACCCGATGGGGTTTCCCAGAGACGCATGCCGCTGTTTCCCTGCCGGGGCTTTAGGGTAAGGCCCTTACTGACAATGCCTCCCAGCCGGGACACATCAAGTATACCGCTATACTCTGTTCCATAACCGAATGTTCCCGAGGCTGCTATTACCGGATTCTGGAACTTGAGGCCTGCTATATTTACTGATATATCAGTATTACTGTGTATACTGTTACTGTGCACACTAATACTCTGTATACTACTACTACTCATCAAATATTATATCCTTTGCATTAAATACAGGGCCGTCTTTGCAGCAATGTTTGTTGCCGCTCAGTGTTTTTATTGTGCAGCCCAGGCAGGCTCCTACCCCGCAGGCCATACGGTTTTCCATGCTGATAAAGCAGGGGGTGTTCGTTTTACTGCACATTTCGGTTATTTTTTTCAGCATTGGTTTTGGGCCGCAGGAAAAAACAGCATCATAATCGGCGGGATTGATATAATCCGTTACAAAGCCTTTTTTACCGATGCTTCCGTCTTCTGTTACAAAGACTGTGTTTTGAGGTAAGAATGATGTTATTTCAGCAGGTATAGCATGTGAAAAACCACAAAAGAAAGAAGATTCACGCAAAGCCGCAAAGCCGCAAAGCGGGGCAAGACCTAAACCGCCTGCTACCAATGCAAATTTGTAGGTATCTTTTTCTTTTGCTTCTCTTGAAGGAATAAAATCAAGCCAGGAATTTCCCAGCGGGCCGGTAATTTCTATGCTGTCACCTTTTTGCAATGCCGCTATTTCCTCTGTTCCCCTGCCTTTAATTTCAATCAAAAAGGTAAGTGTTTCATTTTTATAAGAGGCATAACTTATGGGCCGGGGAAGAAAAACAGAGCTGTATTTTGGTTTTAGCATGAAGAATTGGCCTGGTTTGGGAAAAGAAGAAGTTCTCACGCAAAGGACACAAAGGCCGCCAAGGTTTTTGTTACTAATAATAACTGATTCCTCTGTGTTCTTTGTGAGAGTCATTTTTTCTTCAGCCATTTATCGCCGCCTGTATGTTGTCCCGCATTTTGATAGCCGCCTCTCGTGCCGCTTCGGGGGAGCCTGCACAGATGATAGACCGGGATGCATTTACTACCCCGCCACAGGCCTCTTTTAAAATCCCTTTACCCAAGAGGATAGCCGCCGTCTCGGCCCCACCGCCCTGTGCCCCATAACCGGGTATTAAAAAGAAGAGCTGCGGATAGCGCTCCCGAATCTCCGCCGCCTCATCATTTGCCGTGCAACCAACAACCGCCCCAAATATCCCAAAACCACTTTCCCCCTGATACTTATCAGCAAGCTCTGCCAGCCGGTCGCCCACAACCTGATACAAACTAAGACTGTTCGCGTGGTCAACGCATACATGCGTCGCGTCGTTCGCGGTTAATAAATATTCAAAATCTGCCGCCCCCGGATTACTCGTCCGCATCAGCACAAAGGCGCCCTTTCCTGTTTCTTCTGCTGCTGCAAGCCAGGGATTGAGGCTGTCCATGCCCATATAGGGGTTGAGGGTAACAAAGTCTGCTTCGAAGTCGCCTGAAAAATGTGCCCTGGTATACTGCATTGCCGTGTCTGCAATGTCTCCCCGCTTTACATCGGCTATAACTAGTGCCTTTTGGGCATGGAGGTATTTCAATGTTTCTGCGTATGTGTGTAGACCGGCAAGGCCTAGCGCCTCGTAATAGGCAATCTGCACCTTAAAGCAGGCTGCTACATCCCATGTTGCGTCAATAAGGGCCTTGTTGTAGGCCAAAACAGAAGCGGCATGGGCTGCATTTACATCAGACTGATTTTCATCATTTACGGCCTTTACACGAAAAGCCGTCGGCACATATTTTGGCGATGTATCAAGGCCAATGCACACAGGGCCTTTTTGCCGGACCGATGCAACAAGAGCGTCAATTTGAAGAAGCGGATTCATAGACAATAGTTCCTTTCTGAAGAGTCATCAGTATCTTAGCACGAAGCTGCCTTTTATCAAAGGGGGTGCAATGTCCCCGGCTTTTAAATGCAGACGAATCAACAGTAAAAACAGCCGATGGGTCAACAATGACAAGGTCAGCACGAAGGCCGGGAGAAATCAAACCCCGGTCCTTCAAACCTAAAATCTTTGCAGGATTAAATGACATAAGCTTTGATAGAAAACGCAAATCAAATTGATTGCCGATATTTTGTTCGCGTGGTTGGCGTGGTTCGCGGTTAATCAATACCGTATTGCACACCGCAAATGCCGTCTCCAGTCCCACAAAACCCGGTGCTCCATTCCGCTTGGCCGCATCGCTATGAGGGGCATGGTCTGTGGCTATTGCATCTATTGTTCCGTCGGCCAGGGCTGCAATCACTGCCTGCCGGTCTGTCTCTGTGGCAAGGGGCGGGTTTACCCGGCCGTAATTGTCTATCCCCATTCGGATAGCATCATCTTCTGTCGCACCAATGTGGTGGGGGGTGGCTTCGGCGGTAAGAAGCTCACGCGGGGGCGCGGGGGCGCGGAGTTTTGTTTTTCGTATTATATCAATAGTATCTTTTGTTGAGACATGGCAGATGTGGATTTTGCAGCCGGTTCCTTCGGCTAATCGGAGCACTCGTTCTACAGAGGCGGCCTCATTATTTAGCTGGTCGCAGTGGCAGGCGATAGGGATGTTTAATTTGGCAGCTTGTTTCATTATTTCAATAAAGAGAGTATCGTTGGGGATGTCTTTGCCGTCTTCGGATAATAAAAGAAGCTCACGCGGAGGCGCGGAGGCGCGGAGGGCTAGGATTTCAGATTCTTGATAACCTTCCATATTCTTTGTTAAGGCGACTGCAGGGTATAAATCAATCAGACCAATTGCATCTGCACGTTTTTTCAATATTTCTGCTGCTTCTACTGTGTCTATCGGGGGCTTTGTGTTGGCCATGCAGACTAGGGTGCCGTAACCGCCTGCTGCTGCGGCAAGGCTTGCAGACTCAAGGGTTTCGGGTAGGGGCGACGGGGTTTCATCAATATGAAAAGCGGGCTGGCGAAAATGAGCGTGAAGGTCGATAAAAGCAGGCAAGAGCAGGGCATTCCCGTCGGCCAAAGCATCGCCGTCCAATATCATATCGGTAGTAATGGAAGATAAATCAGAAGATATATCTTTTGAACTATCAATTATATCTGTAATAATGCCGTCTTGAACAAGAACAGAAGCTTTTTTATCAGTATTTGCATCGACAATGCGGAAATTTTTTAACAGAATCCTTTGGGCCATAGTTCTTTCTCCAGTTCCGCAAAGCTTGCGCCGAGGTCCTCGAGTTTTAGTTCGGCAGAGCGGTCGAGCGGGGTTGGCTGGTTGTTGACGATGATGATTTTTCCCCCGTTTCTCAGGGTGTAGTCGGGAAGGCCGGCGGCGGGGTAGACGGTAAGGCTGGTGCCAAGGACAAGCATCAAATCGGCTTCCTGGGCTTGCCGGATTGCTTCGTTGATGGCCTCTGCAGGAAGGCTTTCGCCAAAAAAGGTAATGGCAGGCTTTAATACCCTTCCGCATTTTGGGCACTTGGGCATTTCGTCCCGCCTGACAATCGGCACAACCTCTTCGTAAGGCACCCTGATGCCCGGGCAATGGAGGCAATAGTGTATTCTGGCGCTGCCATGCACCTCAATAACAGTGGCGGAGCCTGCTTTCTGGTGCAATAAATCGATGTTTTGGGTAATAATAGCCTTTAGTAAGCCTGCCTTTTCCAGTTTTGCCAGGGTATTGTGGACAATCGAAGGCTCTTTTGCGTCGAGGCCGTAGATAAAGTCCTTTGCCTTGCGGTAATAGATCGAAGGGTCTTCATAAAAGGTTTCAATGTCGAACATACGGTTGTAGTCGACATCTTTCATCTTATAGATGCCGTCCGGCCCCCGAAAATCCTTGATGCCGGAGAGCGTCGAGACCCCGGCGCCGGTGAGCGCCACCGCATGTTTTGCTTCTTTTAAATAATCAATTATCTTTTTCATACTAATTCCTGCTGAAATAGATTACCGTGGGCGTTGCGGCACGGCGGGTGATTGTCCAGCCTTCGAGGTTATCGGGCGGGGCGTATTCGAAGCGGATGCCGTTCGATTCAAAATTATACATAAATACCGCATGGCTTCCCTTGTTACCGATGCTGTCAAAGTTGAAGGCAAGCGCGCCGGTAAAAAGCCCTTGCAATGAGGGGTCGAGGAAGTAGCCCATATTGATGCTCCCGCTTGGCAGGGCGGAATAGGGAATTATCGCAGGGCTCAAAAGATTGTAACCCCGCCAGGAAAAATGGCCTTCCAATGCATCATCGCCGAGGGCGGCAAGGCTCAGTTCCCCATAGTTTGAGCTTCGGAGAACCGGGCCTTGGTCGTGCAAGGTCTGGTAGAGCACACGCCGTCTTTCTGTTTCCTGATTGATAATATCTTCCAGGGGCTGGTCCAAGGTGGTCCAAAGAAGGCTTTTGAGCATGCCGTTTTCATCGCTGTATTGCAGAGCAAGGGTTTTACTGCCCCGTAAGGTCATGGAAAGGCTGCTTCCATCGAAAAGCCATGTGCGCCCGTTTACCACCGAAGGGTCTTTTTTGATGTTTGTATAGCTAAAAGTTTTATCGATAGTATCATCGAAAATACGGGCCTTCCCTTCCGTTTCGCCGGGGAAGAAACGCCAGCCTTTTTGCAGGGTTGCAAGGTCTATCTTCTGTTGGCTAACCATTGAACCATAACTTTCAGGATACCAGATTTTTGCCAGGGTTTCATCGAGCAGGGTATCATGCTGCCCGCTGCTGTTTGTGAGGCCTGTTTCTGCTGCTGTTTCGCTGAGCATGCTTCCCCTTTCATAATCAAAGAGCCGCAGCCGGTAAGAGAAGCAGTAACCGCGCACCCCGTCTTCCGTTAAAACCTGATACCAGTCACCGGGGAGGGGCTTGCCGTCGGCGCCTACGGCAGCATTCCCCTTTGCTACGCTGAGTATCTTGAGCAATTGCCCCTTCTTTAAACGATACACCCGCTGCGATGAATTGTCCGGGTCGCGCCGCATAGGAAGGCCGTCTTGTACGGTTTCTGCATAGCTTAAGGCATAAGGGGCAAAATGTTCGGCACGCTTGTTTGCCGCACCATGGCTGCCAATCAGTTCCAGTTGCGAAAGGGGAATTTCTATTTTATCAATATCGTTGCCCGGTTGCCGGTATTCTTCGGGAATTCCTGCAACCCAGACTCTGTCGATATTGCTCCGGATAAAGACCGGCAAAACAGCCCCCGAAGGAATTTCCGGGTTTTCCTGCGTCCACAAAAGCAGCCCCCAACCAAGCCGCCGCTCACAGGAAGCCAGCGTTCCCAGCAGAACAAGGGAAAGGCCGAGAATGAAAAAAAGATATACCGGACGCTGCTTTGCGACTATCATCAATAATAGTATTGTAGCGCTTTTATGTATTAATTGCAAGAGTAATTAACCACGAATAGCACGAATCCACCTAGCGGTGGACACGAATATCACTCTTCATTCGTGTCGGCGCAGCCGATTCGTGTTATCCTATGTTTTTTGTCAAGCAGTTTAGCGATATTTTTTTAAAAATATTTGCTGCTTGACAAAGGACACCCTGACATTTCCATCAGGCAGCAGACTCCCATTTCT
>JAISIL010000096.1 GCA_031262035.1 Spirochaetaceae bacterium | reverse complement strand
AAATCTTATTATCATTCCAGATGGCGAACCGGCAGCTATAGTTCATGCTTTAGATGTGATAAGTTCAAAAAATTCGTGCAATTCGTGTAATTCGTGGCTAAAAATTCTAAAAAACCCTAGCCTATCGAAGCTAGATGCACAATACTATGCCAGTATCGAGAACATTATTGCCGCATATCAGTCGAAAGATGCAGTGAATGAGGCTACACTGAAGAAATTTGGGGCATTGTGGGAACGGAACAGCCGGAAAAACAAGGCTATTATCGAGGGCCTCCTTCAAGGAATAGACACACTTGCCCAGACTATTCGGCCGGAAATACAAGCAAAGAACCTTCCCTTTGTGCTCCTTGCCGCAGGGCCTAGTCTGGATACTATTGCCGACAAGATGCATGCCCTGGCCGAAAGGGCAGTGATTATTGCCGTAGATACAGCCCTCAACTTTTTAAGGCAAACGGGCGTCTCTGCCCATTTTGTGCTTGCCTGCGATGGACAGTTCTGGAACTCCAAGCATCTTGAGCGTGCAGACCTTTCGAAAAGCATTTTGGTGGTTGAGCCAACGGTTTACCCCTCGGTGATGCGGCTAAACGCAAAGGCCATTTATCTTAGCGCCGGGGAAAAGGAGAAGCTTGGGCAAGGCGGCTCGGTGGCAACCTCTTCCTGGGATTTAGCCCGGCTCCTTGGGGCAAAAGAAATATACATTGCCGGTTTGGACCTGGCTTATCCCGGCTATAAGACCCATTATAAGGCTGCAGTCTTTGAAAAAATGGCCTTGCGAAGTGGCTCGAGGCTTTCCCCGCTTGAAACAAAGAGCTTTCAGGCACTGCGAGGCGGCCAGCCCTATTATGCCACTGCATCATACACTGATGTAGTGGGTAATAATACTCCCGGTAAGGGAAAGGTGCTAACCGATAAACGCCTTTCCCTTTATGCCGCCTGGTTCGAAAACGCCTTTAGCGCCTACCCCGAAATAAAGAACTATAGCCTCACCCAAGGCGGCCTTGCCATCGCCGGCTTGGAGTATATGGATGTGGACGCCTTTCTTGCTCAGAACAATATTCGTGTCGGCGAAGCCGATTCGTGTGTATTCGTGGTTAATTAATTCCTCTTATGCAACAAGAACTCAACCCGCCGGTTCTTCCAATTATTATCCCGATCATTGTAAGGAGCCACTGTTCGCGAGCCGCCCATGCCGACTGCATTCAGGCGATTGCGTTGCACACCGTAGCCTACAAGCTCGTCTATCACCTTTTGTGCCCTCTCAAGGCTTAAAGGCTGTGATGCAGGTGAACCCTGATAACCTTGTGTTTCTTCCTGCTGCCGTGCTGTTGTGTTGGGAGCCGTTGTCGGGTTTGCATGGCCTTCAACAGTAACCGTATAATTGGCATATTTCTGCAGAACCTCTGCAATACGCTTTAATACCCGGTTATTATTGTCTATCTGCTCCTGTGAAAGGCCCCGGACCGAGTCCTCGGTCTTGCCGGCAAAGTCTGCATGGTCGGCACGGAAAATAATTGCCGGAACGATTATCCGTAAATCATTGCCGTCCTTTACCACAAGGACATCCACCGGTATTAGCCCATTGCTGCTGGAACTCAGTCCCTGGCTGTCTGTTACGGTAAAAGTATAGGGATAATCCATAGCGCTTTGCACCAGCTCGCCCGAAGCGCTCTTTCCCTGCCAGGTAAGGGTTGGCGTTATTGCCGAGCCGCCATTCGCCTGCCAGAAGGGCTTTTTATTCTGTGGGTCATTCACCTGGAAAGACCAGGACTGGAAAGGCATGGCCGACACGGCTGTAAGATTTATCAAAAGTTCGTCGTTTTCACCATCATTGTCCGGGCTAAAGGGCACATTTGCCAACTGAACAGAAAGCTCAGGCGGCAGAGTGTTGCAGATAAACGAAGGTGTGCTGCTTGTAGCAAGGTTCCCTTTGAGGTATTCCAATTCAACCTTTGCCACAAAGCTGCCGTTTGCATAATTACCGCTGTCGTCTTTACCGTCCCAGGGAATGCTGGTGGTCAGCGTATCGCCCTTTCCCGACCAGGTTTTCACTGCGGTGCCGTTTGCATCATTTGCATTTACGATAGTTACCTTCCAGGTATCAATGCCGTCTTTCAGCGAAGGATTGATGCTAAAGTTTTGCGTCTTGACCTTTCCTGCAAGCGGTGAAATGCTGGCCTCCGATGCCATCATATACACACTGGCCGGCCGGGTATCAATCTTCATAGGAACGCTTGTTTCCGTGGTGCTGTTTCCCCCTGCATCAGTTGAGCTTAAGCTTAAAGTATAAGAGCCATCGGGAACCACATTGCCCGAATCATCCCGGCCATCCCAGTTAAAAGAGGCGACTGGAGCATTATACCAAATTTGCTGCCGCACTACCCGGCCTGTGCTATCGTTAATTGATGCATCCCAGCGTTGTTCATCACTTGTCTTTATGTCAATGTCTGTTGTGTCCTTCCGGCCGTCGCCATCAGGCGAGAAAAGGGTCAACTGCGGTGCAATAAAGGCCGAGGGGAAAACCGTATCAATTGTCCACTGGCTTGTTTCAACGGTGTTTGAAGTGCCGTTCCGCGAAACTGCCGTTAATGTAGCGCTATACTGACCATCAGGTGCAGCGCTCCCACTATCGGTCTTCCCATCCCAGTCTATACTGCGGGGAATGCTTCCTTTTCCGCTGAAACTACGCACCGTGTTACCCTTACTATCGATAATGTTCAAAGTGTATGAATCGATGCCGCTGGAAGATGAACTTACCGGCGAGAGGGTCAGGCTATCCTGTATACGATCGCCATTGGGCGATATAACTTCCGGGTCAAAGGTAAGAAGCAAGTCCGTGTCCCCTACATTCAGTTCAAATTCTGCACTGAGAGCCGTGCCCAGGTTTCCTGCCTGGTCCATATTGGCAACCTGATAGCGATATTTCCCGTCAGGAGACAGAAGACCGCGGTCATCAAGCCCTCGCCAGACAAAGAGGGCATCAGGATTTCCCCCAAGATCGATATTGCGAACAATATCACCCTGACTATTGACTATTTCGCCCTTCCAGGGAGTGTTTTCAGTAGAAAAATTCTGATTTATCTGCATTGATGAAAGAGCACTGCCCGCTCCGGGCGCAAAGATATCTTTTCCGGCAATGGCCAGGGTAGCGCTCGGCGCCTTTGTATCGAGGGTCATTTGGCCGGTGACTACAGGCGGAGTTTGATAGCCGTTTCGAAAGCGTGCCGTAAAAGAGGCAGTATACAGACCATCGGGGCAGATATTGCCCCCATCATCTTTGCCGTCAAAGGGAACTTCAGTAAGAAGACTATTCTTGCCGGCCCAGGTTCGAACAACTGCATTATTTGCATCACTAATACTCAGTGTCCAGGAGACCAGATTATTGCTTGTGCTCTCTGAACTGATTGCCGGAACCAGCGTGACTGTCTTTTTTACACTTGCCGTTCCCGGTGAAAAATATGAATCACCTTTAATTGCAATAGAGGCTTGCGGTTTACTGCCTGAATAGATGATATTACTTATGCGCACCGGCGCATTTTTATTCCCTGCTAAATCAGTAGCATTAATCGTATAAGAATATACCCCGTCGGGCACCGCATCGTCATTATTGTCACGGCCATCCCAGGTAATACTATCCGGGCTGCTCTTATTCCATGTCCAGGTTTTAAGGCTGCTGTTTGCAGCATCTTCAATGGAGCCCTGCCATAGAACCTCCTCGGAGCCGCTTTGCTGAATACTTATCTGCGGCTTACTTCCCTGGCCGAAAAACTTTTCATCAGCCGAAGGTTCCTGCACAGTGACTACAGGCGGGGTATTATCAACGGTAACCTGAAGCTTTGCAGTTGTAGAACTATTAGCATTATCGTCAGCAGCGCTAAGGTAATAACTATAAACACCGTCCGGAACCACTGTGCCATTATCATCTGTGCCGTCCCAGGTAACACTTTTCGGTATTGCTACCCCCTGCTTTGGACGAAAAAGCAACTGCCAGAAGGTTTTCCAGGTAATGCTAACCGGCCGGTTATCCTTATTCCCAATATGCCGCACTTCTTTTCCCGCAGCATCTTCTACAACCAGCATCCACTCACTAATATAACGGCTGTCTGTAATCGACATCGGAATAACCAAACTATCCTGCACCCCATCATGATTCGGCGAAATATACTTCATCCCGCTAGACGACTGCCCAAACACAGAGCCTACGAACAACAAACCTAATAGAGCTATTATAGATACTAAAATAATCTTACTTTTCATACGCACCTCTTACTTTCTCCTTAATCTGTAATAATTTGTAATCAATAATTTGCAATCACAAACCTGCAATCAATAATCTGTAATCAATAACCTGCAATCAAGGGCTTAGCACGCTAAGCCCCTACGGCCCCTACGGGCCCTACGCTTAATCCCCGAGCTTTAATTCTGGGCCTTCACGGTCGATGATGCCGAAGTTTGCCACGGCCCCGGCCGTCAACTGATTAAGACTCTTCCCCAGGTTTTTATACAAGGCGCTTACCGTAAAGTCTGTGGAATCCCAGCCACGGTTTGCCAGAAACTGTGCGCCGCTTGTGTCTGCCGTAAAAGTAAACTGCAATCCGACATAGGGAATACGCATCTGCTTGGTCTGAATTGTTTCTCTTAAATCAATCTGCCAGCCTGCATTCACCGTGACATATTTAAAAACAACAGCGTCAAAGCCTATATCAAACACTGCATTCTGAAAGGTCGGAAAGGCAAGGCCGCTTGAAAAGGCCAGATGCAAGTTATCAATAGTCAGAAGATTTGCCGCAAAGGCCACCTTGGGGCTAACATAAGCCGGATAAAAACTATCTTTATCTCTACTGCCAAAGATACCATATGCCGCCTTATAGGTTTTCCCCAAGTTAGAGAGCACAATGCCTAAACGCATGTCCTTTAGGAAAGACCAGGAACCAAGCTTGAGATAAGCCCCGGCATCAAGAGCAATGCCAAAATCCCAGGCATTGGGAGCCAGTTGAATGCCTCCCCAGAGAGAAGCGCCAAACCAAAATTCATCAGTTATATCTTTTGCAAAGCCTGCACGGATTGTAGCATGGTTTCCCAGGCCTGAATTCTCGGGCATACCAAAAGCGCCTTGCACAGCGCCTGAAAATACGCCGTATCGAGTGGGGAACAAAAGGCCCAGACGCAACGCAGAACCAAAGCCGGAGGCGCTTTTTATATCACTTAATTTTTCACCAATGATACCGCCGTAACCAAGCTCCATCTGCCAGCGTTGATTCCCTGCCGTTAGGGCCGGGTTTTGTTCGTTTGACCACACACCGGGGTTTAATAGCCCGCCGCCAACCGCATTGCCGCTTGTCAAAAAAGGGCTGGCAAAGAGGAAACTATCTTCTGCCGCCATCGGTGGATTATAGGCAAAGGCTGAAAAACAAAGGATAAACGCAAAAGACAGAAAAACGATAATTTTTTTTAACATTTAATTATCTCCTTTATATTTATGCTACTAATCACTCGTCCTTTGTTTTAAGGACTGCAAGGAAGGCCGATTGGGGCAGTTCTACATCGCCAACCATGCGCATTCGTTTTTTCCCTTCCTTTTGCTTCTCAAGAAGCTTCCGTTTGCGGGTAATATCACCACCGTAGCACTTGGCAAGAACATCCTTCCGAACGGGATTCACCGTTTCTCTTGCAATAACCTGACTACCAATAGACCCCTGTATGGGTATCTTGAATTGCTGCCGGGGTATTTCATCACGCAAACGTTCACAAACCATTCGTGCCCTTTCGTAAGCCTTATCGCGAAAGACCAATTGGGATAAGGCGTCAACCGCCTTGCCGTTCAAAAGAATATCAAGCTTTACCAAATCGGTTGCTTTATACTCGGTAATGTCATAATCAAAAGAAGCATAACCTCGCGAAAGGCTCTTTAGGCGGTCATAAAAGTCGAAAAGCACCTCGGAAAGAGGCATATCGTAAATAAGCTCCACCCTTTTTTCATCAAGATAGGTCATATTGGTCTGCACACCCCGCTTTTCAAGGCATAAAGTGATAATATTCCCCAAAAAACTTGTCGGTGTAATAATACTGGCACGAATATACGGTTCCATAGCCCCTACAATACGGCTTTCATCGGGATAATCCATAGGATTATCGACAAGCAGGTCATCAATTGCCCCACCCTGCCCTTTTACCTGCACACGATACTTTACACTGGGAGCGGTAAATATCACACTTTGGTCAAATTCCCTTTCAAGGCGCTCCTGAATTACTTCAAGGTGAAGCAGGCCAAGGAAGCCGCAACGGAAACCAAAGCCCAGGGCTGCAGAACTGTCCTTTTCATATATAAGGCTTGCGTCATTGAGCTTGAGTTTCTCAAGACTGGCCTGGAGCTCCAGATAATCGTTTGAATCAACAGGATATATAGAAGAAAAAACCACCGGCTTTACTTCTTTAAAACCGGGCAGGGCCTTTTCGCAAGGGTTTGTAGCACTGGTCACCGTATCCCCTACCCGCACATCGGCCACCGTTTTAATGCCCGCAATGATATAACCAACATCCCCGGCACTCAGTTCATTAGTTTCAACCAAGGCCAACTTGAACACACCTACTGTTTCAACCTCATAGTCGCTTTCCGAACTCATGAATCGAATCTTCTGCCCTTTTCGAATAGCCCCATCAAAAATCCGCAAATGAACAATAACGCCACGGTAAGGGTCATAGTGGCAGTCGAATATCAGAGCCCGCAGTGGCGTGGCGCTTCCATCAGCCTGCAACAAAGAACCGCTTGGCGGGGGAATCTTCGTTACAATCGCCTCAAAAAGAGCGTCAACCCCTTCGCCCGTCTTCGCAGAAACAAGCTGGGCCTCACTGGAATCGAGCCCCAACTCCTTATCAATCTCCCGCTTGGTCTCATCAATATTGGCGGCAGGCATATCAATCTTATTGATAACAGGAATTATTTCAAGATTATGTTCCAGGGCAAGATACATATTGCTTAAGGTCTGTGCCTGCACGCCCTGGGTTGCATCAACAAGAAGCAGCGCCCCCTCGCAGGAAGAAATTGCACGGCTTACCTCGTAGGTAAAGTCTACATGCCCGGGCGTATCGACAAGATTCAGCTCGTAGGTTTCCCCATCAGCCGCCGTCCAGGGAATCGTTACCGCCTGACTCTTGATAGTAATTCCCCGCTCCCGCTCAATGTCCATATTGTCGAGAATCTGATTCTGGAAATTCCTGTCTTCCACAATATGCCCCTTCTGAATAAGACGGTCGGCTAAAGTTGACTTCCCATGATCAATATGTGCAATAATACAAAAATTACGAATCTGCTTCTGTTTATCTATATCATTCATCGCTTTGTGACTTAACTATAATCAAAAATTGATATTTTGTCAAGCGTTCTATAGGCGGGAGATGCCCTTACAATTTTTGAATCTCACTAAGGCTTAAACCAGTGCCTTGTGAAATTTGTTCAGGAGGAAGGCCCATTACCTTAAAATTCTTGGCTATTTCTCTTTTTGCCCCGTTCATACTGGTCGTCCAGTCAGATTCAGCCTTTTCATACTGCTCATATGAACGGCGTAGGGCAGGATCTCTTTGAATTCTTTCCATAACAGATTGAACTTTTCCGATTGCTGTGTCCATATTCACTACCTCCTCCACCACTTCAGGCGGACTATTCTTGTCAAAGTAGGCAAGCCAGCGATGCAAGGGGTCTTTCAGGTCGATTTTGCCGCTCCGCTGTAACT
Source organism: Spirochaetaceae bacterium (assembly GCA_031262035.1). Classification (GTDB taxonomy): domain Bacteria; phylum Spirochaetota; class Spirochaetia; order Treponematales; family Breznakiellaceae; genus JAISIL01. The sequence goes on along the minus strand of JAISIL010000096.1, from coordinate 685 downwards.
TCCTGAACTTTGGCATCTCCAAAAAGTGTATCTCACAATTGTCTGTAAGTTTGACATCTTTGTTATGGTCTTCATACAGGTGAAAACTGGTATGAAAATCGTCAATGGTCTTAAAGTACTCAAAGTCGATGATGTTTATCGTTATCACCGGGGATAAGGTTGCATAATCATCCCCTGATTGAAAGTCCCTGGTGAACTTTAAAGACCAATAGTATAAAGTTCTTTGCTCCATGTTGTAGTGGTTTTTGATTTGCACCTCGATATTTACACGGGCTCCGTCTGCCAATTCTGCCAAAACGTCCAGTTTTGAGGCTTTGCCGCCCACAAATTCAGCCGGTAAGTCCTTGTTTTCAAGGATGGTGACTGATTTGAGGCCATCTTTACCTGTCCGCTCCAGAACGGCGTTTAAAAAGGCCATAAGCTGTATCTCATCACCCTTTTCACCCATTGCTTTTTGAAAGGCAAAGTCATTCAGGGGGTTGAGGCGTTCAGTCGTTCCTATTGTCGTTTCCATACTTTTTACTATACAAAATCCAGTCCTCTTTGTCAAGACCTCGAATTGACTCTGTTAGCGACCAGCGATTTTGTCCCCTAGTTACGACCAGCGAAAATGTCCCCTTTCACCCCCTGTAGGGGCTTTAAAGAAAAAACTTGTTTAATAGCCTCTAAATATGTTTATTTATTA
>JAISIL010000068.1 GCA_031262035.1 Spirochaetaceae bacterium | reverse complement strand
AACACGAATGGCCTTCGGCCACACGAATTTTTGCTTACTTATCATAGAATATTCGTGTCGGCGAAGCCGATTCGTGTATATTCGTGGTTGTTTTTATGATTTCAAAGTTAAATGATTTTCCCCTGAATCGCAAAGAATTTCCCTTGACAAAAGAGGGGAAAGATACTATACTTTAAGGTAAGTCTTAGTTATAGAGGGAGAATTTATGGCGAAGAATATTTTGCTTGTTGGTGGTGGTTATGCCAATGTTGCGGCTGCAAAGGCCCTGATTAAAAGATACAGGAAAAGTGATGAGGTGAAAATCACCCTTGTAGACCGGAATCCGTTTATGACCTGCATGACAGAACTTCATGAGGTTGCAGGCTGGCGTGTTGAGCCCGATTCGGTGCGTATTCCTTACGCAAAACTTTTTGGCGCGCAGAAAATCGATATTAAATCGGACACAATTACTTCAATTGATTTTGATAAAAACGAGGCCAAATCGGCCCTGAATACCTACCCCTACGATTACCTCATTTTGGGAACAGGCGCTGAACCGAATTATTTTGGCATGAAGGATGTAGAAGAAAATTCCTTTGCCCTCTGGTCTTTTGATGATGCAATGCGGATTCGGGAACACATTGAAAAGACTTTTGAGAAGGCCGTTGCCGAGCCTGACACGGCAAAAAGAAAGAAGATGTTCACCTTTGTGGTAGCAGGGGCCGGTTTTACCGGCATTGAAATGGCCGGCGAACTCCTTGAATGGCGCGATGTGATGTGCAAAAAATGGCGCATCGACCCATCAGAGGTTAAGGTGATGGTCGTTGAAGCCCTGGGCTTTGTCCTTCCTCCGATGTCCGAAAAACTCCGTGCAAAGGCAAGCAAGTATCTCTATAAGCATAATGTAGAAGTTCGCCTGAATACCGCGATTGTTGGGGCCGAACCGGGTAGGGTGAACCTGAAAGACGGTTCTGCCATTGAAACAGATACCTTTATCTGGACCTGTGGTGTAGACGGCACCCATTTTGCCGATTCTTTGAGCCTCAGCCAGGGGCCTTTTGGAAAGGATGTTCCGGAAGGCAAGCGAAACCGACGCGGCCGTATTCTGACCACCCCGCAGTTGGCTTCGGTAGACTACCCCAATGTGTATGCAGTAGGCGATAACATTTGGTTTATCGAAGATGGTAAGCCGATTCCCCAATTGGTTGAAAGCGCTGAAAATACCGGCCACTGTGCGGCACATAATATAATGGTAGATATTGACGGTGCAGGCGAAAAAGAAAACTTTAAGAACCGGCTCCGTGGGAACATGTGCTCTATTGGCGGTAAATACGGTGTGTCCAATGGTATGGGCATTGAATGCGGCGGCTTTATGGCAATGGCGGTAAAGCATATTGCAAATCTCCTTTATTTCTGGGGCATTGGCGGCGTGAATGTTTGCTGGGAATACATTAAGCATGAGTTCCTTGATATTCCGGAAAACCGTTCCTTTGTTTGGGGCCTGGGGCGTTACAAGAACCGTTTCTACTGGAGTTTTCTGCTCCGGCTCTGGCTTGGCGTTCTCTGGCTCTTTGAAGGCATCAATAAGATTGGCGAAGGCTGGCTGAATCCGGCGGTTAATAACCCGACCCCTTCGGCCTGGCTCTTTAACAATCCGGCAAAACAGCGCGGTTCTGCGGCCTGGCTTGCAGCACAGGCAGGTGATGCTACGGCGGCAGTTACGGCAGCCTCAGGTGCAGGCGATGCAACAGCGCAGGCGGTGACGGCGGCCAGCGGTGCGGCAACTGAAGCAGTGACAGCAGCATCTGGCGCGGCACAGGCGGCAGCGGATACGGTAACAGCAGCAAGCGGTGCGGCACAAGCGGTAGCAGATACGGTGACGGCAGCATCGGGTGCAGCAGAGGCGGTAGCGGATACCGTGACGGCGGCATCGGGTGCAGCACAAGCGGTGGCAGATACGGTAACAGCGGCAAGCGGTGCAGTAGCGGCGGCTGTTGCGGCAAATCCTCCGGTTCATGGGCCTTACTGGCCGATTATGACCAACCCGGTTATTGCAAAGGACTATGCCGACCGGACCAAGGGTGTGGCAAACTGGTTCACCAACTGGCTGATGGACGGCATTATGGCACAGATTCCCTACATGGGAATGCAGATTTTTGTCGTTGTCTTTGAAATGTGTATCGGCCTTGCCATTATTGGCGGCTGCTTTACCTGGATTATGTCGGCTATTTCTGTTCTTATGGTGTTGATGTTCATCTTTACCGGTAACTTCTACTGGTATAACTTCTGGATGCTCGTTGCAGGTATTGTGATGATGGGCGGCGCAGGACGCGGCCTGGGTATCGACAACTGGCTGCAGCCCGCATTGAAAAACTGGTGGAACGGCACAAAATTTGGGCGGAAACATCATTTATATTTTGATAATCCGACCAAATAAACAATGCCCTGACGGGCTTAGGAAAGTATGAATTTTTGGGATGATTTCCCTGGTATGCCGGAGGCCCTGGAGCGGGTCTCCGGTTGTATCAATTCTTATATCACAAACACAAGCCCCCTTTTACAAAAGTCCCTGGAAGGGCTTTTTTTGAATAATGGTAAGCTATTGCGGCCTGGGATGTTTCTTTTGTGCGCCGGTTTTGGGAAAAAACTGGAAGAAAAGCATTATAAACTGGCGGCAAGCCTTGAGATGCTTCATGCGGCAACCCTTATTCACGATGACATTATAGATGATTCACCGGTGCGCCGCGGCCTGCCCGCTATGCACACCCTTATTGGGCAAAAAGATGCAGTGCTGGCAGGGGACTATTTATTGTCCCGCTGTATTTTAATTTCAGGTGAATATAGTTCCCCGGAGAATGCACAAAATGTGGCCAGATTGATGGCGGCAATTTGCACACAGGAAATTGAACAGGATAACGGCCGTTTTGTCTCTAATCTTTCTCTGCGAAGTTATCTGCGAAAAATAACCGGAAAATCTGCTGTGCTTATTTCCCTTGCCTGCTATGCAGGCGCTACAGAAGGCGGCGTTAAGAAAGACCTTGCCTGGCGGTTCAGGCGTGCAGGTTACAATATCGGCATGGCCTTTCAGATAATAGATGATATACTGGATTATGCAGGAGATGAGGGCCTTGTCGCAAAGCCTTTGGGAACAGACATTACCAGTGGCATTATAACCCTCCCGGTGCTTTGTGTATATAGAAAGGGTAATTGCCCGGAATTGAATGAAATACTTTCGAAGGCGAACTTTACCGCAGATGAATCGAAGAAGATATTACAATTAGTGCGCAACAATGGCGGCATTGAAATGGCAGCCGAATATGCAAAACTATACACAAACCGTGCCCTGCGTGAAATAGAGTATTTACCAAAATGCAGGAATCGTGATATGTTAGTAAAATTAACGAATAAATTGTTGGTGCGCAAATGGTAGGAATACAGGTCTGTGGACAAGACATAAGATGCAGCACGGGATGGCATGTAGGGACAGGGCGTGCCCTGTCCCTACGTAGGGGCGGGTTTAAAACCCGCCCCTACCTCTTGTTGTTATGTGTATTTCTGTTTTCCTGCGAACAACCCACCCCATCCCGTTATGATTTTGTCCTCGGCACGGTGTGCAACATAACGCTTTACAATGACGGTAAGGCGAAAATATACGATGAATGTTTTGCACGGCTTCATCAGATTGAGGATCTGATGAGTGTCAACAAAACAGGCACGGAAATGGATGCGGTGAATGCGGCGGCGGGTATAAGGCCTGTCGAGGTAGGTGATGATATAATCAAGTGCTTAAGGGCGGCGCTTCATTTTGCTGAACTTTCAGGCGGGGTTTTTGACCCGACCGTTGGGCCCCTGGTAAAAATCTGGGACATTGGCGGCGATAATCCCCGTGTGCCTTCACAGGCAGAAATTGACAATGCGCTATCCCTTATCAATTATAAAGATATAGTTATTGACCAAGAGGCAAAGACCGTGTATTTAAAACAGGCCGGCATGGCCATTGACCTGGGGGCTATTGCAAAAGGCTATGCGGCTGACTGCCTTGAAGAAATTCTTGTCCGGCACCGGGTGAAGCAGGCCATTGTCGATTTAGGCGGGAATGTTTTAATTTATGGCGAAAAGGCCGACAAAAAGCCCTGGCGAATTGGTGTGCAGGACCCCCGCCGGGAAAGCGGAGCGGAAAGGGGCGATTATCTGGGTATTGTTGAGGTCAATGGAGAGCCGAAAAAACAGATGACCCTGGTGACATCCGGTGTATATGAAAGGTATTTCGAAAAGGACGGCAAACACTACCATCATATTTTATCAACAAAGGACGGCTACCCGATTGAAAATGGCCTTATGTCGGTGTCGATAATTACCGATAGTTCAACTAATGCCGATGCACTTTCGACAACTTGTTTTGCACTTGGTTATGATAAGGCAAAAGAATTAATTGAAAGCATGCCTGGTGTAGGTGCAGTATTTGTGTATAAGGACAAAACGCTGCGTGTCCTTAATTGCCCGCATTTTATCCTGACAAACGAGGAGTATAGTATAGAAGATGGCGTATAAAGGATTGCAGGATTTTATTTCTACTCTTGAAAAAAAAGGGGAACTAAGGCGAATCAAGGCAGAGGTTGACCCGCATCTTGAGATAACAGAAATTGCAAGCCGCATTATGGAAAAAGGCGGCCCGGCCCTGCTTTTTGAAAAGGTGAAAGGTTCGCCCTACCCTTTGGCAATTAATTTACTGGGTAGCGAAAAACGGATGGCCCTTGCCCTGAATACACAGAACCTTGATGAAAAAGCAAAGGATATAGAGGATTTTATTAAACTGGCAAAAAGTTTTGCCGCCGATTTTAATCTCTTTAAGGCCGCCCCACAAGCCCTGCCCAAAATACCCGAGGTCTACAGCCTGATACCAAAACGCATTACCCATGCACCTTGTCAGGAGGTAATTGAAGATGTGGAGGATGCGGCGGCGGTTGTAGGGGCGGGTTTCAAACCCGCCCCTACAACCGCACTGGGAGGCTTTTCGAGCCTCCCAGTCCTTACCTGCTGGCCGGAAGACGGCGGGCCTTTTTTGACATTACCATTGGTATGCACAGAAAGCCTGCCTACAGAAAATGGCAATAAGATGCGCAACATTGGTATGTATAGAATGCAGGTTTACGATAATGCCACCTCTGGTATGCACTGGCATTTGCACAAGGATGGGGCACACTTTTTTCAGGATTACAAAAAAAAGGCAGAAGAAGTGGGCAATCTTCGTATGCCGGTGTGTGTAGCCCTGGGTTGTGATCCTGCGCTTATTTATGCATCGACTGCGCCTTTACCCGAAGGCATTTGGGAAATGGCCTTTGCCGGTTTCCTCCGTGGGAAGCGGCCTCTGGTAACAAAGGCAACCCTAAGCGACATTCTCGTGCCTGCAGACGCTGAATTTATTCTGGAAGGCTATGTTGACCCTGCTGAATCCCGGCTTGAAGGCCCCTTTGGCGACCACACGGGCTTTTATTCCCTGGCCGATGATTACCCGGTGTTTCATCTGCAAAGGATTACCCGGCGAAAAAATCCGGTCTACCCGGCAACGGTTGTCGGCCGCCCACCAAAAGAAGATTGCTGGATGGCCCGTGCTACAGAACGGCTCTTTTTGCCCTTGCTCAAAATGATCTGTCCCGATATTGTTGACCTTTCCCTGCCATTCGAAGGGGTTTTTCACAACTGTGCCATTGTTTCCATAGACAAGCGCTACCCCGGCCAGGCACGAAAGGTCATGCATTTCTGCTGGGGAATGGGGCAGATGATGTATACCAAGTGTATTATAGTAGTAGATAAAGAAGTAGACCCCTCAAACTATTCCGATGTGGCCTGGCGTGCCTTTAATAATGTAGACGGCAAAAGAGATATTGAACTGAATGAAGGCCCCCTCGACGCCCTCGACCATTCTTCCCCGATTCCCCGCTACGGAACACGCATCGGGATAGACGCCACACGAAAGGGGCCGGACGAGGGGCATATGCGCGAATGGCCCAATGCGCTGAAAATGGACGATGATATTGTGTCGCTGGTAAATAGACGATGGGCGGAATATGGAATTGAATAATGGGCACGACCAAAACGGTGTAGGGACAGGGCGCGCCCTGTCCCTACGTAGGGGCGGGTTTAAAACCCGCCCCTACCCCGTTAATGCCCTGCATAATATTCTTGACGCCATCATTTTCCGACATACCATATTTTCATTGCCACTGGTTATATCAGCCATTTTTCTTGAAACACATGGCCATTTGCAGGTGCGGCCTACTATTCTGATTTTACTGGCGGCCATATGTGCACGGAATGCGGCTAATGCGATGAATCGGGTGATTGATGCTGATATTGATTGGGATAATGTTCGCACAAGAGGGAGGCAGGTGCCACAGGGGCTTGTGTCAAAAAAGACACTGATTGTGTTATCACTGATGCTGGTTATTATTGCCGGTGTTTGTGCGGCAATGCTCAATACGCTGTGTATTATTCTTTTTCCTTTTGCCATTATCTTTATTGTGCTGTATTCATTCAGTAAACGTTGGACCTGGCTTTGCCATTATTGGTTGGGCGCTGCCTGTGCCATTGCGCCAATGGGGGCCTTTATTGGAATAAGCGGCCGTTTTTCCTGGCCTTATTTGGTTCTAGCTGGTGCACACTGCTTTTGGGTCGCCGGTTTTGATATTATTTATGCATTGCAGGACATAGTAAACGACCGTCAGCATGGGCTGTATTCCATTCCGGCAGAGTTTGGCGAAAAAAAGGCGCGGGTAATAGCATTTGCCTCGCATATAATTGCTATTATATTATTTTTTCTGCTCCCTTCGTTTTGGAGTATGTCAAAATGGTATTATGCTGCTGCGGCAATTGCTGCATGCCTGGTTTTATCGGAACATATTATTTCAAGGGGTAGTACCAGGCATATTACAATAGCCAGTTATTCAATTAATGAAATTGTCCCGCTTGTTATTTTGGCAGGTGTTATTCTGGGTATTTTTGCTTAAAGCCCCCTCCGAAAACCTATATTTCTTAAATATAGGTTTTCGGAGGGGTAAATGCAGAATTACTGGGGCGCCGGTTCTATTCTTCTGGATCTGTTTCTACTGTCAGTGTGGCTACTATGCTGCCGGCATTGGTGGGGTTGGGCATGTTGTCCGGGTTGGTATCATCGCCGGGATATTCTCCGTTGGGGGGCGTGCCGGTAGCGCCGGTGATGGTGCCTGTGGTACCTGCCGGCCAGTAGAGGTCGAAAAGGTCACGCTGGGTAAAGGCGGTATCTCCGCTCTGTGCGGCTATCTGGCTTTGTGCCCCACCCGCTGTATTGTTTGTAATAGTGCCGCGTTTCATTTTTATGATCAATTGGTTTTGTGCTACTGTGGTATCCAGAATGAAACCAACGCCGCCGCCGCTATTGGCTGTATTATTTTTGATAGTGCCGCCTTCCATGTTAAAGTAAGCAGGAAAACCGGTGCCATTGTTATCATAGGCAAGGCATAGCCCGCCGCCGCTTGCAGAATTATTAGCATCGCCGGACTCATCACCACCGATTATCACATTGTCTTGCATGTTCACTGTGCCGCCGGCAATATATATGCCGCCGCCGCGCTGATCTGCACTATTGCCGCTGATCTTTGTCCTGCCTGATAGGTTAAGCGTGCTGTTAGCGCCGACGAATATACCGCCGCCATACATAGCGGTTGAGTTATCGCTGATTTCCACATTGTCCGAAACACTTACGCTGTTCGTGGCCCTCATATAGATGCCGCCGCCGCCGTTGTTGGCGTTCGTATAGTCATTTGTCCTGTTGCCGCTGATCTTTGTGCTGCCCGAGATGCTTAGTTCGCAGTTATCGCGAAGGTGTATGCCCCCGCCGTATTGCATCGCAGTGTTATCACTAATCTCCGAGCTGCCCGATATGCTTATCGTGCTGTTATCGAGGGCATATATACCGCCGCCCACTACGGATGCGCCATTTGCTCTGATTGCAGCGCCAGATACGGTTAAGAAGCTGTTGGTGCGGAGGTATATACCGCCGCCGTTCCCGGTGTTGTTAGTCGCATCATTGTAGTTCCCGGTGATGACCACCCCCTCGTTCAGGGCAAGCGTGCATCCCTCCCCTACATAGACCAAGGCGGCATTGTTGCCGTCAAATAAGCCGTCGCCGTCCACATCCACGTTGTCGGCCTGGCTAAGCCCTTCCAGGGCGAGCGTTCCGTCGAGCAGCAGGGAAAGGCCTGAATTGTCGGGCAACCTGATGAGACTGCCCCGGGCAGCCAGCTTAATGTGGCCCATCGCGCCTTTAATTACCAGACGGCCGCCGGATGCGGAAAGATTGGCGGCGGTAATGTTCGGGTAATCGGAGCTGGAGAGATTCACTGGGTCCTGGTATATCGTACCGGCCACCATGATGTGGTAATTCTGTATCAGGCCTTCGCCTAAACGGTTGTTCAGTATGCTCAGACAGCTATCCAGGGTGGTGAATTCTCCGAGCTCTACTGTGCCGGTGTCCATCAGGAACACCTTTCCCGTGCTCTCTGCCCACAATATCTCTTGGCTATACACAGATCCTCTTAAGGGGGGAGCGCTCACCTGCACACGGACATTGCAGCCGGTGTATGTAAAATGCCAGGAAAGCGTGTCGTCTGTCTCTTCCGGTATCGGGCTGAAATTCCTGTCTCCATTGTTGTCCTTCTCCCAGGTGAAACTGGGCTTATACCCGTCGGGATTTCCCTCCTCTCCGTATATCACCTCTGTTGTAACAGCTTCAATGTAATCAACCGTGATGTTCAGATCGACTTCCCCGGAGATATATTTATCGAGCGTTTCGGTATACAGCTTTGTCGCATAGACAGCGCCCCGGAGCGGGGGAGCGCTTACACCCACACGGATATTGCATTCAAGATATGCAGCGAGCAAGGGGAGGGTGGCGCTTGCTGCTCCGGATATCCTGGTAAAATTCCCGTCCCCTTTATTGTCGATATACCATGCAAAGCTTGGACTGAGGTCATCGGAGTTTTCTTCCCCATAGATCACTCCGCTTGGGTCTGCCACAAAAGTATTGTCTTTTTCTGCAAGAGTAACCATGCCCGAAATATAGTCCGGCTCCGGTTCTTGCGGCGCCGGTAACGCTATCCCGGGAGATTTAATACTGCCTAAAAAGTCCGGGTCGGAAGCCTCGACATAAATGAAGGCTCCGATTAAATCGGAGGTAACAGTCCAGGTTATTTCATTGGCTCCCTCTATTGCTATCCACTCTTCGCTCTGTTCCTCGCTCTCTGTCCCTTCCGGGTTTTCGGCAAGGTTTAGCGGGCTGCTCAAAGAGTAATACCACTGGTAATTCTGCGGCTTAATCTTATACTCTATTCCGGATATATCAGCTGTAAGGAGATCCCCTGCGACAATGCCGGTATTTGGAATGATGGAAATGGAACCGCTCAGAGTGAGTTTTTGGCCTATGCCGTCCAGAAACTGGCAACTGTAGAGCATGCAGAGCACTACGCTGAGGACTGCTGTAAAACCAATAAGATATGGCTTCTTCATGGTTGTATCGCCTCTATCTTGTAGGCTGTGTATGCCGCTGAGGGTATATCGCCACTTAATGGCCCCGTCGCTGCTGCACCTTCGGTGGTATAGTAATATCCACTTGTTCCCGCAGGCCACTGGGCAGTACCCCAGTTATCTATCTGGTTCTGTGCATTAGTGCTATCCGTATTATTATAAATACTGCCACCAGACATGTTAAGGCTGCCGAGATTTATTATCCCGCCACCCATTGACGCCTCGTTACTGAAGATTTTTGCACTCCCTTCTATAGTCAATTCAGAAAATTCAATGTACATGCCCCCGCCCCCGGTCCATTCTCCCGCTGTCGTATTGCCGTTGATTTTCGCGTTGCCTGATATGTTTACTATGCTTTCATAGCCATAATGGCCAGAGCTCCATACACCGCCGCCGAAGCCTGCCGTATTATTCGTGATCTCAGAGTCGCCTGACATGGTAAATTCCGTAGCATAGATGCCAACGCCGCCGCCGCCCATTACTGCCGTATTATTGGTGATTATGCCGCCTGTCATTTCAAATCTGCTATAGGTGAGATGTATGCCGCCGGCGTAGCCATTTCCTCCCGTTGCCGCATTTCCGCTGATTTCCGCGTCGCCTGACATTTTGAATGTGCCCTGGTGGACGGCCACGCCGCCACCGTCTTTCCCTTGTGCTTCATTATCGCTGATTTTGCCGCCTGTCATTTCTATAGAAGTGCCTTTATCAGCATATATGCCGCCGCCTATGTTATTGACATAGTTGTCCCGGATAGCACCGCCTTTCAGGAAAAATTTACCTGAGGTTTTGGGGGCCGGAGTGTCTCTCTTTTCGTCGGTATCGTTGAGCCGGAACTCGGGTGAGGATATCAGAATAGTACCGCTACTACCACTATAGTTCCAGGCGATAAGCCCCCCTTCCATGGTGAATACAGCGCCGTCGTCTGTGTCCGTGTTGTCGTCAAAATAGGTCCCCATGAGGGCAAGAGCGGAGCCGGCTCCGAATAGCGGCTCTCCTTCACCGTTTATCGTGCTGTTGCCGCAGAGGGTGACGCCGTCTTTCATGGTCAGACTGGTCAGGGGGCCGGCATAAATCAGCGGGCTGTCGTTGTCAAAGGGGTCGTCGGCAAGGCCTGCATTGATTATCTTGTTGTATCCGCCGCCGCCCTCGTCAATGACCCGCTCCTTTGTGAGCCCCTCAAGGGTGAGGTTCCCGTCGAGGGTTAGGGAGAGGCCGGGGGTGTTCAGCTTTAAGAGGCTGCCCTTTGCATTCAGTTTCAGGCGGCCGGAACCGGTGATCACCAAACCGTCGGAGTAAAGACCAAAAGCGGGAAGATTGTCATTGGTGATGTTCGGATATTTATTGTTTGTTGCATCCAGTGTTACCGGAGCCTGCTCTACCGTGCCCAGGACAAGAATATAGTAGTTGTATATCTGGCCTGCGCCCAAAAGGCTGTCAAGCTTGGTAAGGCAGGCATCCAGGCTGTCGAACTTTCCGATCTCCAGGTTTTTCCCTTTGTTCATCAGGTAAACCCTGCCCTCACTGACTGCCCAGAACGTCCCTTCGGCATACACCGAACCCTTTAAGGTGGAACTTGATTCTTTAACCTCCACACGGATAGTGCTGCCGCTGTATGAAGGATCCCAGGGAATCTCCTTGCCTGTCTTTCCTGGTATCAGGTTGAAATTCCTGTCTCCTTTGTTGTCTACATACCAGAGAAAGCTTGGCACAAACCCGCCGGTATTTTCTCCCCTCCGGCCGTATATCACCCCTCTGGTGTCGGCTACAATCGAATTACCCGAAACGACAAAAAAGACTTCTCCGGAGATATATTTATCCGGAATCCTGGTATAGAGCTTTGTCGCATAGACAGCCCCCTTTAGCAGGGAAGCAGTAACTTCTACACGGATATTGCAGTCAAGATATGCATCGCTTAAGAGAAGGGTATCGCCTGTAGCTCCTTCTATCTTGGTAAATGCTTCCCCGGCTTGGTTGTCCAGGTCGCTTGCCATATACCAGGTGAAACTTGGGCTTAGCTCATCGGGGTTTTCGATTTCCCCATAGATTACCTCGCTTGTGTTCGCCACAAAAGCGCCCTCCGATTCGGTAAGATAGACCAGGCCCGAAATATAGCCCGGCTCCGGCACCGGCGGCGGCAATACCGCTACCCAGGAAGATTTGATGCTGCCAATAAAGTCAGGGTCTGTTGCCTCAACAAAGAGGAACTTTCCGGAATAATCCACATCCCCTTTGGCGGGAATTTGAAAGACTATGTCGGTAGCCCCTTCTATTGCCTTGTAGTTTCCTGTTTCTATACCCGCCAGATCCTCCGCATAATACCATTGGTAATTGTCGGGGTTAATCAGATACTGTATCCCGGATATATCTGCTTGTACTATTTTGCCCGGAATGACATTGGTATAGGGAAAAATCGAGATGGAGCCGATGAGAACCGGTTTGTTGCCAATACCCCCAAAAAACTGGCAACTAATAATAAGGCAGAACGCGGCAATAAGGACCGCCGCTAAACCTAAATAATTCTTTCTTTTCATTTCTCTATACCTCTTTCTCTATATCTTCTTCTATTATTTGACACTTTATTTCTATCATCGGTATTTTTTTCAATGAGCTTTAAATACCAAAAAAGAAAAAGGCACAAATACCGCGCCTTTACCACATTATTCATATATACAATATACCACCTTTTTCGTGAATTGTAAAGTGGGCGAAAAATAAAATCGGGATTGAATGTTTTTTTTAAAAGAGTTATACTAAAACCAGGAGGATTATTATGCTTATTTCAAAGTCGGAGATGCGGAAGGAAGAGCGGCCGGAGATGCGGGGCGGGGTAGGGACTACCGAAATTTACCATGCCCTTGAGGCCGACCCAAGCCATCATTTCAGGCTGGTAGGGGAAGTGCGCTTACCGGCAGGGGCCAGTATTGGCATGCATCAGCATAGCGGCGAACGGGAATACTTCTTTTTCTGCTCGGGAAGCGGTGTTGTTGACGATGACGGTGTAGAAAAACCGGTTCACCCCGGCGACATTATGATAACAGGCGATGGAGCAAGCCACGGCGTGCGTAACACCGGAAAGGACGACCTCCTGTTCTTTGCCATTATTGTAACTGATTAATAATGCATATTAGCCGCGAATAACGCGAATGGACGCGAATTTATGTGAATTTATGCTTATATTAGCGTTCATTCGCGTTATTCGCGGCAAAATTAATTAAGAAATAGGATAAGTACATGAAAAAACTTGTTTTAGTTCTATTGGCTATATTGGCAATTACTGTTATTTTGCCGGTTTTTGCAAACCCGCAAAGGGATGAAGCTCCTTCGGCTGCATCGGCCGGGCCTGCAAGCCAGGCTGTAAGCAAAGAGCCCCTTCGCATTGGCATTATGCCCGATGCCGATTCTCTGCCTTTTATGCTGGCCCGCGATGAAAATTATTTTACCGAGGCCGGCATTCCCGTGGAGCTTGTTCTGTTTACCAGCCCCACCGAAAGGGACGCTGCGGTGCAGGCCGGGAAAATTGACGGGGTTATTTCGGACATACTTGCCGCCGCTTTTCTTGCAGCCGGTGGTTTTGACACAAAAATAACCAGTTACACCGATGGCCGTTACGGGATTGTGGTTTCGCCTGCATCAGGTATAGCCAATTTGGCCGGCCTTAAAGCCAGGAAGATAGGACTGAGCACCAACACTATCATTCAATACACCGTTGATGCCCAGTTGTCTACGGCAGGGGTAAAGGCTAGTGAATATACTCCGGTTGCCGTTGCTCAAATGCCCCTTCGCCTGCAAATGGTCTTGGAAGGCCAACTTGATGCAGCAAGCCTCCCCGAGCCACTTTTAACAGCAGCATCTTCGCAGGGGGCAAAACTACTGTCCACTACCGATACATCAGGGATTGACGCCGGGGTTATGCTTTTTTCCAAAAAGGTTTTGGATAGCCGGCTTGCCGATGTCCGTGCCTTCTATGCAGCTTATTACAAGGCCGCACAGGAAATAAATGCAAACCCCGATAAGTACCGAAACTATCTGGTGGAAAAGGCCAAGTTTCCCGAGACGGTGAAAGAGGCCTACCATTTTGTTACTTACCGTAGACCGGGCCTCCCTGAAGATGCGCAGATTGAAATGGCCCTTGCCTGGCTGCATGAGAAAGGGCTTTTAAGTGTTGAACTGAAGCCTGCGGATTTGGTAGATGATAGGGCGATTATTGGGTTTTAGGTGCACTTTCTTTTTGGGGGTAAATTAGTTCCTCCCCCCTTGCGGGGGAGGTTAGGTGGGGGGTTAATTGTCGTTATACCGATACTTACCCCTCCCCCAACCCCTCCCGCAAGGGGAGGGGAGTAAAATACCCCCAAAAAGAAAGTGCACCCATAAAAGAGGTTTATGATAGAATTAAAAGGCTTATCTTATACCTACCCCGGCGGATTGACTGCATTTCATGATGTTGATGCAGAATTTGCTGATGCTAGTATTAGTGCGCTTATCGGGCCTTCCGGTTGCGGTAAGACTAGTTTGATTAAATGTATGGCCGGCCTTTTACCACCTGAAAGGGGCACAATGGCCGGCAGCAGAAATACAGCCGTTATCTTTCAGCACTTTGGTTTGCTCCCCTGGAAAACCGTTTTGGCAAATGCCGAATTGCCCTTGCGTGTGGGGGCGGGGGTAGTAGGGGTGGGTTTAAAACCCCCCCCAACAACCGCCCCGACACCCCCAACAGGCGGTTGACGCCGGTTTGGACCATTAGGGA
>JAISIL010000064.1 GCA_031262035.1 Spirochaetaceae bacterium | reverse complement strand
AACACGAATGGCCTTCGGCCACACGAATTTTTGCTTACTTATCATAGAATATTCGTGTCGGCGAAGCCGATTCGTGTATATTCGTGGTTGTTTTTATGATTTCAAAGTTAAATGATTTTGCCCTGTTTTGACAATAGTAACCCTTGATTTTTTCGCGCTTTTGTGTTATACTAGAGGTGGATAGAAAAATATCATGGAGGAAAGTATTATGGAATTAAAAGATATTGATTTTAACAAAAGGCGGATTGGTGTTGTGGCTCCTTTGGGGAGCCTTCGGACGGAAAAGAGTATTGGGATTGGGGAATTTCCCGATTTGCCTGAGTTTGCAAAATTCTGCGAAAAGGGCAATATCGGCTTAATTCAATTGCTTCCGGTGAATGATACCGGCGCTTGGAGTTCGCCCTATTTTGCAATGAGCGCCTTTGCCCTGCACCCTATTTACCTGCGTATTTCGGACATTCCTGAGGCAAAGGGGAATGCAGGCTATCAAAAAGGGCTCGATTCCCTTGCTTTACAGTTTAATAAGCTCACCCGTTACCCCTTCGAAAAGATTTATCGTGCAAAATTGGCCCTTTTGCGTCAGATTTTTGCCGATAATAAGGCCGAAATCCTTGCAAGCGCTTCGGGTGCAAGCGGAAAACTCTCCAAATGGATAAAAAAGAACCCCTGGGTGAGCCATTATGCGGTGTATCACCGGCTTAAAGACAGTTATGAAGAAAAATCCTGGGAAGAATGGCCGGAAAATAAAAATCTTTCAATAGATAAGATTGAAAAAATGTTTAACGATAAGGCCCTGAAAGAAGAACACCTGTTCTATGTCTGGGTGCAGGAGGCCTGCGATGCCCAGTTCAGTGCAGCAGCCAAGGCGGTGCGGGACAAGGGTATTATCCTTGAAGGCGACCTTCCTATTCTGATAAACGAAGATTCCTGCGATGTTTGGACCTATCGAAAATACTTTAATCTTGACCTTTCCGCAGGCGCTCCGCCCGATATGTATAGCCCCGAAGGCCAAAATTGGGGTTTCCCCTTGTATAACTGGGATGTTTTAGCGAAAAACGACTATGATTTCTGGAAAGATCGCCTTAAAGTGGCCGAAAATTACTACAGCGCCTACCGAATTGACCATGTGTTGGGCTTTTTCCGCATTTGGGCAACGACAAGAAGCAATACTTCCTCTGCATTGGGCAGGTTTATCCCTTACAAGCCGATAAAACGCAAGGAACTGGAGGATATTGGCTGGAATTCAGCCCGTATTCGCTGGGTTTCACAACCCCACATTCCTTCTTCTGAAGTTCCTGACGGGAATATTTTTGCTGCAGCCTTCAACCGTATTGGTAACGAAGAACTTTGGCTTTTCAAGGATTCCATTAAAGGCGACAAGGACATTGATAAACTCGATTTGCCCGATAGTTCCAAGGCCTTTTTAAAGCAGGCCTGGCATAACAGGTTTTTAATTGAATACGAGAAAGGCCTTTTTACCCCCTATTGGTCTTATAAAGAGAGCAGGGCATGGGCTTCCCTTTCCGATGGGGAAAAGAAAGATATGGAGGCACTAATTGAAAAGCACGAGGCCGATTCGGAAAAAACCTGGGAAACAGGCGGCAAAAAAATACTTTCTGTGCTCCGTGAAGCATCGGCAATGCTGCCCTGTGCCGAAGACCTGGGCGCGGTTCCGGATTGTGTGCCAAGGGTTTTAACAAAACTAAAGATTCTGGGTTTGCGTGTTGTTCGCTGGTATCGTGAATGGGATAAAAATGACCAGCCTTATATTCCCTTGGAAGAATATCCTGAGTTATCGGTCTGCACGCCTGCAGTCCATGATTGCAGCACCTTGCGTCAATGGTGGGAAACAGAGGCCGACCAGGAACAGTTTGCAAAATTCCTTGGTGCCCCTGCCTTGCCAAAGGTCTACAACCCCGGTGCTGCAAAAACAATTCTTATGCACCTTGCAGCTTCGGCAAGCCGTTATCGGGTGTTCCAGATACAGGACCTGCTGCATCTTTCAGCAAAATGGTATGCCTCCGACCCCGCCGAGGAACGCATCAATGTGCCCGGCACACTGAATGACTTCAATTGGACCTACCGCCTGCCTGCAACAATAGCCGACATAGCCCAAGATGAGGCCCTGGTAGATGCAGTGAAGGAATTGGCAAGTGTGAAACCGGAAATTAGAAAATCAGCAGCGAGCTGATTTTTTCCAGGTATGTCCGCACATCGAATTCGCGAAGCAATTTTCCCATTGCTTTGTTGGTTTCGATGGTGCGGATAATCTTTGCCGAAAGTTCTGCCGAGGATACAACCTCCAGGCAGGGGATGGCAAGCTTTTTTAAGCAGCAAACCGAATCGGTAACCACAATCTTTTTCAGTAAGCCACGGTTATACAGCTTGGTCAATTTTTCTGAAGCAGGGTTTGACAGCACCGGATGCACTGCCATGATGTTCACCTCGGCCGGTTCCAGCTTGGCAAGGGCTTCTACTAATTGGCAGACCGAGCCGCCGGTATCTATCATATCATCAACAATCCATATCTTTTTACCTTTAATCGGTTCGGCCGAAAGGATATTGACGCTTTCTACGGTGTTGGTTTTGGTATAATCTCTTTGCTTATGTGCAACAACAAGGGGGGCGCCAAAGGCATTGGCAAAACCCCGTGCCATTTGCTCACCGCCTGCATCTACTGAACAAAATGCCCAGGAATTCCGCACTTCTGTTTCCAGAACATCCATTGTATGAATATAGGTGTCGCAAAGGTAGCGCTGGAGCAGGGTAACGGCAGGAATATCATCAATACTGCAAATAACAGGGTCGACCATCGACTTGGATTTATCGGAATGCATCTGATAGGTAACAATATGCTCGGCGCCCAGGCTGGAAAGGGTTTTCAGGTGAATCCAAAGCCCCACCGAAGAGCGCCTTGCCGTGCGGTCAGACCGTGAACAGGAAACAAAGGGCTCAAAAACAATGATTGTTGCAGGTTGGCAGCGTTTTAAAGCATCGATAGTATGGTATAATTCTATTTTTGCTTCTTCAACACTGATGTCGGCTTCGTTTCGCGCACAACTGGTGGTAAAAAGAACTACATCTTTTCCGCGAATAGAATCGCGAACTACAGCTTCCATTTCGCCATCGGCAAAACGGTCAACTCCCAGAATATCTATTCCGTTAATGCTTTCGGCAAACTCGGAAAAAGCCGGGAACTTTACCAGGTGCTCAACTACATGCTCAGCATAGGCTTTCATCGACCTTGTTGCGGTCACAACGAATTCGTTCGTCATACCTTAACTATAGCGTAAATCAAAAATTATTGCAAGTGGGGGAGTGAATTTTTTTTAGTTGAAACTACGCGTGTTTATTCTTCACCATGCACGGGAATGGGGTATTCGCCGGTAAAACAACCAAGGCAGTGCCCGCAACCCGGCCCCGGTTCATTAACCTGACTTCCCATGCTTTGTAAAAGGCCTCCTACGCTGATAAAGGCAAGGCTGTCTGCACCAAGGCTCTTACAAAGCTCGTTTTCGCTGTTCAGGTTGCTGATAAGGTCTTTTCGGTGCGGGGTATCAATGCCAAAGTAGCAGGGGAAGCGGACCGGGGGTGAACTGACCCGGAAATGCACCTCTTTTGCGCCGGCAGCCCGTAAAATAGATACGAGGCGGCGGCTTGTAGTGCCACGGACAATGCTGTCATCGATAACCACCACCCTTTTGCCCTGAACCTCTGAGCGTATGACATTGTGCTTTACCGAAACGGCCCGTTCGCGGCTTGCCTGTTCAGGGGCAATAAAGGTGCGGCCGACATACTTACTCTTTACAATGCCTAAACCAAAAGGCGTGCCGGTTGCCCGGCCATAACCAATAGCAGCAGGAACGCCGGAATCGGGAACACCGATAACCAAATCGGCTGCTACCCCGGCCTCCTTGCCAAGGATTTCACCGGCTTTAAGGCGTGCTTCATAGACATCCTGGCCGTCGATGTGGCTATCCGGGCGGGCGAAGTAGACATATTCAAAGGCACAGACGGCACGGGGGGTTTTTTCGCTAAAGGTAAAGGATAAAACCTCGCCTTCGCGGATGATAATCATTTCGCCGGGTTCTATGTCACGGATAAATTCACCACCGACTGCATCTATTGCGCATGATTCACTGGTTAAAAGGTAGGCGTCTGTGTCATCTTTTGTTTTGCCCGGGATGCGTCCCAGGCATAAAGGCCGTATGCCGCTTGGGTCGCGGGCGCCAACAAGGGCGTCTTCGGTTAAAACAAGCAGGGCATAGGAGCCTTTGATAAATTTGATGGTGTCTCCCAGCGCTTTTTCCAGGCCTTTTTTGTAGTTGCGGGCAATTAAATTGATAATAACCTCGCTGTCGCTCGATGAAGCAAAGGCGATGCCGGAATCTTCCATAAGGCTGCGGACAACATCGGCATTGGTAAGGGTGCCGTTATGGGCCACGGCAATGGAGCCCAGCTTAAAGCGGCTGACAAAAGGCTGTGCGTTTTCGATAATGCTCGCCCCGGCTGTTGAATAGCGGACATGCCCAATGGCAGCCGAACCCTTTAGGTCTTCCAGAAAATGGCCGTGGGCAAAGACCTCGCCTACAAGGCCCATGCCTTTGCGGCATTCAATGCGGGTGCCGTTGTTGTCGGATGTAGTAAGGGCAATACCTGCCGATTCCTGCCCCCGGTGCTGCAATGAAAGCAGGCCGAAGTAGGTGGTAGGAACAGCATTGTGAGCAGGGTCTTTATAAAGAACACCAAATACACCGCATTCTTCATGCAGTTTATCATCATTCATATTATTTGAATCATTGCCGGTTACTAGCATTAGGCAATCCTGTGTAAAATTTCTTTATAGGCGCCTTCGACATTCCCTAAATCCCGGCGGAAACGGTCTTTGTCGAGCTTCTCGTTGGTTTTTGCATCCCAAAACCGGCAGGTATCCGGACTAATCTCATCAGCGAGCACCAGCTCCCCGCCCCTGGTGGTCGAGCCTGTCGAGACCACCCTCCCAAATTCCAGCTTGAAGTCAATCAGTTTAACGCCCCGTTCCAGGAAGAAGGCTTTTAGTATCTCGTTTATCTTGAAGGACATCTTTTTGATGGCCTCAATCTCGTCGAAGGTAGAAGCGCCGATAGCAACTGCGTGATAATCGTTGATAAGCGGGTCGCCAAGGGCGTCATCTTTATAGGAAAGTTCAAAAACCGTGGTCTTAAGTTCAGTTCCCTCGCTTAAACCTAATCGTTTTGCCATGGAACCGGCGGCCACATTGCGAATAATTACTTCCAGGGGAACAATGGTCACCTTTTTGCAGAGCATGTCGCGTTCGTTTAGTGTTTTGATATAATGTGTGGGAATACCGCCTTTTTGAAGCAGTTCAAACAAATGGGCTGCAATGGTATTGTTCATTACCCCCTTGTCCATAATCTGACCCTTTTTTTCGCCGTTAAAAGCGGTAGCATCATCCTTGTAATGAATGATTACTTCATCGGGATTCTCGCTTGCATAAACGATTTTCGCCTTGCCTTCGTATAATTGTTTCATAGCAATCTCCTATAGATTTATTCTAAAGTCCTTGAGCTTTTTCTTCAAGCCCTCATCGAAGGCTGCCATGATTTGCAGGGCAAGGTAGGCTGCATTGGCCGCATTATCTATTCCCACAGTGGCAACGGGAATAGGCTTGGGCATTTGCACTATGGAAAGCAGGGCATCAAGGCCGCCAAGGCCGCCCGACTTAATGGGAAGGCCGATAACCGGTATCAATGTTTTGCTGGCTATTACCCCGGGAAGGGCGGCGGAAAGGCCGGCGCCTGCGATAATCACCGCTGTGCCATCATCTTCAAAAGAGCGGACTGCCGCCTCGAGTTTATCCGGATTACGGTGCGCACTGATTATATAGGAAGAAAAATCGACGCCGAATTCCTCTAAGACCGCTTCGGCCTTGTCCATAATGGGCTTATCCGAGGCGGAACCATAAACAATAGATACCTTCATACTCCTACCTGTTTCTCTTTTCCTCAGCGTTCTTGCAATCTACGCACATAAGGGCATAGGGAATGGCCTGCAAGCGGCTTTGGGGGATTTTTTTGCCGCACTTCAGGCAGAGGCCATATTTGCCCTGTTCAATACGGAGCAGCGCTGAATCTATCAATTTAAGACGCTTGACATCCTGTGAACCAAGGGCTTCAATCATCTTCCGATCGATGTCGTCGGAGGCTGCATCTACTGAATCTTTTGGTTCGCTGCCTTCCATTATCTGCTTGAACTCATCGTTGCCCGAGCTGATGCTGTTGTAAATCTCTGCCTTAAGGGCAAGCAGAGCATCTTTCATCTTTTGTGTAAAATTCTGTTCCATAATAGCACTCCTTTATTAATAATATTGAATAGATAATATGCTTGAAATTGAGAAAAATGTCAAGTAGGGAAAAATAAAAAAAATGGTAAAAAATTTTTGAAAAGTGAAAGCAGGAAAGACAAAAGACCCCTACTTGGTATGTAGGAGATATGAGTATGAAGAAAAATCTTTATGCAATTGTATTGCTCGCCATGGCGATTTTTGCCGCCTGCGAGCACGGAACCCCGTCGGAAGTAAGGCTGCCTACCAGCACAGAGCAGGAACAGCCGGCAATTACGAAACCGACACCAGAACCGGCAAGCCCGCCGGCAATCGAAGCGGAAAAACCGGAGGCTGAGACAAAGCCCGAGGCCAAGCCGGAAACCAAGCCCGAGGCACAGCCGGAAGAGAAGCCTGAAACCAAGCCGGAAGACAAACCCGAGGCCAAGCCTGAGACAAAGCCTGAAACAAAGCCTGAGGCTAAGCCTGAAGTTGAGGCTCCCGAAGCTGAAACGCCCGAAGTGGGAGAGGATGAGGACGAAGCTGAAGATGATGAAGGCGAAATGTCTATAGCTGATTTTACCGGTAGTGTAGAAGAGGCTGTTGAATGGCTTTCCAGGCAGGAAACGAATAAAGCTGATAGCCCTTATTCGATTGAAATTGCAAAAAGGCCGCTGGCAGGCCTTGATATGAGTTCATTGAATAAGGCTAAGCACTATTTTTCTCTTGACCTTGAAGCACTGACCGGTGATGCTGATGAAAACACGGTTTTTCTTAGAGGCAATGAATACCTTATTGGTTTGGCACTACCTGAAGGACTGACTTCAATTCCTGAGAATGCCTTTAAGTCGAATAAAGAATTAAGGCTTGTGAATCTTCCTTCGACAATAAAAGAAATTGGCGTTAGTGCTTTTGAACGCTGTACAAAACTAGAAATGATTATACTTCCAGCGAAGAATGTGCCGATTACTGATTCTACTGCATTTAATTATGTGCCAAAAGGCGAAAAAGCTAAATTGACTGTCTATGTACCAAGTGGCACTGTAAAAGCTTATGAAACATACACAGTTAAAGATAAAAGCGGCAAAAAGGTAGAAATATGGAATCAATTTCATGTTAAGGACATAATGGAATTTTTACTACAGGGCTAAATTAAAATAATTGCCACGAATGACACGAATGATACACGAATTTTTGCTTACTGAGCTTATACTATTCGTGTCTTATTCGTGTCATTCGTGGCAACATCATAAACTTAAGCGAAAAAATGTGATATAATAACAGCAGGGGGACAAAGAAATGTCAGAAAGGTCGGCGAAAGGGAGAGGCGCTGGCTTGCAGGAT
>JAISIL010000056.1 GCA_031262035.1 Spirochaetaceae bacterium | reverse complement strand
AATAGATAATCCTGCAAGCCAGCGCCTCTCCCTTTCGCCGACCTTTCTGACATTTCTTTGTCCCCCTGCTGTTATTATATCACATTTTTTCGCTTAAGTTTATGATGTTGCCACGAATAGCACGAATCGGCTTTGCCGACACGAATAATCTATAATTAGTAAATTAAAATTCGTGTAGGCCGAAGGCCATTTGTGTCATTCGTGGTTAATACTTATTATATCTTTCTCAGCAAATCGAGACTCTTCAATTTACCCGCATCGCGTGCGGGCAGGAGGGCGGCGAGCATGGAGAAGAGGACGGTGATTGTGCCTATCAGGGCGACGGTGTGCCAGTTTATGACGACGGGAATTGTTTCCAGATAAAAGCCCGGGTCTAATATGCGGACATCGCCGCCGTGGAAGAGGTTTGAGAAGAAACTTAAGACTTGTTCAAGGCCATGGAGCAGGCTGTTTACATTTATACCAATGAATAAACCAAGGGCCAGGCCAATAAGTGCACCAAGGAGGCCGGTTAAAAATGAACACATTAAAAAGACTGC
This sequence comes from Spirochaetaceae bacterium, assembly GCA_031262035.1. Classification (GTDB taxonomy): domain Bacteria; phylum Spirochaetota; class Spirochaetia; order Treponematales; family Breznakiellaceae; genus JAISIL01. The sequence continues at coordinate 9,092 of JAISIL010000056.1, read as the reverse complement.
GGTAATTTGGCCGGGGCTTGCACCATAGGCTTTAAGGATTGCAATGTCACGCCGTCTTTCGATAACAAGCATAGAGGTAGAAGATGATACATTTACCGCTGCAACAAGCACAACCAGTGCCATGATAAAAAGCAGCATCTGCCTGGTGCTTTCGTAGGAGCTGTATCGGTTCCCCATTATGTTCTGCCAGGTAAATAAACTCCAGGTATTTCCCAATGCAGAACGGATTAAGTGCGCCGCTTCGTAGGCATCATTGTAAGGGGCTCTAATCTTTGCAACTATATACGAAGAAGAATAATCCGGTGAAAGCAAGCGCAGGCCGCTTTCCCAGGAAATAATACACCATGCCGCATCGAGTTCCCGGTAACCGGAAGACACAATTCCTGCTACCGTAAAGGGAATGGTCCGGGGGATTACCTGCCCTTCCGAGCCGCTTCGTAGACTCATAAGGTAGACCGTATCGCCTACAGCGGCCTGGACATTTTCTGCAAGCTCCTGTCCAAGCAGCACGGTGTTCACTACATCAGTGGATGATGTAGTGGCAAAATCTGCTGTGCCCGAGACTACCCGAAGGAATTTTGCGGCGCCTTCCTCTGTCCAAAAGCCCGGGTCGACGGCCCGTATAGTAGTGCCTGCCTTGCCGCCTGCACCTGACACTAATCCTGTGCCATCCCGTTCACGCCAAAAGCCACGGAAAAGGCCGCTTACACTTATTGTTTCACTGTGCAGCTCTTCGGGTATTTGTAAGCCCTCCCCGTTTTCCAAGGCACGGGGGTATAATTGCAGGTGTCCGTAGCCAAGCTCTAAATAACGGTCCATGATGCCGGCAATCATGCCATCGGCTACAAGAAGGGTCACAATGATTGGCACTAATGACAATGCAATGCCTGCCACTGCCCCACGGAGATAGCGGCCGCCTTCCTTTGCCCTGCCTAAAAGGTAGCGAATAGAAATGAAGAAAATGCCTTTTATCGTTTTTTTCACTTTAAAATGCCGCCTTCAAGTGTCCATTGAATCATTGCCTTAGCGGCAACCCCTTTATCGTGGGTAACCACAATCAGTGTCTTTCCGTGTTTTTCCGCTTCACTGTAGAGTATATCTGCTATCAATCCTGAATTATTGGGGTCGAGGTTTCCTGTCGGCTCATCTGCAAGAATTAAATCGGGTTCATTCACCAGCGAGCGTGCAACTGCTACCCGCTGCCGCTCACCGCCTGAAAGCTGCGAAGGATAGTGCTTCAGGCGCTCTTCCATATGAACTTCAAGAAGTAATGCTTCCGCTTTTTCCAGTGCAGCTTTTTTGTCCATGCCGGCAAGGTAGGCAGGAAGCATAACATTTTCCAGTGCAGTAAAATCTTTTAAAAGATAGTGAAACTGAAATATAAAACCGACACTGAACTTTCGGTACTTACTTAATTCTTTTTCCGAACGTCCGGTAATAATAGTATCTCCGACACGCACAAAACCGCTATCTGCAGTATCCAGGCCGCCAAGGATATTAAGCAGGGTGCTTTTACCGCTGCCTGAACTTCCCGAAACAGCAATGGTCTGGCCACGGCCTGCAGAAAGAGTCAGGCCCTGCAGGATATGCAGTGTTTCATTTCCCGAAGAAAAACTTTTTTCGAGGTCCTTTGTTTCAAGGAATGCCCTCTCGTCATTCATTGTGTCACTTATTGTGTCATTCATTGTGTTAGTCATTATGTCACTCATTACGCAATACCTCCGCCGGCCTTTCCTTTGCCGTCTTTCCCGAGGCAAACCAGGATGCTGCAAGTGCAGAAAGCAAACCAAAGGCAAATATCAAAACAACTTCATGGGGCACCACCCGTGAGGGCACCTCTTTTATATACAAGACTACATGCAAAAGCCTTTCCAGTGCCCCAAAAATAGATTGCACGTTCAGGGCAAGCAAAAGCCCCAAGGCCAAACCAAGAACAGCGCCTGCAAAGCCGATGATAAAACCGTCTGCAAGAAACACCAATCTTGTTTCAATTTCCCTTGCCCCAAATGCTTTAAGGAGGCCGATTTCTTCACGGCGTTCAGTTACGGTGCGTCTTTGCGCCTGAAAAATATTTACCCCAACAACAATAAAAATAAGGCCTACCAAAATAAACATCATCAGTTTTTCTGTGCGAAGCGCACCAAAGTAGGAACGGTTGTAATCACGCCAGGGACGGAGCTGAATGTCAGTATTACTACCCAGGAGTTTTTCTATCTCGCGCATACCAAGAGCATCCTGAAAACGGTTTTTCATTTTAACACCGATACTGATAGTATCATCTATAAGCAAAGCACTATCAATGTTGATAAAGGCAAAGGTGCTGTCATACTCGGAAAAATCGGTTCGGAAAGTGCCTGCGAGGGTAAAGAGTTCCTGCCTGCTTCCTTCGATGTTACTTAAATCAACCTGTGCAATAGAAGTAACACGAACACTGTCCCCCACAGTCAGATAAAGGGAGCGGGCAAGGTCTGCACCCATTACAATTGTTGCATTCGTGCCTTTTTTTGCCGGCATAAGAGTAAAATTACCCGATATAATGTCCAGTTTATCATGAAAACCTGCATCATTTTGATAGGCGCTTTGGGGAAGGCCGCGAACCATTGCCGCCCTTGCCCGTGTGACATCGCCTGTTTCCGGCCCCAAAAGGCCCTGAAATTCAACAAAGGGAGTGGCAAAAACGGTATTAGGCAGTGTTTGTATGCTTGTGCTTAATGCGTCGGCAGAAGGTCTGTCCCTGCCGGTATTGTCAAGGCGGACATGGTAGGAGGCTACTTCTACAATGCTTTCGATAAAGCCCATTTGAAGGCCGTTCATTACGGCAATGATTACAATCAGTGCCATAACACCAATTGCAATACCGGCAACGGCAAGCAGGTTATGCGCCTTGCCGCCTTCCTTACGGCCGCTTATAATGTATCGTTTTGCAATAAAGGCTATCCACTTCATTTTATTTGTTCCTCGCTTATTTTTCTGCCGCCTTCCCAGACAGCCTTTAATGCAGGCTTTCCTTTTATATAGAGTGTTTCTATTTCCTGTTCACCTTCTTTGTTTACTTCCCTTTCCAGCTCCCCATTGTGATATTCTTTTAAATTAATTCTGTCCCCATCACTGTCATACTGATACTCGCTTATCCTTTCATCTTGTGCACTTTCCTCTGTTTCGGGAATCAGCCAGGTGATGGAGCTTATTCTATCGCCTTCCCATACATTGGTCATAGTTCCTGTTATATTACCATCCTTGTCTTTTCTTGTTTCAGATAAAATACGCCCCCTTGAATCCCTCTTATATTCAATACTGTGCCCCGATATGTCAAAGGCATTGGCAGCATCCAAAAAACTGGAGTGCACAGGAGTAGTAGTTGTAACAAAACTCTCGTCAAAATCAGGGTGGGGCTTTAAGATGGGGAAATTGCTTTTACTAAAGGGAAAGGCATCCTTTTCTGCATCCTCGGCCATCACAAACTTCCGTTCAACCGAACGCAGTGCCTTGGAACGATTATAACGGTAGATATCGCTGCTGTTCAGCACACCGTCAATAAGATGGTCGGCACTAATAAGGGTATCATTTTTGTAATGATACTTAATTGCATAGTCAACAGCATTTGTGTCAAAATTATGTTCTTCGAGTAAGCGCCCAGCGCTATTATACATTTCGACATTGTATATGCTTAGATCTTCGTTGAGGATTGCTGCGACAAGGGTTTTCCCCTGTGCATCAAGAAGCCGCCATTGGGTTTTTGTTTGTTCACCATCCTTATACAGGCTGCGCAATTGGATAGTATTAGTGTTCTTGTAATAAGTGTGCAGTGATTCAGGCAATGTGCTATAGGGCACTGTTTCTACACTCAGCGCATACTGCGAACGGAGGGCAACAAGCCTTTCGGTGGCCTCCATGGCCATGCCGCCTGCGTTGGAAACATACCAATCGGCCGCAAATAAGTAGTAAGTAGCAAGTAGGAAGTAGGAAGTAATTGTTGTTAGTATAATTTTTCTTTTCATCACTGTTTTTTATAGTATCCCTTATAATTTTATAATCCTACAAACTCCCTCGCGTATTGTTTTGCGTCAAATTGGTGTATGTCGTTGTAGGTTTCGCCGTTGCAGGTCCAGAGGATGGGGAGGTGTAGGGATTGTGCCAGAGAAAAGGCTGCTCCTCCGCGGGCGGTTGAATCGCACTTGCTTAAAATAACTCCATCGAGTTTTACTGCATCCTTAAATACTTCCGCCTGTGCAATGGCATTACGGCCTGTGGTTGAATCGAGCACCAGTATTTTTTTGATAACTGCCTGCACATTTTTACGGGCTTGCATGCCTTCGATTACCCGGTCTATCTTTTTTAATTCTTCTACCAGTGCAGTCTTTGTGTGCATTCTCCCTGCGGTATCGACAATAAGCATATTGGCATTACCTGCAGCCGCCGACTCCAGTGCATCGAAGACAACCGCTGCACTGTCGCCCCCCATCTTATGGGCCACTACATGCAGGCCAAGCCTTTCACCGTGTATCTTCAGTTGGTCAATTGCCGCCGCACGAAAGGTATCTGCCGCTGCAAGAATCACCTTTTCGCCCTGGTTTTTATAGAAATTGGCCAATTTTGCCGCCGTTGTGGTCTTTCCCACACCATTTACCCCGAGGAGGAGCATGATGGTTCGCGGATGTAGGGGCAGGGCGCGCCCTGCCCCTACAGCCGCGGTTAATTCCCCTTCCAATATCTCTGCCAATTTGTTGCGGGCCATCTCCGTATCATCTATCTTTTCCTTCTTACAGACTGCACGCAGGGCCTCTACGGTTTGCATTGCTTCTTTTGCGCCAAAATCGCCTTCAACAAGAAGGTCTTCAAGGCCTTCGTAAAATTCTTCATCAAGATTATGATGAGCGCTCAAACCGCCGGTAAAAAAACTTTTTATCTTTTGTGTCCAATTGTTAGCTGCCATTCCCTGCTCCTATTACATCCGGTGCATTTTTATCTGCTTTATAGAGATACACACCATACCTGGTTATCGATTCTACTCCAAAGGCGACCGCTACTCCCATAAGTATACCATCAAGATAGAAGGAAAGCTGTGCCCACTGATAGTCCCGGTAGTCTACCGCCGCTACAGATGATTCAATTAAACTGGTTGAATAACCGTGAAACAAAATAGACAGGGGAAGTGTTATCCAGAAACGTGCCCAGGAATCGTAAAACTTTTTCCGGTATGGTTCAGACTTTTCCTGCTGGTCAAAGGGGGTAAGCTTTAAGTTTAAATTCTGTGCATCAGGGAAAACAATCACATCCCTTTTCGCCTCGTCTGCACCCTGCAAACTAACAAACGCAGGTTCTTTGTTGTTAAAGTCTACACTCACCGGCGTTTCGCCAATATACAGAGACCCTTGATACAGTTTTGCCGCTTCCCCGTCCTCGGTGCCTATCATTACAGGATAGGGCTTGACAGGCTGCATCGCCAGTGCATTAGTTTCTAACTCCCTTTTTTTACCGTCAACCACCGTCATTAATGCATCGGATACTTCGCCTACCGCCTTCTCCTGCTCTACAGTAGAAAACAAAATGGTATCATTCATAATGTAGGCGCCGGAAAAAAGTTCATAAAAAGATACTTCCAAAAGGTAGCGTTCATGGTAAAGGGATACAGAGCCTTGGACAAAAGCATCAAGTTTATTTTTTCTGCAAAATGCAGCCTCCTCGTTTTCCGCCGGAGGAGGAGGATATATACCATTTATGTTATCCTGTGATATTTTGATAAGCGGATTTTCTGCTACAGGGGGCACTGTTTGTAATACCTCATTGTATTTTTCTCTAAGTGTCTCCATTTCGGTGTTTAGTTTATTTACCTGGCTTGTGTAGTTCCACTGGTTATCACCTTTAAAAATCAGTGCATCTTTTTGCCCCTGCTTGTCGGCAATATTTTTTGCCGCAGCCTTTAAGGCCGCTTCTTTTGCTACACCCTGATAATAGGCCATCTCGGCCTCGCTTCTTTTCCTTGTTTCAAGGCCGCCAAGCAAACCTGCAATTTGCCGAACAATAGCATCACCAATTATTTTCCGGTCATTGGGAAGCGCAGATACATCAAAAGCAGTTACAGCAATTGTCCATTCAGGATTGTTGATTGTTGGTGCAGTTGTTTCCCCTGTGCCGGATGCAAAGAGCCTCACGCAAAGGACGCAAAGGACGCAAAGGATACTATATTTTTTCACCTCAATATATCTCACCACCATCCTTCCTACTTCCTACTTACTCCTTCCTACCTGCTACTTGATTTTAAATAATCCTCTATAAACACATCAATGTCGCCGTCCATTACGGCCTGGATATTGCCGACCTCTGTTTTGGTGCGTAAATCTTTTACCAGGGTGTAGGGCTGAAAGACATAGTTACGAATTTGACTGCCAAAGTTTACATCCTTTTTTTCTTTTGCATACTGTTCGTTCTCTTTTTCTTTTTCCTGCCGGTAGTATTCGTATAACTGTGCACGAAGCATACTCATACAGGTCATGCGGTTCATGGTCTGGCTTCGTTCGCTACGGCTCGATACTACAATTCCTGTTGGCAGGTGGGTAAAACGCACACCGGAATCGGTTTTATTTTGGTGCTGCCCGCCCTTGCCGCCTGAACGGAAGGTATCAACACGCACATCATCCATGTTCAGGTCCACCTGTATTGAATCATCGAGAAGCGGAAAAACATAGACGCTTGCAAAGGAGGTATGCCGGCGTGCATTTGCATCGAAGGGGCTTATGCGAACAAGCCGGTGGACGCCGGTCTCCCCTTTCAGGCGGCCATATACATAATCGCCTTCTATTTTCAGCGTTACCGATTTTACCCCCGCCTCGGCTTCAACGCTGTCCTCTTCCTCGGTTTTGCTGCCGTTCTTTTCGGCCCAGCGGCTATACATACGGTAAAGCATGCCCGCCCAATCGCAGGCCTCGGTGCCGCCTGCCCCTGAATGTATTGTCATAAAGCAGCCGTTCCGGTCAACCTCGTCGGGCATCAGTTCAAAGATTTCCTGCTTCTCAAAACGCTTTGTCAGGTCTTTCAGCCCGGCCTCGATACCGGCAGCCTCATTCTCGTCGCCCGCTTCCATGGCAAGCTCGAGCATCGCTTCCTCATCATCAAGCTCAGTCTTAAACTGCTTCCAGGGCTCGATGCGGGTCTTCAGCGCCTTCATCTCGGACATCGCCTTCTCGGCAGCGCCGACATCAGTCCAAAAACCTTCGCTCTGGCTTTCTTTTTCGAGCTTTTCTATTCGTGCAGGAAGGCCTGCCTGTTCAAAGACGCCTCCATGTTTCGTTCACTTTTCCCTGTAACTCGGCGATAGGCCCTTTTAATTCTTGTAATAACATATTCCCTCCGGATTTATAGTATATATCAAATAGTAAGTTTATTCAAGTGCTATTTATATAACCACGAATAACACGAATCCGCTTCGCGGACACGAATATTCGTGTGGCCTTTAGGCCATTCGTGTTATTCGTGGTTTATATTGTATTTAAAGCATCAATTATAGCTTGATTATCGGCAGTTTCAAGGTCTAGCGCGTCTTCAAGTTTGTAGTCGCCTATTTTGATGCGGGTCAAGGCTGAGAGATAGCCGCGGCTGCCTGCGGCGAGGGCGATGTCGCGGGCGAGGCTTCGGATGTAAGTGCCTTTTGATACCTCCGCTCGAATCACTGCGCTGCGGACCCGGCCATCTTCTTCCTGATAAGATAAAAGTTCCAGCGAGTAGATACTTACCGGGCGGGCCTTCATTTCGGGCGCTTCGCCGCTTCGTGCCAGCTCGTAGGCCCGCTTGCCGTTTATGTGAAGGGCTGAATAGGCAGGCGGCTTTTGCAGTATCTCACCCCGGAACTCTGCAAGGGAAGCTTCCAGCGCGGCAAGGCCGGGGAGCGGGGCTTCTGCAATGATGCTGCCTTCCGGGTCGAGAGTGTCGGTCTCCTTTCCAAAAGTGATTTCGCCGATGTAGGTTTTATCGAAGGCCTCAAAACGGGGAACCAGCTTGGTAGCCTTTCCGGCAAGGGCAATGAGCAAACCGGAAGCAAACTTGTCGAGGGTGCCGGTGTGTCCGACCTTCTTTGTCCCCAGCGCCTTCTTCACCTGCCCCAGGGCCTGAAAGGAAGTCCGGCCCGGAGGCTTATTCAGAAGAAGCATACCGCCAGGCGGCGGTGTCTCAGGGCTTTTCATCTATCAGACTATCTTCTTTTATAACTTCATCAATCTTTTGAATTACTTCAAAACCGTCCCGAATGCCTTCATCAACATGAAAACGCAGGTGAGGCGTTACCCGAAGCCGCATCCGCGAGGCCAGTTGGGACTGAATAAAGCCCGCAGCGCTATTCAAACCGGCAACCCCACGCGCCACACCGGCCTCGCTCTTAAAAGAGGAAACCGAGCAATCGGCATAAGTTAAATCCTTTGAAACCTTAACCGAGGTAATCGAAAGAAATGAATCAACACGAGGGTCTTTAATCTTGTCGCTTACAATAAGCTCCCCCACAATATTCTGTATCAGAGCCCCAATACGCTCCAGCCTGAATTGTGCCATACCTACAGTATAGCACTATCCGGGCAAAAGGTCAAGACGCAGTATTAAACATTCAAGCATAGCGCACGGGGGACAGGACAATCTTTTGTTCGGGCTAGTTGAAAGTTCCGCCTTCGGCGGCGTCTTGATGTATTACCTACCGACAAAGCGATGACAGCAACTTTCAAATGCCCTCACAAAAGATTGTCCTGCTCCCCCTGCCCCATGCTGAATCTTTAATTACTGCAAACTCAGAATAAAAACTTGACAGATTTTATTTTATGGAGTATACTAATATTTTGATGAAAACCTTCCTGGGTAAGGAGATATGAATGAGTGATGCAATGCTTTTTATGTTTGGTGTAGATGGTCTCGTTATGGCAACAACTATTATTCTGGCTATCATTGTAAAACCCTGGAAACGGAGTTCTCGCTAGTTCTCCCGATTACCACAAATATTCGTGTCGGCGAAGCCGATTCGTGTCATTCGTGGCAACATCATAAACTTAAGCGAAAAAATGTGATATAATAACAGCAGGGGGACAAAGAAATGTCAGAAAGGTCGGCGAAAGGGA
>JAISIL010000005.1 GCA_031262035.1 Spirochaetaceae bacterium | reverse complement strand
CGCCAGTTCCGCGAGATACTGGGCCTTAAAGAAGGTAAGGCAAAACCGGAATATGATAAGTGCATCGAGATTGCCACCAAGGGCGCTATTCACGAGCTTGTTCCCGCCGGCCTCATGGCTATTTTATCAACCTTGGTTGTCGGTTTTATCGGCGGCGTTCATGCCATTGGCGGCTTCCTTGCAGGCAACATTGTATCGGGCCTTCTTCTTGCCCTTTTTATGAGCAATGCCGGCGGCCTCTGGGATAACAGCAAGAAGTATGTAGAAGCCGGACACAACGGCGGAAAAGGCAGCCCGGCCCACAAGGCGGCAGTTGTCGGCGACACCGTTGGCGACCCCTTCAAGGATACCGCAGGGCCGAGCATCAATACGCAGATTACTGTCGTGTCCCTGGTGTCCAGCCTGGCGGCGATTTTGTTCTTGAGTTTTAGTTTGATAAAGTAAGGAGAAAAAATTGAACCCTATATTACGGGATAAAATACATGAAGCCCTCAGTTCTGTTCTGCCGGTAACGATTATTGTGCTGCTGGCAAGTATCATTCTGGTACCAATGCATGCAGGCATTATCATGATGTTCCTCCTCGGGGCACTCATGCTGATTGTCGGTATGGGGTTCTTTACCCTGGGAGCCGATATGGCGATGATGCCTATGGGCGAAGGCATTGGCGCGCAGCTCACTAAAAACAGGCAGGCTGCTCTGGCCTTGTTCATCAGTTTTGTGATGGGCTTTGTCATCACTATTGCGGAACCCGATTTGCAGGTGCTTGCGGGCCAGCTTGCATCAAGCGTTGATCCTTGGACCCTGATTATTACTGTGGCCGTGGGGGTAGGTTTTTTCCTTGCCCTCGCTGTCGCGCGTATTCTCCTGGGCGTGCCGATACATCTCTTGCTTATCATCTTTTATATTCTGATGTTCAGCATTGTGTTTTATATGTCCGGTACCGGGAAGGGCGCGATTATTCCGGCTGCTTTCGATTCAGGCGGCGTCACCACCGGCCCGGTGACTGTGCCTTTCCTCCTGGCGATGTGCCTTGGCGTTGCGTCTTTACGCGGCGACAAGCAATCGCAGAATGACAGTTTCGGCTTTGTAGCCCTGTGCAGCATCGGGCCAATTCTCTCGGTTCTGGTTCTCGGCCTTATTCGTAACATGAATACTGTAGAAACAATGGCCTTTATTGATACGGAACTAATTGCGACATACACTATTCGTGATATTGTGATGGCGTTTATCAGCCATCTTCCGGCAATGATTAGGGAAATCGCCATTGCCCTTGCGGCTATTTTTAGCTGTTTCCTGATTTTCCAGCTTATCACCAGACGCTACCGGAAAACACAAGTGCTGCGCATGATTATCGGTTTTGTGTATACATTCATCGGCCTTGTCATCTTTCTTACCGGCGTAAATGTAGGATTCCTGCCTGTAGGCCAGCTTTTTGGCAGCAGCCTTTCATCGTCAAATTTGAAGTGGCTTCTCGTGCCGCTGTGTATGCTCATTGGCTACTTTATTGTTGCTGCAGAACCTGCGGTTCTTGTTTTAAAAAAACAGGTGGAAGAAGTTTCGCAGGGGGCTATTACGCAAAAAGTTTTGGGGCGCGCTCTTGCCATTGGTATGTCATTGGCGCTGGCTCTGACCATGCTGCGTATTCTTTTGCAAATACCGATTCTGTATTTTCTGCTTCCCGGTTATGCCTTTGCCCTTATCTTAAGTTTCTTTGTTCCCAAAATATTTACCGGCATCGCATTTGACGCAGGCGGCGTCTGTTCCGGGCCGCTTACTTCAACTTTTCTTTTACCAATGGCTGTCGGCGCTTGTGCAGGAATTGGCGGCGACCTTTTGCAGCATGGTTTTGGCATTGTGGCAATGGTAGCAATGACGCCGCTTTTTGTGATACAATTACTGGGGCTGATTTACGGCGTGCACAGCGGCGAAAGAAAGGCAGTGGAAACCGCAGGCAGTGTGGACACGGGACTGGTGTTCTTTGAAAGGGAGTATGTTTATGGCTAATATTTTCAGCAGATTATTTACAAAAGTGAACTTAGGCAAAAGCGCCGAAAGCAAAGCAGCCTCCGGCAGCGGCGATTATGCTTTTGCAAAACTGAAAGCGCTGTTTGCCGTTACCGATTGGGAAAATGTCAATCCGATTACCCAAGTTTTTGACACAGGATTTGCTTATATCACAAAGGCAAAAGGTTCTGCGCCTTCCGAACTGCTGGACATCATGGGCCTTGGGGCAAGTGAAAAAGTTTTTCTGGCTTCCATAGTGCCTGAGCTTAGTATTGACACTTGCATCAGCAGCCTGAGGCACCATATTGGGCAGCATAAAACAGGAGCAGGTATAGCCTGGACTATTCCGCTTGCCGGTATCAGCACAGCAGCCATTGAACAATTATATACGCAGAACTCAAAGGAGAAAATAGAAATGAATAACAACACAACAATAGAAAACAAAGCGCCTGTCAGCGTCCACAACAACATGATTGTTGCCGTTCTGGACCGCGGCAACAGCGAGGCTCTGATGGAAAAAGCAAGAAGCGCCGGAGCAAGAGGCGGCACAGTGATTAACGGCCGCGGACTTGGGCCACAAGCTGAAAAATTTCTGGGAATTACCATTCAGGACGAAAAAGAAATTATCTTTGTGCTTTCGGAACATGATAAAACCCCTGCCATAATGCAAAGCATGAATGCAGAATTTGGCCTGGGAACAAAAGCACAGGGGCTGATTTTCTGCCTGCCGGTTGACCGGGTGATGAGTTTGAATGAGTTCTGAATAAACCCCCTTATCACAAATATGCAATTATTATATAATATGAGTATGTTTAAAAGGCCGCCGATTTGGCTTCTTGTTGCTTGTGCAGTTTTCTGTGTTATGTCTCAAACCTGGGAAATACGGGATATAGCTCTGACCATACAAGCGGCAAATGATGATAAGGCCCCTGTGCTGAGTGAATCTATTCCGCTGCAAGCCGACATGTCGATGCTTGTCAGTGCATCGGCAAACCGTTTTGATGCTATTCCTGCATTAGACGGCCAACATACCATAAAGACAACAGATGCCTTCATAAGGCAAACGAACCCCGCTTTCATCTATAACACTGCAATTATTCCCTTAAAACTCCGAATCTAGAATTTATATTCAATGACAGATTTATTTTTCGCAAAGCAAATTCTAAACTGAGGAGGTTTGGTATATGTTATTAAGTGATATATTTTTACCCGATACAATTAAAATATATTCGGGAAATGTTAGTAAAGATGCTGTTTTTGAAGAACTTGTTGACAGCATTGCCTCGCGTCATAAAGAAATAGATTCCCATTTACTCTACGACCTTATACTGGAAAGAGAATGGGTGATGAGCACGGCAATAGGCAACGATAAGGGAAACAGCAAGATTGCAATACCCCATGCAGTTTATCCAAGGAGCAAAGCAATTTTTGGCGCTCTGGCTATTTCACGGAATGGTATTGATTATGATACAGAAGGGCTGCAAACAAAGCCGGTGCATTTAATCTTTCTCCTGGTCCTTGGCAGCGAAGTTATGGAGGAACATCTTCGCATAATGAGCAGCATAGTAAGCCTTGCAGAAAAAGATTTTTTCACCCAATTATACGGAGTAAAAACCGCCGTAGAAGCGAGTCAATTATTAAGGAGTAATAACTTATGAGTCAAGATTCAAACGAAACACAGCACGGAACAAGCTACTTTATATTTATGGCAGCACTTGTGGTATTGCTTATTGTTATTCTAATAGCAGTGCGGCAAATTTGAAAACAAAGCTTATACAGGATAATATTAAGGGCTATTTATTTGAATAACTCCGCTACCTGGTAGCCGGTGGCGGCGGCTATGGGGAGGCCGCCGGGGGTGCGGAGGCGTTGGCCGGCAAAGAAGAGGTTTTCTATTGAGGGCGATTTCAGGGGGTAACGGGCTTGCCCTTTTCCCGCTTCCCAAATGGTCATCCAGGAGCCATGCCAGGTGCCGCAGTAGCGCTCATAACTCTGAGGTGTGGCCACATCCTGCACCTCGGCAGTGCCGGCCATTTCAGGAAAGGCCGCATACAGGGCCTTAATTACCTTATCTGCAAGTTCCTGCTTCTTTTCTGCATACGAGCCATTAGTCTGGCACTTGTTCCAGTAAGCCCAGGTATCCCCCGAGATGCTAATAGTAATGCTTGAAGCGGCGCCGGGGATGCCGGGTGCATACCCAGGATAAGAAGCATAATTATTAAAGAAAAGAGATTCAATCTTTTTTCCGGCATATTCAAAAGGCTCTTTCAGATAAAAGGCAACCTTATCGGGCAGGTGTGCAAGGCCGGTTTTAAGGCCCAGGGAAATAAAGGTCGATACAACAGGCCGTAAGCGTGACCGGAGTTTATCGGCCCAGGCGTCCCCGGTCTCTTTCCCCAAGGGCTGGGCAAAGAGGCTGTCTATTGCCTGCCGCATATCGCTTGTCACAAGGACGGCATCGGCCTGTATCAATTCATCTCCACTACGGATTCCCCAGGCCTGTGTAGAACCGGCCGCTGTATCGAGCAGAACCTGGTCTGCCCGGCAATTATACCGTATTTTGCCGCCCAAAGAGGTAAAACGTTCTGCCATCCGCCTTACCATTTCTATTGAACCGCCTTCAGGATAAAGGCCGTCGCCTGAAGCAAAACAGCCCAGAGTAAAAAGCAGCGAAAGGGCGCTGAACCCCGGCCCTACCACATTGTTCAATGCCAAACGGATTGCCGGGTTTTTAAAGCGGGCAGTATATTCCGGAACGGAATGGGTAGAAAGCCAGGCAAAAGAAGGCAGGGATTTTACCACCTCCCAGATGGCACGGGGAGGGAAACCGTCAACAGGAGCCGATATAAAAGTGAAGTGTTTAATATCTGTGCAAAGACGCCCGATGAGCGAAGCGTCCTCAGGGGATACGCCAAGAAGATGTTCCTTTAGCCTTTCGATATCGCGGTAAAGAGAAACAGCATCGCTGCCAGAACCGGCAGTAATAAAAGGGTCGCGGGCAAAAAATTTTGTCCCGGCATTGATGGCCCCGGTATCAAGCCATATTTTATGCAGAGGGGTTTTTGCTGATGAACCGGTAAGCCAGTGCATGCCGCCCTCAAAAGTATAGCCGCCCCGTTTCCAGCTCGTGCAATTTCCGCCGGGGATGCTGTGCATCTCAATAATTTGAGTATCAATGCCCTTTAAGCGTGCATAGATACCGGCAGTAAGGCCTGCAATCCCCGCACCAATTATGATAAGCCCCATGGCCTAGAGTGTAACCCCTATTCGGCTTTTTGTCAATATAATCAAATCCAGAGAAAAGCAAGCACGAATAACACGAATGATATTGCCTACGGCAAATCACACGAATTCTCGATTACTTATCGTAGATTATTCGTGTCGGCGCAGCCGATTCGTGTTATTCGTGGTTGTATAAAATAATAACAGTTTTGAGACTACAATTTCAAGTTTCAAAACTATATTTTCCAGTTTAATAAACCTCCAAATAGTTTATACCTTAATTATAATACATTTGAAGAAAAAATGCAAATTTTTTTTATGGCAGTAGTTCATGCCTCTCGCTATGCTTAAATGCATGGAGCAGGGGGAGCAGGACAATCTTTTGTGAGGGCATTTGAAAGTTGCTGTCATCGCTTTGTCGGCAGGCATCATATCAAGACGCCGCCGAAGGCGGAACTTTCAACAGCGTACTTCAGTTTACTGAAGTTCAACAAAAGATTGTCCTGCTCCCCCGTGAGCGAGGCTTGTTAAGCTGGCTACTGCTTTACCCAGGTGTAGCGTTCGTTGTCTTTAACACCGCCACCGCCGATGCCGCCTTTTACACTGAGTGTATAGTTAAGCGGGTCTGCTGTTGCAGTGATACTGATTGGGTCGTTCTTTTCTTTTGTTGAGCCTTCTGTAACATCCGCTGCAAGGGTATGCGATCCAACGGTAATTATTACACGAATTTCTCCGCCTGCCGGCAGGAAAATAGCCCTTTCATCATCGGTGCCTTTATCAATATAGACTTCAATCGGCCAACCGCTATTCTTGTCTATTCTTTTTACCACCAAAACAGTTTCGCCTTCGCCGGGTTCTCTGGTGTCGCCTCTATCTACACCGGAAGTTGCTACAAATTCTTTTGTGCCAACCGCTTCGCCATTACCGCCGAGCGCGGGAATCATGCTGACGACATTGGCAGAAACATCTGTTAAAAGATTGTTATAGACAAATTTTTCATATGATTTCATCATATAGGATACAGAATCTGCCTTGCCTGCAGCAAAGACATTGCCGTCTTTATCGGTAAGCAGAACAGAAATCATAATCTTGGCAGGTGCGGAATCTTGTGCGGCAACGAAATCACCGTTTTCCATATAGCCAAACATAACCAGGGCGACATCTGCTGCATTATCTGCACATGCTTTTGAAATTTGCGAATTAAGCAAGTCACTGTTTTGCTCAATGAAATCCAATGACATAGTTGCACTGCCAATATCAAACTTGGCTTCAACGGTTTCGGCGCCAAAAGCGGCTGTGTATTTTGCTGCAATTGCAGTATACAGAACCTTTGCCTGCTTATCCCACAGGGCCTGTTCGCTTGCCACGGTGTTGGCGTCCTTTGCGCTATCCATGTAGACATCCATAGCGATTGCATTTGTACCGGCGCCTAAGAGAAGGCCACCTAAGCCCCCGCCCATATTGTTGGCAGTTGCTTTTGTAGGCAGCGCTCGCGGCCCCATAAGAAGGTCAAAAACTACAGCCTTCTTCCCCTGTAGCGTCCCTGCCGGCGGCATTTGAGTTACCGCATAAGTCTGCACTATTTGCGGCCCTGCTGCCGGAAATGTGAAGCACCCTGAGAGTGCCATGACGATGTTCCCGCAGGCCAGTCCTGCGAGAATCCTGAAAAGTTTTTTCATAACTTCCTCCTATTTAAGAAGCGGTATACTTACCGCAGTCTTCCCTTATGGTTTATATGGAAAATACCCTTGAAAAAAGTTTGTTGATTTTTTTATGGAATTATACGCCGCAAGGCAAGGCAAGGCAAGGCAAGGCAAGGCAAGGCAAGGCAAGGCAAGGCAAGGCAAGGCAAGGCAAGGCACTTTTCAATGGGTTGTCTTTTGTCATGACAAAATAGTAACATTTCTTTCGATTTTTGTCAATAGGTTTGTATATTTTTTTTTCATACTCAGAAAAAAAATTACCGGCTCTCCGTATAAGCCTTATTTGTGCGGGCAAAATCATTTAACTTTGAAATCATAAAAAACAACCACGAATATACACGAATCGGCTTCGCCGACACGAATAATCTATGTTAAGTAAGCAAAAATTCGTGTGGCCGAAGGCAACAT
>JAISIL010000213.1 GCA_031262035.1 Spirochaetaceae bacterium | reverse complement strand
TTTTGTGAGGGCATTTGAAAGTTGCTGTCATCGCTTTGTCGGTAGGCAGAGTATCAAGACGCCGCCGAAGGCGGAACTTTCAACTAGCCCGAACAAAAGATTGTCCTGTCCCCCGTGCGACAATGCTTGAATTTCTAATTACTACTTTTTTTTCAATATACTTGACATTCAGTTATATCGAGAGTATAATGAAAGTATGAAAGTAAAAAATAGGGCGAAGTTTTTGCTTGGCGCTGCCGGCCTTGCCGTTCTTTCTTTTTGTCTGCTGTCCTGTGCGAGCGAGCAGGAGCAGATTCGTAAGACTGAGTGGCAGGAGTTGATGAGCGCTGCGGCGCGAATGGAGCAGGCTCTGATGTATTCGCAGAGCGGGGCTTCCAGTTTCGATTCTCATGATTATGATTCGGCTATCGAGGCGCTGACCGAGGCTATCAATCTTTTTCCTGATGATATCGATAACTATGCGCATCGTGGCGACGCCTATATGTATAAGGGCGATTACGCCAGTGCAGTGAACGACTTTACTACCTATATCAACAAAGACCCCGATGATGCTGAAGCCTTTTACAAGCGGGGCCTGGCCTATGCAAACACAGAAAATTTTTCTTCCTCGCTCAGCGATTTTAATCAGGCAATTATACTTGACCCGACTAATACCGATGCTATAGCGAATCGCGGCTATGTGTTCTTCAGGCAGGGTGACGGCTACCGTGCCTTTCAGGATATGGACCAGGCAATTCAGCTTTCTCCGGAGGATGCGGTGCCCTATTATCTGAAGGGTTCGGCGAATAGTCAGATGGGGTATTACGATAAGGCGCTGCCCGATTTTGATAAGGCGATTGAGTTAAACCCCAATATGGTGCTTGCCTATTTGGGCCGTGCCAATATCTACCGGCGGCGGGCGCTTTCGGATGTATCATTTGCAAGTTTGGCTATTTCCGATTATGCACAAGTACTGAACCTTGACCCGAATCAGATGCAGGCAAGGCTTTACCGGGCCGACCTTTACCGCGAGTCGGGCAAGACAAATGAGGCGGCAAGCGATTATAATCTTGTGCTAAAAAATACACCACATGATGTTGATGCCCTGGCAGGCCGTGGTTGGTGTTTCCTCAGGCTGGGCCTCTATGAAAATGCGCGCAATGATTTTACTACAGCCTTGCAAATTGCTCCGGGTAATTTACTGGCACAAGAGGGCATTCAAAGCCTTACTGTACAAGGATATTAGTGGACTATCTTGATGTTTTAAATGATGAGCAGCGAAAGGCGGTCTTGCATGAAGGCGCTTCTCTTTTAATTCTTGCCGGCGCCGGCTCGGGTAAAACTCGTGTTATAACAACAAAAGTAGCATGGTTGATTCGTGAAAAAGGATACGACCCCCGTTCAATTCTGGCGCTTACCTTTACCAACAAGGCGGCAAGAGAAATGTCTTCCCGTGCACAGGGCATTGAGCCTCTGGCAGCAAGTGTGCTTATGCGCACCTTCCATTCTTTTGGTGCATGGTTCCTGCGTCGTAATCATGCGCTTGCAGGGCTTCCTGCAGGTTTTGTAATATATGATGATGATGATAGTGCAGCATTACTGTCCAGTATTATGGAAGATGCACCGCGTGCCGAGGTAAAAGAAGCGGCACGGCTTATTGCACGGGCAAAGGATTATTTTTTAGGGCCGGAAGATGCACTGCTTGCAAAGGTTGACCACCGTTTAAATTTTCGTAAATTGTATGCCGCCTATGAGGAAAGGCTTAAGGCAATAGGGAACGTCGATTTTGGCGACCTGATTAAAAAGCCTGTCGAATTATTGCGCAACAATGCAGACCTGAAAAGGCAGATGCAGTCCCGGTTTAAGTGTATACTGGTTGATGAGTATCAGGATTCTAACATAGCACAATTTGAATTATTAAAAGAGCTTTCAGGCCCGGAAAGCTATGTCTGTGTCGTAGGCGACGATGACCAGTCAATTTACCGTTTTCGTGGTGCAGAAGTGCGAAATATCCTCGATTTTCCCACACTTTTTGATAATGTTGATATTATTCGCCTGGTGCAGAATTATCGTTCGACAACACAAATTTTGCAATTGGCAGGAACGGTAGTCAATAAAAACAAAGGCCGCCTGGGTAAGGAGCTTGTTGCGGTTCGTGGCAGTGGTAAAAAACCTGTTCTATCCTATGTGGCCAATCAGCAGGAAGAAGCAGTTTTTTGTGCAACACTGATTAAAGGCAGCCTTGCTGCAGGCGCACAGTATTCCGATTGGGCAATACTATACCGAACCAATGCACAAAGCCAAACATTTCAGACACTATTCACCGAACAGCAAATTCCCTACCAGGTTGTCGGCGCACTCCGTTTTTATGAAAGAGAAGAAATAAAAGATGCACTGGCATTACTCTCATTGCTTGCAAACCCAAAAGACGAAGTAGCCTTCCGCCGTGTAGCAAACAAACCCACAAGAGGCATCGGCCCCAGTGCAATGGATAAGATACTAATGTCTGAAACACTAAGCACAGATACTGATATACCAGGATTAAGCACAAAAGCTAAACAGGGTCTCATGGAATTTATTGCTGCACTTGACGAAGGAAAAAAGACTTTAAACCCCGATAAAACCGTTCGCGAGGTCAACGCATACATGCGTCACGAGGTTCGCGGTTCATCAACCGTAGTTCGCGGTTCAAAAATAAAAAACACAGTCCGTGGCGTCGAAGGCCTTTCAAAAACAATCGCCGTGCTGGTAAACGAATCGGGTATAGCAAGATACCATGTAGAACGTGATGAAATAAGCGGGCAGGATAGGCTGGAAAACCTACAGGAACTGGCCAATGCGGCAACACCCTATGCAGCAAATATGGACGGCTTGCTGGAATTCCTTGAACACCTTGAACTGGACCGTGAAGCAGTCAGTGAAGCAAACAATAAAATCCTCAGCGAAAACGAAAAGCCCGATTTAGTAACACTCATTACACTACACAATACCAAGGGCCTTGAATTTCCCCGTGTTATAATCACCGGCCTTGAACAAGGTATCTTTCCCCGTGAGGACAAACAGGGAGAGGACATGGAAGAAGAACGGCGATTGTTTTATGTTGGTGTTACCCGTGCAATGAACGAACTGTATTTAACTTCCTGCCGTTCACGTTTCCTGTATGGTAGAACTACTATACAGACAGCATCTGTGTTCTTAAAAGAAGCCGGCATGGAAAACATGCAGGTGCTTGGCTCATCGGCAAACAATTTTTCGCATTATCCCGGCCGTGAATTTATGTCGACACTACCGGGTGGGGGAGTGCCTGCTCCCAAAACATCCTCCGATGGCCGCTGGACAACAGGCAATAAGGTCTACCATGATGAAATGGGCTATGGAGCAGTGGTCGCTATACAGGAAGATGAACAGGACGGGCCATTAATCACTGTGCAGTTTGAAAACGGCAGGCAAAAAACTTTTTTAAGCTTGTATCAAAGCAAAAACTATGATAAGATAGGGAGCGAGTACTGAAAAGCTTATGGAATTAGAATTAGAATTACCAATTATAACAAGGGCCCGTGGCTGGCGGCTTTACACAGCAGACAACAAAAGACTGGTCGACCTCTGGCAAAACGGCGGCAGAGCAATCCTCGGCCATAAAGGGGAGGGCATTCTGAAAGCCATTAAAAACGAAGCAGAACGCGGCCTCACCACAGCCTTCCCCAACCCCTGGCAAGCCCGCCTCGAAAAAGCTCTTATAAAACTGTTCGTAAAAGAAGGCTACTCTTCCTGTTTCCCCCCTCCCCTTGCGGGAGGGGCCGGGGGAGGGGTGGCATACAATATAAACAGTGAAAACATCTTCCTCTGGCGCCCCTTTTTACCTGATGAAGACAAAACCTGGACAAAAACGATAAAACCCCTGCTCCCCCTCTCCTGGCCCTTCGAATATGAAATTGAAATTGAGATAGAAGCGGACGCGAAACCAGAGACAACACCCCCCGCGCCCCCGCGCCTCCGCGTGAGCCCTTTATCCGCCATAACAGCCGCCGCACTAAGCCGCGCCGTGTATAACCTGCTTGCAAGTCCTGAAACCCCGGACAGCCGCCTGACGCCCAAACTGAAAGAGGCATTAGAAGCAGCACCGGCATGTAGCACCTGGGAGCGGCACGGTCCCTACCTGTATTACAAAGGCGGCAACTACGAGGCAGATTACCAAAGGTTTTTGGAAAGAGGCTTTCTCTTACCGCCAAACCAAAGAGACCCGGCAATACTGCCCGGCGAATTAAGCCCTGGGGAAGAGGCCGGCTTGTGTGCACTGTTTAAGTAGCTTTCAATCTTCCCCTTGAATGAAGCCCTGTTACTGTTGCTGCGTATAGTGAATTGATGATACCTAAGACAGCGGAAAGGCTGAACAAAAGTTCTACACCAAAACTGTGCCAGATAAAACCGCCGCAAAGGGCAATCAGTATACTAATCACATGATTCACTGAAACTCCGGTGGAAAGTGTTGCAGTTACTTCTTCTGATGCATCGGCAATATCTTTTACATACACACTGCTTGCCATACTTGCAAGTGAAATAATTGAATCGAGCACAAAGTTTGCACACACAATAATAAAAGCAATATCCTTGGGAAAAATCACATGGGCAAAACCAAAGATAAGACACACGGGAACCAGAATGATTGTATCCAGCACCATGATAAAACGGTATCCGAGATAATCAATGAGTTTACCAATTACCGGACTCAAGATTGCCCCAAACACCGCACAGATAGCCAAAAGGAATGATATAATCGATGCATCAGCCCCATAGACCAGTATCATTACATAAGGGGCAAAGGTAAGAAAAATCTGTTTGCGTGAACCGTAAAATACTTCGAGCATATAGTATTTACGATACTTCTTTGCAAAATACAGTTTCTTCCGTTTAGGCTGTTCTTCCGGCGCCTTGATAAAAATACTGATGATACTTGCAGCCACAGCAAGAACTGCTGCCAATGCAAAAATTAATTTAAAGTTAGCATCAAAAAACCTGAACAAAACAATGACAATTATAAAACCTGCTATATTACCAATTTGACCAAGGCTTCCGGTAAGCCCCATGCTCTCGCCGCCCTTCCCGGCCTGTGCTAAATCCATACTGATAGAAGAACGCACCGGCATGATAATATGTTCACCAAGACTGTAGACAACCATTAAGGCAACAACAAAAACCTTCCCCGTTCCCCCTGCAAGAAGACCCAAAAGCCCCAGAGAACAAATAGCCGTTCCAATCTTGAAAATCCTGCTATCACTAAAATGATGCATTAAAGCAAGAATAAACACAACAAGCAAGCCGGGCATCTCACGAAAGAATTCAACCAAGCCTCTTTCAAAGGCCGTAATGCCGACAATCTCTGCCAGATAATTATCCTGAACACCCCGGTAAAGCCCATAAGCAATCCCCGAAAGCGCCAACGTCGCCACAAAAGGCCTATACCGTGCCCCAGCGGCGTAAATAGAAGTAAGTATGCGCATTTAAGGGTAGTATGGCAGAAATGGCGGGTTTGGGCAAGGGGGGGGGAGAGCGAAGCGTGTTTATCGCTCAGTTTTTCTTCCCCTTCTTTAATAACTGTTCCTTAATATCTGCCTTACTTTTCTCTATTTCTGCACGAAGTTCTTCTTCTGTGGGTAAATAGAGTTTATATTTTGTTGCAAAAAGGCGCTCATTCCCTTTCAGAATTGAATATTTTGCTATATCATTATCCGTTTGGGAACAAAGCACAATACCGATGCTCGGCCCATCACCTTTCCCCCTTTTTAATTCATCATACATACGGACATACATATCCATTTGGCCAACATCCTGATGAGTAATTTTACCGATTTTGAGGTCAATAAGGACAAAGCACTTGAGAATAAAATTATAGAATACAAGGTCAATATAATAATCCTGCGCTTCTGTGCGTATTAGTTGCTGGCGTTCCACAAAGGCAAAACCTTTGCCAAGTTCAAGTATAAAATCTTGCAAGTTTCGTATTATAGCATCTTCAATCTGTTGTTCTGAATACCCTGTTTTGCCCGGCAGCCCCAGGAATTCCAATACTGATGGATTCTTGATAAATTCAAGTTTATCCTTCTGGAAATCTTTAGTCTTTTCCTGCATTTCGGTTATTACTGGCTCTTTTGCTTGTGAAGCGAGTAGGCGTTCATAGTATTGAGTGCTTATATTACGGGCAAGTGTACGGTAGCTCCACATTTGTTCGGCAGCTTCGCGCATATACCAATCACGGGCTTTTTTGTTTTCTACACGCATTAACTTTTCGTAATGAGTCCAACTCAACAAAGCAATCCTTTTGGGTTGGGTTGACAAAAGGTCAGACACTGCCTGACCTTTTTTATTCTTCAATTTAGCAGGCAGTGCCTGCTGATTCTGCTTTAAAGATTTAGCAGGCGCTGCCTGCTGAATCTCGTAATCTTTAAAGGAAATATAGAAAAACCTGAAATTTCGCACACTTGTCTCAGAGTAGCCCTCACCGTATTCTTCCGTAAGAGCCTCTGACACCTCTTTTATAACTTGCTTCCCATACTCCGCCCGCTCTTTACCGTGCTGTTCTTCCACAACTATGCGCTGTCCAATGAGCCAGTAGGCTTCTACCATGACAAAATTCACAGCGCTGTAAGCCTTTTTACGGGCTTCTTCGATGATTTGTTTGATTTCTTTGATGTATTTAGCAGTTTTCATAACTCTCTCCTTGGTGAAGAGTATAGTATATCGCTTAAAGTTTGTCTAGTGGTGGGAGAAAAAAATAATTGCATAATATTTATACAGACAGAATCGAAGTATTCGCGGCGTGCTGTATAGATTCAATGTGATCGATGATATGTTCAAGTATAGTGTTTAGCCTATCCATAAATTGCTATCCTTTCCTTTTCAATATTATGCCTAAAACTATTATCTTTCAATCCATCCAGTGTAACAACATCAATTATAGCCACATAGAAGGAATGAAAATTCATGTTCTATCAAAAGAAGACATGATTACTAATAAGAAAGCATCAGGCAGGTATAAGGATTTAGCTGATATCGAAATGCTGGGGGGTAGAGGAATAGGTCAAAGGAAATGATAATTTGCCGATAATATCATACCAGATAGTTCGAAACTTGAAAAGTTTATCGTGTTTAACAAACACGCGGGTTGAAACAGTATTTTGTATGTGTAACATATGAGGAAATTATAATGATACATAAAGCGCGTTATCGAAGTGGTTCAGATACTGAGTTTCAGACTCTTTCCAGTCACTTATTCGAGACAGGTATGCTCTCTGAGATGTTTGGCAGGGATATAGGCCTTTCCAAACTGGCATTGCTTATGGGATTTCTCCATGATTTAGGTAAAAATTGCTATTCATGGCAGAATTATCTTGAGAAAAACAAGAGTTCCGAAAGACATTCTGATAAGGAAGACCACGCAACGGCCGGAGGACAGTACTTATATAGGCGACTTATTGATATCGATATCAGAGAAGGCAGAATAGTTGCCGAAATACTTGCCGCCTGCATTATGTATCACCATGGCCAGGGCTTACCCGATGTGGTAAAGTCCGATGGAACACCCGTTCTTCAGAAGCGTCTTGCAAAAACAGAGCAGGAAACGCATTGCGAAGAATCTTTTGCAAATCTGGATAATGACCTCAAGCAGACAATTTCTGATATTCTCAATGATGATGTTTTCATTCCATCGGCCTTTGAGCGTCTTATTAGCCTTTCCAAAATCAGGAAAGTGAAAGCAAATCGCTACTTCAATTTAGGTTTTACGGCCCGTTTTCTTTCCAGTTGCCTGATTGATGCTGACCGACGCTCAAGTGCAGATTATGACCAAAATATACCATTTGATTTGAAAAATGCTTTAGTAAAGACCGACTGGAAAAATTTGCTCAATCGTCTTGAAAATTATTTGCTACGATTCCCACAGGAAGGACATATCAATCAGATTCGCCGCGATATTTCGCAAAACTGTGCGTCTTATGCTGGTAGAGAAGATGGAATATATACCCTTACAGCAGCTACTGGATCGGGAAAGACATTGGCGGCTCTTCGTTACGCTCTGGTCCATGCGGCGAAATACCAGAAAGACAGGATATTTATCATTGCACCATATACTTCAATCCTTGACCAGAATG
Source organism: Spirochaetaceae bacterium (assembly GCA_031262035.1). Lineage (GTDB taxonomy): Bacteria > Spirochaetota > Spirochaetia > Treponematales > Breznakiellaceae > JAISIL01. Next base: position 8,625 of record JAISIL010000213.1, on the reverse strand, counting down.
CCGATGTCATACGCAGTATATTAGATCCTGATGGCGAAAATGGCAGTCTGATATTGGAGCATCACTCCAATCTTGATGTTAGTGAAAAGTCAGAATATTATACAGATGCATCACAGACATGGAATGTGCCTATAGTTATTACCACAATGGTGCAATTTTTGGAGGCGCTTTTCGGTTATGGTACCAGAAAAATCAGACGCATGCACCAATTTGCAAACTCGGTTATTATTTTTGATGAAGTACAAACACTGCCTGTTTCCTGCACTTATCTTTTCACCTGGGCGCTTGATTATTTATGCACCAATTGTAAAACTTCTGCTTTGCTTTGTACTGCAACACAGCCGGGTCTTGATAAAATAAAGAGTAAAGATGAAGAGAAGCCTTACAAATACGCACTCAATTTGAAACCGGAAAATGAAATTGTTTCGGATATCACCAAACACTTTATAGCTCTAAAACGGGTAGAACTTGTTGATAAAACGAAACAAAACGGCTGGTCTTTGACAGAGGTCGCAGATTTTATTGATGAGCTGCCTCAAAATAGTATATTAACTGTAGTCAATACGAAAAAGCAGGCTCAGGTTTTATATAAGCAATTGAAAGAGGCTCACCCTGATTGGCATGTAATACACCTGAGTGACAACATGTGTCCGGCACACCGGAAGAAATACATCGGTGACAGAAAAAATGAGGGTATTATAAAGCAATATATTCGGGATAAGTCTATCAAGTGCGTTTGTGTAAGTACACGGTTGATTGAAGCCGGTGTTGACCTCGATTTTGATGCGGCGATTCGCTTCTTTTCCGGTTTTGATTCTGTTGTTCAGACTGCCGGGCGTTGCAACCGCAATGGCAATCTGCGAGATGAAGATGGTAATCCTGTCGCAGGGAAGACATATATTATCAATATAACAAAAGATGAAGAAAGAGTAAGCAGTCTGAAAGACTTGCAACTGGGGCAAGAGATCATGAGTCGTATTCTTCGCGAGTATCATGTTGATGAAGCCCAATTTGACCACACACTGCTTCATCCTGAACTTATATCACGTTACTTTTCTTATTATTACGGACAGTTGCCAGAGAGCACTCTCAAATACAAGATTGATTCAGATACAGCGCTCAATTTGCTATCGGAAAATACTGATAGTGTTGAGCTATATAAAGCTGTGGCGAGCACGAAATATGGTGATAAAGCAATTGGATTGACCGAATTCTGTCAGTCATTTGAAACAGCGTGGAGAAACTTCGAGGTGATTTCAAACGATACGGTAGGTGTGATTGTGCCTTATGAGTATGGAAAAGACATCATCGGAAAACTTTTTGCCAGCCCTGATATTGCGGAGGTAAAGGCCCTACTTATGGAAGCCCAGCAATACTCTGTCAATGCCTACTTCAATCAACTCGAAAAATTACAGGACAAAGGTGTCATTTCTGCGGTTCCATCAAGCTATGGTTTGAAGATTTTTACACTAAATGAAGGTTATTATGATGCCGATATAGGAGTAAGAGAAGAAAGTGTTCTGTCAGGACTATTTGCATAGGGAGGTACTGTGAACAATACTATTGAATATAAACTGGAAGGTCGTTATGCCCTTTTCACCGACCCTGTAACAAAGATAGGTGGGGAGAAATGCAGTTACCACCTGCCCACCTACCAAGCATTAAAGGGTATAACCGAATCGATATACTGGAAACCGACGATTGTCTGGATTATCGATGCGGTAAGAATCATGAAAAGGATTCAGACTGAATCGAAAAATGTAAAACCGTTACAGATGGATGGACACGGCTCAAATTGGCATGAACTATCGATTTACACCTATCTCAGAGATGTTGAATATCAGGTAAAAGCGCATTTTGAGTGGAATATGCAGAGACCCGACCTTGCCAAAGACCGGAATGATGGTAAACACTATGAGATAGCTAAGCGGATGATTGAAAAAGGCGGGCGCCGTGACATTTTCCTGGGTACACGGGAATGTCAGGGATATGTGACGCCATGCAGTTTCGATAGCGGAGTGGGAGCTTACGATGGAGATGGAGAACTATCCTATGGGGTGATGTTCCACAGCTTTGAGTATCCGTCTGAAAGCGGCGTGGAAATGCTGAAAGCAAACCTCTGGCAGGCAAAAATGAAAGCAGGTGTAATTGATTTCCCCCGACCGGAGAACTGCCCCTACAAGCGTGATATTCATCCAATGAAACGGGAAGTAATTGCAGTAAACACAGAGGAGGTAATCGACTAATGGGCTGGATGACAGAACTTGCGACTGTTTACAATAACCTTATGAAGCGAGACACAGATGACAAGCCACTGCCGCTGTATCATATTAAGAATAATGCGCCGCTAGTTATTACGCTTGATGGAAATGGAAAATTTCTGAATGCAAAATTGCTTGGTAATGATGAAAAAGACAAATGGCCTTGTTGTATGCCTAGTACGGAGGAATCTGCCGCACGTGCAGGGGCTGCCGTTAGACCCTATCCGTTATGTGATAAATTGGAATATGTTGCTAGAGACTATGCTAGTTATTTGAATTTTGAAAAAATGGATGCCAAGAAAGCAAAAAAGGCATCTGTTGATTTAAAAGAAAAATATAAACAATATATCACGCAATTACAGAACTGGGTTGAATCCGAATATACAAGTGAAAAACTAAGGGCCATTCTCAATTATGTAAAACAAGGAACAGTTGTTAGTGATTTATTGTCAAAAATCTATGAATTGCAGGAAACAACTGATATTGAGAAATATAATTTTTTCGTCAGATGGGTTGTTGAGATTCCAGATGAAATAGAAATTAGAACTTGGAAAGATAAAAAAATCCAGCAATTATGGATTAACTATTATTCACATAATTGTATAAATAGCAGAGGCTTATGTTATGGTTTAGGTGACAACATATTAATTGCAAATTTTCATTCAAAAAAGATTCGTAATGCTGGAGATGGAGCAAAAATTGTATCATCAAATGATGAGCAAAATTATACATTTAGAGGACGTTTTAATTCCGCAGATGAAGCTGTTCAAATAAGCATGGAATTGACAGACAAGGCACACAAGGCATTACAATGGCTCATTTCAAAACAAGGTAGCACAATAGGAAACGGTCTTACAGTTGTAGCCTGGTGTGAAGCATCTGATGTAAAGCCTTTGCTGTTGAATAATGCTCATAGTATGGGATTCGATGATGATGTAGATGAAGATGCATCAGATACAAATTATACTCCAGGTGCTGCTGCTGTAAATTCTATCATTAATCGCTTGCGTGGTTATTATAGTAAAGTAGCAAAAAATGACAAGATCCTTGTCATGGCAATTAATGCTGCTAGCCCGGGACGTATGTCTATTTTGCTTTATAGACAATACAGTAAGTCTGAGTATGAAGCAGCACAGGAGCATTGGCACTTTAACTTGGCCTGGTACTATAGTTATTGGGATTTTAACAATAAGAAATGGCGGCACACAATTTCTTCACCATCGCCAAAGGAAATCGCCATATATTGTTATGGGAAAAATGCAAATGACAATATGCAAACCGAGGCGATTGAACGGCTTTTGCCTTGTATAATTGATAAAAAGCCAATCCCAAAGGACATAGAAACGCTTCTCTTTAATCGGGCGTCCCGGCTTGTCACCCTTGAAAAGTCGGAACGAGATAAAACGCTGGAAACCGCTTGTGCGGTTATTAAATATAATTATAATTATCGTGCGCATTTGCATGGTGAGGAGGGTTACGAAGTGGAATTAGATGAAAACAACGGAAATCGAGACTATCTATTTGGGAGGCTTTTGGCATTAGCAGACCGGATAGAATCAACTGTTCTTGACGATCAGAATGTGAACAGGGAGAGTAATGCGATTAGGCTTATGCCGCATTTCGTTAAGTATCCGTGCTCAACATGGCAACTGCTTTATTCGGAGAAACTCCGACCATATTTTAAGCAGTTGAAACAATCAAAGCCAGGTCTTTGTCGGTGGTTTGAAAACACAATTAGCGAAGTTACCATTAAATTTAAAGATGGTGATTATGCAGATAAAGATCCTCTCTCGGGTGAATTCTTGCTTGGTTATCATTGCCAGCAGAAGTATCGCAAAAACAATGAAAACGCCACTGATGATGGCGACAATACAATGGAGGATAAATAATCATGGCAGTATTAGACAGAAAAATTGATTTTGCGCTGGTGTTCAGCGTAAAAAACGCAAATCCGAATGGTGATCCTTTGAGCGGGAACATGCCGCGGATTACCATTGACGGTTCGGGAGAATTATCTGATGTATGTCTCAAGCGTAAGATTCGCGACAGGCTACAGGAAGCCGGAGACCCCATCTTCGTACAATCAGATGATAACCGGAGCGACGAGTACAAATCCTTAAAAGATCGTGCCGAAAAGACCTTGGGCGATGCAATGAAGGATGAAAAGAAACTTCGGGAAACAGCTTGCAAAACATGGATTGATGTGCGTAGCTTTGGGCAGTTGTTTGCATACAAAGGTGAAAAATCCGGTAGCGGCGTTTCTGTCGGTATCAGAGGGCCTGTGTCAATACAATCGGCTTTCAGTGTTGATCCAATCAATATTACCAGTATACAGATAACCAAGAGCGTGAGTGGTGAAGGAGACGGAACAAAGAAGGCTTCTGACACCATGGGCATGAAACATCGTGTTGACTTTGGCCTTTATGCTACTTACGGTAGCATGAATCCTCAACTTGCAGAGCGTACCGGATTTTCTTATGAGGACGCACTGAAGATCAAACAGGCATTACTTCATATTTTTGATAATGATGCATCGTCAGCCCGTCCGGAAGGAAGTATGGAAGTGATAAGTCTTTACTGGTGGGAGCACAACAGCAAATCAGGCCAGTACTCGTCAGCCAAAGTACACCGAAGTCTTTTCATAAAGCCAAAAGTTGAAAAGCCCCAGTCAACGGATGATTACGATATTGTTGTCACTCAGCTTGAAGGGTTGAAACCAGAAGTATTGGCTTATTGAGGATGTAGTTTGGCCTACTCCCCTGATGACCTCGTTCCTATATCCGCCTTGCAGCATGCGCTTTTCTGCGATCGGCAGTATGCCCTCATCCACATGGAACAACTTTGGGCTGAGAACCGCTTCACCGCAGAAGGCGAAGTGCTACATGAGCGGGTGCACAGCGAGCATGCCGAATCGCGACGCAGTTTCCGGCAGGAATATGGTATGGGGGTGCGGTCGCTGGAGTATGGTTTGACCGGGAAGTGCGACTTGGTGGAGATGTGGCTTGATGACAACAAAAGAGTGATAAGGGCACAGCCAGTTGAATTTAAGCGAGGGCACAGGAAAATAAATGATGTAGATAATGTGCAATTATGTGCACAGGTTATCTGTCTTAGGGAAATGCTTGGTATAGAAATACCGATTGGCCAATTTTACTACCTACAGGAACATCGGCGTAGCACTGTTGATATTACACAAGAACTGCGTGAAAAAACTATAGGCCTTGTTAAAAAAATACACAGTATCAATGCAAGTAACACTACACCAAAAGCTGTTTATGACAAGAAAAAATGCGACAGTTGCTCTCTTATAGATTTATGCATGCCGAAGGTGTCAGGTGGTAAAACAGGTGTTGTTGAAAAATACATACAATCACAATTGACAAAGGCAGATACTGAATCGGAGGCGGATAATGCGGCATCTACTTAACACACTTTATGTGAGCACACAGAAATCGTATCTTTCTAAAGAAGGCGATACTGTTGTCATCGAAGCGCCTGATGAAAACGGTGAGCGAAAGAAAATAAAACAGATTCCTATTCATCTTTTGGATAGTGTTGTCTGTCTTGGGAATGTTTTGTGTTCACCGTTTTTGCTTGGTTTTTGTGCAGAAAGAGATGTTTCGGTATCATTTTTAAGCGAATATGGCCGCTTTTTGGCAAGTGTGCGTGGCCCGGTTAGCGGCAATGTGCTTCTCAGGCGGCAGCAATTTCGTATGGCAGACGACGAAAATGCAACGCGGTCTATTGCAATAAATGAAATTCGCGGGAAACTGGCTAATTGCCGTGTCGTGTTGAATCGCACAATTCGTGATAATGGCGATAAAGTTGATATTGCATCAATCAAAAATGTATCTGATATACTCTCCAGAATTATTGACAATGTGTCAAGGTGTAAAACAACTGATGAAGTGCGCGGACTTGAAGGACAGGGAGCGGCAAGTTATTTTTCTGTATTTAATCATCTTATTACAAATCAGAAAGATGATTTTATTTTTAACGAACGAAATCGCCGTCCGCCGCTTGACGAAGTGAATGCACTTTTATCATTTACTTACACACTGCTCACCCATGATGTTCGTTCTGCGCTTGAAACAGTGGGTCTTGACCCGCAGGTCGGATTCTTGCATCGGGACCGTTCTGGTCGGCCAAGTTTGGCGCTCGATTTAATGGAAGAGTTTCGTCCGGTGCTGGCAGACAGATTGGTGTTGTCACTTATAAACCGAAAGCAGGTTTCAAAAAAAGATTTTACAAAATCTGCAAGTGGCGCAGTATTGATGAATGATGATACACGAAAAACGTTAATTCAGGAATATCAAAACAGGAAACAGGAAGAAATTTATCATTCTTTTATAAAAGAGAAAGTGAAAATCGGGCTTCTCTTTTTTATTCAGGCAAATTTGCTGGCTCGGCATATCCGTGGTGATATTGACGGGTATCCTCCATTTTTCTGGCGATAGGAGAACAGAAATTATGATGGTTTTGGTAAGTTATGATGTAGAAACGACAACGAAAGGCGGCCAGAAACGTTTGAGGCAGGTTTCAAAAACATGCAAAAATTACGGGCAGCGTGTTCAGTATTCTGTTTTTGAGTGTGTAGTGGAGCCTGCACAATGGGTCTTGCTTAAAAATCAACTGGAGAGTATAATAGATGCAAAGAAAGACAGCCTGCGTTATTACTATCTTGGCGCTAATTACAGACGACGCATAGAACATGTTGGCGCTAAGCCATCTTATGATGTTGATGATGCATTGATTGTATAAGGAAGGACTAATGAAAAATACTACACTGACAGTAAATACAAGAGAAGTTCTCATTTATAAGACCGCAAATGGTGATGTAAAAGTAGAAGTACTTTTAATGAATGAGAACATGTGGTTAACACAGGACAGAATGGCTGAACTATTCAATGTCCAGAAAGCAGCAATTTCAAAACACTTATCAAATATTTATGCCGAAGGCGAACTCTTAAAAGAATCAACTGTTTCCAAAATGGAAACAGTTCAGCAGGAAGGCGCAAGACAGGTTAAACGGAATATTGAATATTACAACCTTGATGCAATTATTGCAGTTGGTTACCGGGTAAACTCCATGCGGGCAACTATGTTCCGGGTATGGGCAACGAGAATACTAAAAGAATATATAGTAAAAGGTTATGTTATGAATGATGAGCGTTTAAGAACGCCCAATTATATATTTGGTCAGGATTATTTTGAAGAACAATTGGAACGTATTCGGGATATTCGTTCAAGCGAACGCCGTATGTATCAGAAAGTAACTGACATATATGCTGAATGTAGCGCAGATTATGACAGTGACGGTGATTTGACAAAAACATTCTTTGCAACTGTTCAAAACAAATTACATTTTGCCATTAGCCATGAGACAGCGGCAGAAATTGTCTACAACAGGGCCGATGCAGAGAGACCCAATATGGGATTAACCTCATGGAAAAATTCACCAAAGGGAAAAATCAGAAAGAGCGATGTATCTATTGCAAAAAATTATTTAGATAAAGAAGAAATAGACGGACTGAATCGTATTGTAACACTATATCTTGATTATGCCGAACTACAGGCAAAACGGCGCAATGTCATGTATATGAAAGACTGGGTCGAGAAACTTGATGGCTTTTTGAATTTTACCGAATATGATATACTGCATAATGCAGGAAAAATATCACACGATTTAGCTAAACAGTTTGCAGAGGAGCAATTTAATGTTTTTAAGAAAAAACAGGATTTAGAATACAAAAGTGATTTTGACCGTTTTATTGCTCTTGAAGAAAATATAAAAAAGGATTATACTAAATGAGTCTATTCTGTAAAACCAAATCTAAACAGTCAAATGCGAAAGTGCAAGACACAGAAAAACAGGGGAGTTTCGCATTCGCCTAAATTATTAGTATACTTGGTTTTTGATAATGCAGAGAAGGTTATTTTTTATAATATTGCAAACTGCAATTGTAGTTCGCAAAAAATGCCCGATAATTTGTTATACAACAAAGATTTACATCAGGGTAAGTCACACCCCGTGCGGGTGTGTGGATTGAAACTTATTGCCGAGCATATCGAATTTAAACCGGAATTTGTCACACCCCGTGCGGGTGTGTGGATTGAAACAGGCAGGAAATCAAAAAATGCCATCCGGATATTGCGTCACACCCCGTGCGGGTGTGTGGATTGAAACTCGTATTGGTGGCCGATGTAGTGCATTTTAAAAGTAGTCACACCCCGTGCGGGTGTGTGGATTGAAACTTTAGAGAATTATCAAATCTTAATATTGAAAGGGAGTCACACCCCGTGCGGGTGTGTGGATTGAAACATAGTAGCATCTGTTACACCAGTAGCACGAACAACAGTCACA